>QBMP01000003.1:25589-35703 GCA_003242115.1 Phormidesmis priestleyi
AGTCGATAGTTCTGAGCCGATAGTTCTGAGCCGATACAAGTGCTAGTAGGAGTGCTAAGTAAACCTGGCATCAAACCACTAACGTCAACAAGCCAACAGAAAAAAGCAATTTAGGTTTGACACAACGCACAAACAGCAGTTACCCTTATAAAGGTTCAAACACATGCGCCCCCATCGTCTAGAGGCCTAGGACACCTCCCTTTCACGGAGGCGACAGGGATTCGAATTCCCTTGGGGGTATGTCAATAAAACTTTGCCTCGCAGCCTCACATAGTCTGCGAGGTTTTGTTTTAAAGTTCTATAAGCTTTGCGCCATTCTCTTCAGCTAGCTGAGAGGCAGCGTTAATAATTTCTTAGAATTAGCATTTAATATAGATAGCCATTTACATATAGCTTTTTCAAATATTAAGTCAGCTGGCATTTGGAAAAATGCTAACCACAATAGTCTCGCTATAGCAGTGTGCGGATGCGTAACTGACGGTTCTTCAGGTAGCCATGCTGCTTTCACACCAAAAAAAAACGGCGAAAACGGCGAAAACGGCGAGTAATCACTTTAAGCGAAAAGTCTGCGTAGCCTTGTTTTGCAAGTAATTAGCTAGCGATAAGCGAGAATATGCCCAAATCACTGAAAGTCGCCGCTATTTTTGGTGCGTAATTTGGGCATATTTAGGCAAGTCAGTCTTGAGATCCTTCTATTGGGCTACAGGAGTGAACGCCTTTAATGATCGCTCTCCGGGCTTAACTGCCAGTTATTCATAATTTTGTATGCCAATGTCGCCTTTATCTTTACAGAGCCAGTGGGTCAGTTTGCAGCCACAGCCTAGTGCGATCGCGGTCGATCCGCGAGGCTTCAAATCGGCAATACAGTCGCTGAGCCAATTCTTAATTGCGCATCAAATTCCGGCAACGCTATGGCTGAAACTCCCTAAAGAAGATGCTTGGTGGACTGATATTTGGCAGTATGGACAGCAGGCACCGGGCTGCACGCTTTACACATTGGGCGATCAAATTGGGAGTCCGCCGGATCATTTGGCAGCGAGTTTGCGATCTATCCCGCTTGAGCAAAGTCCTGATTTCAAGCGAGAGTACCTGTGTTTGGCGGTTGCAAACAACTTTGTGTGCGCTTTGTTTGCGGTGCGCACATCGGGCCTTATGGCCTCTGATGGAACGCCTGATAAGCGCACTCTGAAGCTTTATTGCTCGACCTCTGGCCGCACAGTAGCGGCGCTTAGTAGCGGGATCAAGCAGATGATCAAAGGTAGCTTATCGAATGAAATAAGCTGGCCTTCGAGCGCTGGAAAGGATGAGACGATCCCGGTTGAGGCTGATTTGTCTGCACCCATCGGCGCAGATTCGAGTTCAGACGATCTGGCAAAAGCCGCCTGTTTCGAGCAGTCTATAGCTGCTCAAGCTGTACTCAATCAGTGGGATCGCTGTTTTCCTGAGGAGCTTTTGAGCTGTGAGAGCTTGCCGCTGACGGAGGCTTTTTTGGGGTGGCAGTTGCAGGCCCATGTAGAGTTGAGATCGCAGTTAGCCATCTCTAAAAGCACGTTGGTATCGGCTGCTGATGCGGCCCTGAAATCACTGTCACTTGACTTTTTGGCGCAGGCCAGACAAGAGCTACAGTCACCTCTGACCACGATTAAAACTGCACTGACGCTCTTGGGTTCGCCTACGCTCAAGCTCGCTCAGCGGCAGCGCTATTTAGAAATGATCACGACGCAGTGCGATCGCCAGACCTCTCTTATCAATAGTATTATCGATCTGCTACAAACTCAAACCACTCCCAGCACGCCGCCCAAAGCTTTGCAGCTCTCAGACATTATTCCAGGGGTTGTCAGCACCTATCAGCCGATTGCCGAAGAACGCGGCATTATGCTGGCCTATACAGTGCCGCCGACACTAACACCCATCTTAGGTTTAGAAGCAGAACTCAAGCAAATCGTGATTTATTTGATTAATAACGGGATGCAGGTCACCCCTAAAGGCGGCCGCATTTGGGTGGCCGCTGCCCCTCATAATGCCAACTTTGTCGCGCTCACGATTGAAGACTCTGGCGAATGCATTGCCAAAGCTGATATTGACCAAATGTTCTTAGCGTTTTATCGCCCACCAACGCATCATAGCGGGGCAGGTAATGGCTTAGGGCTCACGTTAGTGCAGCAGCTAGTCAATCGTATGAATGGGCGCATTTTAGTAGAGAGCGCACCGGGTAAAGGCACTATTTTTAAAATTTTGCTACCAGTTCATCATCTCGCCAGCTCGTCTGAAAGCAAATCTAACTACCCTCAAAATCATTTCACCCCAACTGTTCAGGCTAATTCCTCTCAGCCATTAGCTAGCGTATGGCAGTAGCTGCGCTCAAGCTCGCGCCGATCACTCGCGTCTATCACTCGCGCCGATCGATAGAGATAGCCAGTAGAGATAAGAAAAGCTAAACGGCTTTAATCCTCAGCTTCGCCAACCAGCGTCTCTATTAGCAACGCCGCACTCTGCTGCTTAGATTGCAAAAACTGATCGCACTGCTGAAGGGCGCTGACCGCTTCGGCAAACTGCTCAAATACCGTCTCTAAGGGCAGTTCGCCAGTTTCTAGCTGGTCGGTAATGGTTTCAATGCGGCTGAGGGTGGCTTCGTAGCTCCAGTCGGCAGGAAGCGCTGGCGTTTTTTTGGCGCGGGGCATGGGAGCTTTAGTCCTGATGATTCAATACAGCACTATTATCGGTGACCGTTGCTTTGAGCTGACCGTGGGTGAGCTGAATTTCTAATTCGGTGCCCACGGCAATCTTAGCGGCGGCAGTGGCGATTTGGCCGTGGGCTTTGACGAGGGCATAGCCGCGTCTTAGCACAGCTTCAGGATCTAGGGTCGCTAGCTTTTCTTGGAGTAGCTGATGCTGATGCTGGGCGAGCTGTAGCCGCTGGCTCAGGCTGGCAATAAGCTGCTGTTGCTGCCAGTGAAGATCGCGCTGGTGCTGGGCAATTTTTTTATCTAACTGGAGGCGGTGGAGACGAGCCTTAAGCCCGGAAATTTGGCTTCGTGCTTGGCCACGACGGCGCGTCATCAGCTGAGTGAGGCGCTGTAAATACTGTACTTGTTCAGTATAGAGATCGCTCAGACTTGGCACGACCTGCTCAGCAGCAGCCGTGGGAGTGTGCGCGCAGACATCGGCCACCAAGTCAGCCAGCGATTCGTCGCGCTCGTGGCCAATGCCGGTAATTACTGGACTGGGCGACTGGGCGATGGCGGCCACTACCCGCTCATCGTCAAAGCAAGCCAAATCTTCGCTGGCACCGCCGCCCCTTGCTAGCAGCAGCACATCGGCTCGGCGATCGCGAGTGACGCGGGCGATCGCGTTGGCAATTGAAACCGGAGCCATTGCGCCCTGTACCGTCGCAGGTGATAGCAAAATTTTGAGGGTGGGATTGCGCTGACTCAGCGTGCGCTGAATGTCACCCCAGGCCGCCGCTTCTGGAGACGTGACAACGGCCAGAGTTTGAGGATAGGCCGGTAGCGGGCGCTTGCGGGCCTGATCGAACAGACCTTCGGCGGCTAGGCGCGATCGCAGCTGCTGATACCTGAGTGCCTGCAATCCCTTGCCGACCGGCAATACCTGCCATACCGTCAGCTGATAGGAGCCGCGCTTAGGGTACAGCCGCACTGACGGTGGCTACGCGCACTCGACACTTCCCCGACGACCCAAATTTTTCGCAGCTGCGGATTGTCTTCTATGAGTAGTTTTAGATAATCGGTTAAGCCTGCGACTCCAATGGATAGATCATGGGTCTGTTCGATAGGGTAATCAGCAATAGGATCTAACATTTGAGCCAATTCTTTCAGCGAATCCGTTGCGCTAACTCTTTAAGTAAATTCCTAAGTAAATTCTTTAGAGCAGCAAAGCGAGCAGCTTCTATTATCTATCAAAAATACTTATTGAAAATGTGGCGCTGACCCTGGACAATCTGCTAAAAATCAATTAAAAAATAGTACATATGTATATTAATGTTGGGAAAATGTTTTGGTAAACCCGGCGGTGTTGAGCATGGAGCCTGCTGTCCGGATAGCCCTTAATAAATAAGCCCCCAATAAATAAGCCTAGACGGCTTCCCATCTAGGCTTATTCCAAAGCTTAATCATCTGAGTAAGTACCAATGCCGTAGCAATGGGCTAACAATCCACATTATTTGGCCTAAGAGCTGCGTTGTTAGGGTTAACTAGGCTTAAGTTAAACGCAACTGAGATCTCAATAAAAGTAAAGATCGTTCAATCACTTGAGCAAGCAGCTAAAAGAGTGAGCCGCTATCTGCATCCGCAGTCTTTCGCTCAGCAGTATCCAAACTAGGCAACTGCCTCACATTCAGCCGGACTGACTTGATATTTAATCAAGTTAGCAAGCTCTTGAAGCTGATTAATTGCCTCAGCGCCTTCAAGCTTCATCAGCTCGCGGTCATCGCGCATTTCAGTCCAAGTGATTCCGTAATCAGAGACCAAAAAGCGAATCAGATGATCGCCGCCTAAGCTCACCATAAACGAAGCGCTGTTCAGCTCTTCTCCGCAGGTATAGCAAGAAGCTAGGTACCCTCTTTTTTCCAAAACGACCGCCAGCGCCTTTAGATCTAAAACCAGATCTTGGACAAACTGTCGGTGCTGATTTGCAAGTCTGACAAACATTGTCTTTCCTCTACACCATTGCTCAGTTTTACATATTTTACTTAACTTTTTCTTAACAAGTTTCCCGATTAAACCCTTGCAAAGAATCCAGCCTACTTAAAGGCTGTCTTTAACCAGAGTAACCAAGGTTTAAAACAAATGTAACCTTTTATAACAATTTAAACCGATGGATACTGTAACATACCCACTCCACTTTAAAGAACTAACGTTCACGAGCGTATCAGCTCCAAAATTTTTAAACTGTAACAAGCTTATCTGCCACAGTCGCCTGAGCTAGGTGCTAAGCCATGAAAGGCGACAAAATTTGGCTGCACGAAGCTTTCGTGACTAGAAAAGCCCCTTAAGATGCGCTGAGTGAGGCAAATGAGGGATTTTCGTTGACAGACTATGGGCAGATACGCTATGCGCCTATCTGTTCTAACGTATCTGGGAGCCTAACTACAGTGTTGAACACTGTAGGGATCAAAAATATGACAAAAGTTGACATAACTAATCCGCAAGTAGGCGTAGATCTCTATCAAGAAGCGAGTTGATAGTCGGATCTATCAATCTATCAATCTATTAATCTGTCAATAGATAAATGATGGCTAACTATTCAGTTAGCCAAATAATCAGCCCAAAATAGCTGTCTAGATCATTCTCTAGCGGTGGCAGCGAGGGTTAATTTGTGAGCGTCCACCAGCCAAATCCGGGGCCAATAAAGCGGATGGTTAGCCAAGCGCCAATCATTAGGATGATGCCAGCCCAGGCACCTTTGGTGCTCCAGCTAACAAATTTGGCAGCCGTATCTTTGCTGATTGGGATGCCAGGAAGGACGGATTCTGGTTTGCCGTAGCTGTCGCCCATTGCTTCTTGACGGCGTTTGGATTCTCCCATAATACTGATTCAGGTGAGGGGGCTAAGAGGGTATAGATTGCTGTGGCCCTATCATAGCGGGCAATTTTAGAGAACTGACGGATACTTTGACTGAGTTTATGAATTGTTAAATCTGTCACTGCCGTAAACGCTGAATAAAATCATTTGATGAACCACTCTTCGTTTAGATGGCTGCTGCGCAAGGCAGGCTCTAGGGCAGCCAAAATTTGGTGGCCGTAGCTGCGATAGTTGAGTCGGTTATCGAGTAAAGCGACGATGCCGCCACTGGGTTCTCTGTGGCTGTGATCGTTTAACGGGTCATTTATTTGGTCATTTATTTGGCCAGATAAATAGCGGCGCGATCGCACAGGAGCCACTGCCTGTTGCAGTTCGCTAATGGCCGATGGGAGCAGGTATGCTTTGAACCAATCTTGGCGGCGGCGCTTGTAGCTAGCGACTCGACCTGCGACGAGAGGATTTTCTAGCGAAGGGATCGGTAAGGTCGTAATGATCAATAGCCCTGGCGCGGTCGCGTGAGCTGCCAAGCCGGTTGAGCAACCAGCACGGTGCGATCGCCAATACTCCCAGCCGGTGATCAAAATGCCCTGCTCCTCAACCGGCGATTCTACCCTGACTCTGGAGCCAAATTCAGCCGCCAAAATAGCTGCAAACTGATCTCTTAGCGGTACATCGCCAATGATAATGACGGTCGGTGCAGCCGTGGCTCCCTGAGCGCTTAGTAAGGCCCGAATTTCTTGGAGGGCGGCAGCTTTAAATTGACTGGTGTTGGGCATGGGCAAATGATCTGGCACATAGAGCTGAAGCGAATCATGATGGCGATCAGGGCCGAAGCTCAGGCAGGTCATTTCTCCTAAGCCCAGACGATCCCGGTATTGTTCAGCTTTTGGTCGGGGATCGAGCGCTGCGCCAATTAAGACCACCGGCTGCTGCGCCCAAACTGAGGCGAGCTGATGGCAAATTTCGGCGGGCGCACAGTGCAGCGTCACACTACCGGAAGTGCGATCTAAGCTAGCCCAGGCCAGTCGTTCCGGCTGTAGAAACTGCTGCCAGAATCGCGCCCACCGCAGCGGCATCTGATCGCCCTCGCCCTGTTCTTCCAAGGTTTCGATCAGCTCGTTGAGCAGTGCTTTTTCAGGGGCTTCAATGAGATGTGCGCCATAAGGATTCACCGGATGCTGGAAAACTGCATGGGTGAGCCTTACTCGAAAATCCCGCAGGCGATCGCGCAGATTTGGATAGGCCAGCATTAGCAGATCCCAATCTTGGGCGCACAGAGCATGACTGAGCTGCGATCGCGCCCAGCGTTCCAAATCGCTCACGCCATCTATTAAGGTGACAATTCCCGGCGGAAAACGAGGGGTTTGAGGCGATAAATTGGGCGTGAGGCGATCGCGCAACCAGGCTTCAGCCGACGTCACCAGCAGTCCTCTAAAGCTGCTGTTTGGATCCTGGTTCGCGCCTTCTGTCGGCCAGCGATCGCCTGAGCACACTGCTTTAACGACGGGCAAGCCCTGCTGCAAATTAGGAATATCTTGCCAAAGCACCGTCTCTAAAATTTTTTCAGGCAGGGCCAAAATGGCAGGCTCTGGCCACAGCAAAGCCGGAATCAAGTAGCTGAGGCGGTAGCTGCCCTGATACGCTGCTAGGCTATCTACCTGCATCAGCGCGCTCCGGCCCACCCGCAAGGCTCTCGCTACTAGCCGCGCCATCGTTAAATGATGGGGCCACTGAGTCTGCCCCTGCGCTTGGAGATAAGCCCGAAGGCGCTGATGAACTTCTGTCTCGATCACAGGCGTAAAAGTAAGGGCTTAAAGGATGTAAAAGTGCTATGAGCGCCTGGTCTGAAGCGCCCGATAAACACCATATAAACACTGGCAATGGCTCTTATTGTGACACATTGCCAAAGCTGAATCCGATGATAAAACAAGCGTGATCAAACAAGGGCAACGGTCAGGGATGATAAGGAGGTTTGAATACCGTGCAGCGGAATGAGCGCTTATGAAAATTGGCATTGTGGGACTAGGACTGATTGGCGGCTGCCTGGGTTTGGACTTTAGAGCGCTGGGCCATCAAGTCTATGGCATTGCCCGCCGCCCAGAGACTTGCGATCAGGCTAAAGCTCGCCACGCTGTAGATTTCGCTAGCACCGATCTACAGACGCTTAGCGCCTGCGATGTGGTCTTTATCTGTACGCCAATTGCCACCATTGTGCCGATGGTGAAGCAGCTAGCAACGGTGCTTGCGTCCAGCACTCTGATCACTGAAGTCGGCTCTGTGAAGGCGGCGATTGTGGCTGAAGCGACTCGTCAATGGCCGCTGTTTGTCGGCGGGCATCCGATGAGCGGTAAAAGTGAAGCCGGATTGGACGCTGCCGAGCCCGGTATTTTTCAGCAGCGCCCTTATGTAATTACGCCGCTGACGCAGACGCAGCCTGAGGCGATCGCTACCATCGAAAAGCTGGCTCAGCAGCTCGGCTCGCGGCTGTATCGCTGCTCTCCTGAAGCCCATGATCGAGCCGTGGCCTGGATTTCTCATTTGCCGGTGATGGTGAGCGCGAATTTGATCTACGCTGCGCTGCAAGAGCGCGATCCCGATGTTTTGCAGCTTGCCCAGCAGCTTGCAAGTTCAGGCTTTCAAGATACGAGCCGAGTCGGTGGCGGCAATCCTGAGCTAGGGCTGATGATGGCGCAATACAACCGAGATGAAGTGCTGCGATCGCTCAAATGCTACCAAAGTGAAATCTCCACCACTATCGAGCAGCTAGAGCAAAAGAATTGGGACGCTCTAGCCCAAAAGCTAACCGTCACTAAAGCGGGGCGGGAGCCGTTTATCGCAACACTTCCCGCATCTTCTGATAGCCAAACGTCGGCTCAAACGTCTGGTTAAAGCGATTCTACCGACTTCCTAGCGCCATCACTGGCTCCTGATACAAAATCGCTGTAAAGGTCACCGTCGCGCCTAGACCCTCCCCCATGCTAATAAACTTCACTTTCCCGCCCATTTCTTCGACGAGCCGCTGAGAAATCGCTAGCCCCAGCCCGGTGCCCTCATACTGGCGGGTACGAGCGCTGTCTACCTGGCTAAATGTTTGAAACAGCCGGTCTTGCTTTTCAAGCGACACGCCGATGCCCGTATCAGCGACGCTGAGCTTCACCAAACCGGGCCAAGTTTGGCCTTCAAATTCTAAAGGCTGAAGCCTAATTTCAGCGCGAATAGTGATCCCGCCTTCATGCGTGAACTTGTTGGCATTACCCACCAGATTTATCAGCACCTGCTTTAGCCGCTGATAGTTACCGTACAGCTTGATTTCATCCAAAGTCGCTGGCAGCAAAATATCGAATTCAAGGCCGCTGCGCTCAATATGAGGACGCAGTAATTTTTCAATTTCTGACAGGAGCTCTTCAAGGCTAACCGCATCCTTCGTCAGGTTCATTTTGCCAGCTTCAATTTTGGCAATATCGAGCACGTCATTAATCAAATTCAAGAGATGAATGGCGGAGTTGTGAGACTCTTGAATAAACTCGATTTGTTCAGCTTCATTGTCTGCCATATTATCCAGTACGAGCCGCAAAAAGCCGATCATGCCGTTGAGCGGCGTTCGTAGTTCGTGAGACGTATTGGCCAAAAAATCGCTCTTTAGCTGAGATGCCTCTTCCGCTTGACGTTTGGCTTCTTCTAGCTCATCGTGCTTGCGCCTGAGTTCATCATTGATCTGCCGCAGCGCCTGAGACTTTTTACGCAGCTCTTGGGTGATGTTTTGACTGTCATTAAAGAGCTTGGCATGAGCAATGGCAGTTCCGACCTGATCGGTGAGTTCTTGAATTAGCTCAATTTCAAATGGCTGCCAGGAGCGATAGGGTGGCTGCTGCAACACCAAAATGCCGTTGGGTTCGCTCTGATAGCAGGTGGCAACGGTCAATACGGTGTAGGGCGAATCACCCTCGCCGCGCTGATCCCCGCGCGCAAAGTCAGAAATGACTGGTTCCAGACTTTGCAGCGTCTGTGAAAAGTCTGATTTGAGCGCGAGATCAAACGTTTTGCCCAGGCAGGGATGCAGATCGGTTTGATGGTATTCAGCGACAACGGTCAGCGTTTGCATTGTCTGAGAATAATCACAGACCAAGCAGCGATCTAGCGCCAGCATGTTGCCCAAGCCACTTACCGTCTCTTGCCAAATGGTTTGAAGATCGAGCGTTTTACGAATGTTAGAGGCCACGCTTGAAAGCAAGGCATAGTAGCTGCCGCCGCCAGTACTACTGCTGCTAGCTAAGCGAACCTTGAGGAGCTGGCTAATTTCCGGTACGATGCGGCGACCGACGCCGACTACGCCGGTAATTGAACCGGGAGGAGCGACTGTCGGATCGAGCGATCGCGCCTGATTCGGGACTTGAGCGGGCACTTGACTGGGTAATGGACTTAACAAAAACTCAAAGCTAACGGGCTGATGGCCGCAGCGCACAACACACTGAAATTCCTGAGGTTTTTGGGTATTGAGTACTTGCTCGACTCGCCGTAAATAAGGTTCTAGCGCTACGGGGCCAAAAATAGCAGCGATTGATTCACCCACCCGT
>QBMP01000003.1:35713-41911 GCA_003242115.1 Phormidesmis priestleyi
CCCGTGTCTGGCTTTGGCACTCTACCGACTCAGGCCAATGCAGCGACAAAATTTCGCCTGCTGCGGTGTGCGTAACGACTAAAACGTTAGAGGCACTAGCCTCGGTTTTGCCAGAATCTTTGCCAGAATCTTTGCCAGGATTTTGAGCACAGCCTTCTGTCACCGCCGCTGGGGCAGTTTCGGCCTCAAAATGAGGCGATGATACCGATTCAATTGGGGAAGTAGGGCGGCTAGGCTGAGGCATCACGCTCAACTTGAAAGACTTAAAATTGTGGGCATACAAATATGTTCATGTGTGTTCATGGTGTGAACATGGCCCGTTGCTTGAGTGAAGCATTTTTGCGATCACTTCCCTCAAGATTATCGCTTATTGGCTAAGATCACCGGGGACAACATCACACGAGGCGGCTGAAGGACTCAAACTCTTCCCCTTAAAGCCTAAGATTAGGGGATGAGCGTCAATTTAGTCGGCGCTCTAGACTTCCCCAGAATTTTTCTCAGCGTTAACTTTCAGATTTCCCCATTGTTTCAGCGCTTTCTTCATGACCGACGTACCTGTCTCCCGTCTGCGTAATTTTTCTATCATTGCCCATATTGATCATGGTAAATCTACGCTAGCCGATCGGCTGTTGCAGAAAACAGGCACGGTGAGCGATCGCGACATGAAAGCTCAATTCCTTGACTCAATGGACATCGAGCGCGAACGGGGCATCACCATTAAGCTGCAAGCGGCCCGGATGAACTACACCGCTAAAGATGGTGAAACCTATGTGCTTAATTTAATCGACACGCCGGGGCATGTGGACTTTACCTATGAGGTATCAAGATCGCTCGCAGCCTGTGAAGGGGCGCTTTTAGTCGTCGATGCCTCTCAAGGCGTAGAAGCGCAGACGCTAGCCAACGTTTACTTAGCCATCGAAAACAATCTGGAAATTATTCCAGTGCTGAATAAAGTCGATTTGCCCGGAGCCGATCCGGAGCGAGTGCGAGCGGAAATTGAGGAAGTTGTGGGCCTCGACTGTAGCAATGC
The DNA here is from genome assembly GCA_003242115.1 of Phormidesmis priestleyi. Taxonomy (GTDB): domain Bacteria; phylum Cyanobacteriota; class Cyanobacteriia; order Phormidesmidales; family Phormidesmidaceae; genus Phormidesmis; species Phormidesmis priestleyi_A. Next base: position 36,744 of record QBMP01000003.1, read on the forward strand.
CATTATGGCCTCAGCCAAAGAAGGCATTGGCATCGAAGAAATTTTAGAAGCGATTACCTACCTCGTGCCTCCACCTGAAGACACCACCGAAAAACCCGTGCGGGCGCTGATTTTTGATAGCTATTACGACAGCTATCGGGGGGTGATTATCTATTTTCGAGTGACCGATGGGGTGATTAATCAGCGCGATCGCATTCGCCTAATGGCCTCCGGCAAAGAATACGACATCGACGAACTCGGCGTCCTCTCGCCCAATCAAGTCCCGGTTGAAGACCTTCATGCCGGGGAAGTTGGCTACATCGCCGCCTCTATCAAATCAGTCGAAGACGCCCGCGTCGGTGACACTATCACCCTCGTCAAAGACCCCGCCGCCGAAGCCTTAGCAGGCTACGTCGAAGCCAAGCCGATGGTCTTTTGCGGACTATTTCCCACCGATTCTGACGAATACGAAGATCTGCGTGAAGCGCTCGATAAGCTGCGCTTGAACGACGCCGCGCTGCAATACGAGCCCGAAACCTCCAGCGCTATGGGCTTCGGCTTTCGCTGCGGATTTTTGGGGCTGCTGCATATGGAAATTGTGCAAGAGCGCTTAGAACGAGAATATGACCTGGATCTGATCACCACCGCGCCTTCAGTGATCTACCGCGTGACCACCATTAAAGGCGACGTGATTGAAATCGACAATCCGAGTATGCTACCCGAGCCGCAGCAGCGCGAAAAAATTGACGAGCCCTACGTCAAAGTTGATATCATCACCCCCGAAGAATTCGTCGGCACCTTGATGGAACTGTGCCAAAAGCGTCGAGGCGACTTTAAAGACATGAAATACCTGACGCCGGGGCGCACCACGCTGATGTATGAAATGCCCCTCGCTGAAATCGTCACCGACTTTTTTGACCAGATGAAGTCGCGCAGCCGAGGCTACGCCAGCATGGAATATAACCTCATCGGCTATCGCACCAATGCGCTGGTCAAACTTGATGTGATGATCAATGGCGACATCGTAGACCCGTTAGCTGCCATCGTGCATAAAGACAAAGCCTACTACGTGGGCCGCGCCCTGACTGAAAAACTCAAAGAGCTGATCCCAAGGCACCAGTTTAAAATTCCTATTCAAGCTTCCATCGGTAGCCGCATCATTGCGAGTGAAAGCATTCCGGCCCTGCGCAAAGACGTTTTGGCCAAATGCTATGGCGGCGATATTTCTCGCAAGAAAAAGCTGCTGAAAAAGCAGGCTAAAGGCAAAAAACGACTCAAGTCCATTGGTACGGTCGATGTCCCGCAAGAAGCGTTTATGGCTGTGCTCAAACTCACGCCGAGCAGTTGAAGGGCAGATAAAGGACAGTTATAAGGCAGTCAAAGGACATATTGAAGGGCAGTTAGAACGCATCGCTAGTCAGCTAACGGCTTCTGAAGCTTCTGATAACGTATCAAATGTTCTGGGTATTGATAGAAGCGGTTGAAGTTTCAGTGAAATTAAAATATTTGCTTCATTAAAGCAGGGAAACTTTGTTACATTTCTAGGCAACCTTGGATAGTAGGTGTCGTCTTTATGTATGGACAGTATGTGTAGATAGCTGCATCAATACTGTCGAATATTGTCGCCATTCATCGCTTGATGATCGCTATCCAATCTTACTGATACGTGTTCTTTCAGACCTCAAAAAACTATGCGAATTTTAGTCACTGGGGGCGCTGGCTTTATCGGCTCCCACCTAATTGATCGGCTAATGGCTGCTGATCATGAGGTTATTTGCCTTGACAACTTTTATACTGGGCATAAGCGCAACGTTCTGCGGTGGCTAGGTAATCCTTACTTTGAGCTGATTCGTCACGATATCACCGAGCCCATTTGTCTAGAAGTCGATCAGATTTATCACTTGGCTTGTCCTGCCTCACCTGTTCACTATCAGTACAACCCCGTCAAAACTGTAAAGACCAATGTGCTGGGCACACTCAATATGCTGGGTCTTGCCAAGCGCGTAAAAGCTAGGTTTTTCCTGGCGTCTACATCAGAAGTGTACGGCGATCCGGAAGTGCATCCGCAGCCGGAAGAGTACCGGGGCAGCGTCAATACTATTGGCATTCGCAGCTGCTACGACGAAGGCAAGCGGATTGCTGAAACCCTAGCTTTTGACTATCACCGTCAAAACGATGTAGATATTCGGGTCGTACGAATTTTCAACACATATGGCCCTCGAATGCTCGAAAACGATGGCCGAGTAGTTAGTAATTTTATTGTTCAAGCCCTGAGTGGTCAGCCTTTGACGGTATATGGAGATGGCTCTCAAACCCGCAGCTTCTGCTACGTTTCAGACTTGGTAGAAGGCTTTATCCGTCTGATGAATGGGGATCATATCGGGCCGATTAATCTGGGCAATCCCGGCGAGTACAGCATTTTAGAGCTGGCGCAAACCATTCAAAAAATGGTCAATCCAGCGGTTGAAGTGCAGTACAAGCCGCTGCCTCAAGATGATCCTCGCCGCCGTCAGCCGGATATTACTAAAGCAAAAGAGTTCTTAGGCTGGGAGCCTGAGGTGCAATTGCAGGCTGGATTGGAAAAAACGATTGCTGATTTTCGCGATCGCATGGCCGCTAACGGCACGCTCAGTCCTGCTTTGAGTAATCCTCTCAGCAGCGCCCCAGCCGCTGCTGTCTCTTAGTCGTTTCTTAGCGCCGTTTTTAGAAGGCTCAGTTCTGATCAATATTGTGCTCTGTCTATCAATTCAATTCTGCCATCTTAATCTGTCGATTTAACCTAAAGAGAGGATTGCCATTATGCGTGTTTGTGTCATTGGAACCGGCTACGTAGGCTTAGTTACCGGGGTTTGCCTATCCCATATCGGTCACCACGTGATCTGCGTTGACAACAACGAAGAAAAAGTAGCGCTGATGAAATCGGGGCAATCTCCCATCTACGAGCCGGGGCTATCGGATTTAATGAAGTCATCAATGGCCTCTGGCAATTTAGAATTTACGGCTGATCTGGGCGTTGGCGTCAGTCACGGCGACATTCTATTTATTGCGGTTGGCACACCCGCTCTACCAAATGGGGAGAGTGACACCCGCTACGTTGAAGCCGTTGCTCGCGGTATCGGCGAACACCTGAATGGCGGCTATAAGGTCATTGTCAACAAGTCCACAGTGCCGATTGGATCTGGTGACTGGGTACGGATGATCGTGCTGGATGGGATTTCAGAAAGGCAAAAAGTGCCGGTCGGTGCTGGCGTCGGCGCAAGTAGTCATAGCGCTCCGGTTGAAGCTGCCTTTGATGTGGTCAGCAACCCTGAGTTTTTGCGGGAAGGATCAGCCGTCTACGATACCTTCAATCCGGATCGGATTGTGCTGGGTAGCGGTAGTGGGCAGGCTATAGCAATGATGAAAGAACTCTATACGCCCATTGTTGAGCGCCAGTTTGCTCAAGATGTAGATGCGCCGCCGGTACCCGTCGTTGTTACCGATCTCAGCTCGGCAGAGATGGTGAAGTATGCCTCGAATGCTTTTCTGGCGACCAAAATTAGCTTTATCAATGAAGTGGCCAATATTTGCGATCGCGTTGGCGCAGATGTCACCCAGGTTGCTAGCGGCATCGGGCTAGATTCGCGGATTGGCAGCAAATTTTTGCAGGCAGGCATCGGCTGGGGCGGATCTTGCTTTCCCAAAGACGTTTCAGCGCTGGTGCATACCGCCGATGACTATGGCTACGAAGCCGAACTGCTCAAAGCCACCATTCGCGTTAATGATCGCCAAAGGCTGCTCACCGTTGAAAAGCTTCAGAAAGTGCTGAAAATTTTAAAAGGCAAAACTGTTGGGCTCTTGGGCCTCACCTTTAAGCCCGACACCGACGACATGCGCGATGCCCCTTCCCTCATCATGATTGAAAACCTCAATCGTCTGGGTGCAAAGGTCAAAGCTTACGACCCTATCGTTTCTCAAAGCGGTGTTAGTCAGGGGCTTTCAGGCGTTATTGTCGAAACCGATCCTGAGCGCCTAGCCGATGGCTGCGATGCGCTAGTGCTGGTCACCGACTGGGCTAAGTTCAAAGACTTGGACTATCGCAAAATGGCCAGCTTAATGAATGCGCCAGTGATGATCGACGGTCGCAATTTTCTCGATCAGAAAAAGCTAGAGCAGGCAGGCTTCCAATATATTGGCATTGGCCGATAAGTATCGTGAGCAGTCAGCGGTTTTTGCGCAATTTTAGGGGTAAGTGATTTTGCCTCTAGCCATTTTGCTAGTTCTGCTAAAGTGACCAGCGCTCTAAGGCTCGCTGACCGCCCCAGCGGGCCACAATTTCATCATCGTAGTCATCGGCGATGCGAATCACAGTTTCGACGGAGTGCTGTAGCTCTATCTGGTCACAGGCTGAGCCTACCAAGCTATGTTCAAACACAATGTCGTTTTCATTGTCGAGCGCAAACCTGCCGAAGTGAATGCCGTTATTGGCGCGCAGCAAGTAGTAGCTCAGCTCTGGGGTGATAGTGATATCGGTGACGACAAAAGAGCGGCTGTTAATCAGGGCATCATTTTTGCCCCAAGGGATGATGCGAGTTGAGGCTACCGCCGAGCCGATTGTTACAATGAATAAGGGCTCGTCTTCAAAGACAACGGCGGCTTCTCCGAACAAATCCTCCATCCAAGGAACGATCCGGTTGTAGCAAGCTCGCTGTGCGGTACTTTCAAACTCCATAAGAAATAAAACGGTTAAAGGGCCTATTTTTATTCTCCCATTATTTAATAAGATCGCTAGGTGCTGAGAGCATTTCACAGCCAGTTTTAGGTGCTAGGCTAGCGATCGCGTAGAGTCATGGCCTGCACCTAAGCCAATTAACCACAATGGACGATTTTGCTCGATTGGATGATGATCTGCCCGATCAGCGGCCCCATCAGCGGCCCGATCAGCGACCTGATGATCGGCGCTATGGGGAGGCGATCGCTGCCGTTACCACATTGATCAATAAGCTCGATCTCTCACCGCGCGAACAGGTAGGGCTAGATACGCAGATCAATCATCTTCAGAGCGTGCTGCGAAAGCTAGAGACTCAGGTGGTACATATTGCCGTATTTGGCATGGTTGGCAAAGGTAAATCGTCTCTGCTCAATGCCTTGGTCGGTGAGCCTATTTTTGCGACGGGGCCGCTGCATGGCGTTACTCAGCAGGCGAAAAG
>QBMP01000003.1:41921-51354 GCA_003242115.1 Phormidesmis priestleyi
GATTCTAGTCGAGGGGCTTCACGAGTAGAGCTGATTGACACGCCCGGAATTGATGAAGTCGGTGGGGAAACGCGACAGGCCATAGCCCAAAAAATTGCCCATCAAGCCGATCTGATTCTTTTTGTGATTGCGGGTGATTTGACTCAGCTCGAATACACGGCGCTCAGCGAACTGCGGCAGGCGGGTAAACCGATGCTGCTGGTATTCAATAAAGTGGATCAGTATTCGACAGCTGATCGCGATCAAATTTTGACGACGCTGCGAGCAGAGCGATTGGCGACGCTGCTACCGCCGAGTCAAATGGTGACAGCGGCGGCGGCTCCTTTGGTGACCCAAGCAGTGCGATCGCCCAACGGCCAACTCAGCCTTCACACCGAGCGCGCCGCCCCTGATGTCAGCGCCCTCAAGCTCAAAATCCTGGACATTTTACAGCGAGAAGGCAAAGCTCTAATCGCACTCAACACGCTGCTATATGCCAATGATATCAATCAGCAGGTGGTGATGCGTAAGCTGGAGTTGCGCGATCGCGCTGCCGATGACACCATTTGGAAAACGGTCATCACCAAGTCGATTGCAGTCGCTCTGAACCCGGTGATGATGGTTGATTTGCTCAGCGGCGCAGCGATTGATATTGCCCTAATTGTCACGCTTGCAAGGGTGTACGGATTGGAGATGACCCAGCACGGGGCACTACAGCTACTGAGAAAAATTGCCTTCGCAATGGGTGGCCTCACGGCTAGTGAACTCGTCGTCAGCTTTGGCCTTAGCGGCCTCAAAAGCATTTTAGCAGCGGCCTCTTTGCCGACAGGTGGCCTCACCGCTACGCCCTATGTTTCAGTAGCACTGACGCAGGCGGCAGTCTCTGGCGTATCGACTTATGCCATAGCGCAAGTCACCAAAACCTACCTCGCCAACGGCGCAACCTGGGGCGACGACAGTCCCAAAGCCGTTGTCACCAAAATTATCAGCGAACTAGATGAAGACTCTATCATCAGCCAAATTCGCACTGAGCTAAAAGCCAAGCTAGATCTAAAATCTCGCTGGCAGCAGTAATGCGCTAATTCCTAACTTTACTGGCCGCCGTTTGAAGTGCCGCCAGCACCTTCAGCTTCGTTGTTAATAAAGTTGGTTGGGCCTTGATAGCCAGAGGCCAACGCCAGCGTCTCTAGCGTTTGTGTGCCCATGAGGTCTTCGCCGTTGACTTGCCACGTAGGATAGCTGGTCACATCTTCGGCGGTGCAGAGATCTGCTTGTGAGTTAGTGGCGTCGGCTGCGCATTCAACATAGGGCATTTTTTTGTAGGCTTCTTTGCCAAAGAGCTGCTTTTGATCATGGCAGTGCGGACACCAATAAGCGCCATACATCTTGGCCCCGCTATCGGTGAGATGTTTGGCCAGCGCTAGCTCAGCTTCTCCCGAAGGCGTTGTTACTGGTGGGCCTTGACCCGCGACTTCAGCCGCCTGATTGCCTGAACTCAATGGCCCGCCCGGTACGGCATAAATGCCCAGCGTCGCTACTAAGGCAACCGTTGCGATAATTAACCCATTAAATAAAAGTTGACCGATATCTTCCCAGCGGCGACCTACCAGCGTCAGGGTAAACATCGCTACCGTCATCGTGGCTGAGGTGATGCAGTAAATGCAGGTAGTTTTAAGATCCGTCGCTAGCACATACATCAAAAATCCGCTGAACACCATCATGCCAGTGGCCCCGACAAACAGCAGCGGCCAAGTCAAGCTCTCTAGCTTAGTGCGAAGGTCTTTGTTGCTTTCGGCATTGACTAGCAGCGGCGATAGTGCCAGCACAAACATAGATAGGTAAGACAAGCAGCCAAATAAAGTCAGCGGCAGACCAAAAACCTGGGCCCAATCGCTAGAAAGTACTTTATCGCAGCCCCCAAGGCAGGCAGCGGTCTTGTTCATTAGCTTGACGGCGGTTAAGTATCCGGTGCCCGATGCGCCGATGGCCGCGATTGCCCCAATCAAAGGCCGTGACCACTGGTGAATCCAAAGCTTTTCTTGGCGGCGACGTCTCATAGTAAGTGCTGAGGTAGGGGGCTTAAGTTAAGCTATCAGCTCAACGAAATTAGTTAAAGTTTAGCTAAGTTTAGCTAAGTAAATATTAGACAAAAATACCCAAAGCAGGGATAGAACCTGTCACAGATAGTGGCTTGACACCGCCTATCTGAGCGCTCCGTTTGGCGTCCCCTCTAGCTAAGTGCCATAGAGCGGGCCGAGTTGGTGGTCATCGGCTCAGGTCTCCCAGCTTTGGGCATTTCAGCGCGGGCTGCAACCGCTAGGCTCAGGGCCGTCACAAAATCTCGCACCCGAATCGGATCAATGCATTGCTCTATCTGTCCTTTGCGCTTGAGTGAGCTTGATACAATTACACCATCAGCCGCGCCTACTAGCTGAGCAATATTATCGATACTCGCGCCGCTACCGATGAAGATGGGCGTATCGCCTGCGGCCTGACGCGCTGCGATTAAATCCTCCGGGCTCGGTGGAATGCCGGTAGCAGCGCCTGACAAGATCACGCCGTCAGCTAGTCCGCGATGAATCGTATCTTGCACGACCTCTTGTACCACCGTTGCCAAATTTGGTGAGCCTAGCGGATGAGCGTGCTTAACCAGCACATCAGCAAATATTTTGACATCAGCGCCCAACTCACGCCGGTAGCGCAAAATGTCGTGCGCCTCACCTTCGATTAGGCCCTGGTCAGTGGCCATCACGCCTGTAAGCACATTCACGCGGATGAAGCTTGCGCCTGTGCAGGTAGCGATCGCTAGCGCACTGCGCGCATCATTGCGCAGCACATTTAGCCCAATCGGTAGCGTCACGAGCTGCTTGAGACGATGCACGATCAGGCTCATGGCGCTCACCACCGCTGGGTCAACTCTGGACTTGGGAAAAGGGGCATCAAAAAAGTTTTCTACAATCAGGCCATGCGCGCCGCCTGCGGCCAAGGCCGTCGCCTCCTGCTCGGCGCGGGCAATCACGGCCTGTAAGTCACCCTGCCAGCGAGGGGAAGCCGGGAGTGGCAGCAGGTGCACGACGCCAATCACAGGATTGGCTGTTTTGAAAATTGGGGTTAAGTCCACGGGGTTTATCAGCTCAAACTCGCTAGGAGTCTGTAGAATACTAAGCCTCGATCTACATTAACAGTCAATGCAAAGAAGTTTGAGCCAAAGTTTGACTCAAAGTTTGAGCCAGCACTTATCCTCGGCACTAAAGTGATTTCTCTCTCGTCAATTATGTAGTTATGTTATGATTTTCACTGTAGATGATTAGCTTTCTGCGCAAGATGCGGCTGATTCACAAAGGCGATCGCTACATCCGCTTTATCGTGAATTGCTGTTATCTCAGCTTTATTCATCCCCCATATTTTGTCTAATCGCTCCCCCTCAAACTATTAACCAGAGAGTATTTCATGGGATCCAAACCCACCATTGCCCTTTCGCATCTAGGCTGCGAGAAAAATCGAGTTGACAGCGAACATATGCTTGGCCTTCTAGCCCAGGCAGGCTACGGCATCGGCGCAGATGAAGACCAAGCCGACTATGTGATTGTCAACACCTGTAGCTTCATTGAAGCGGCTAGAGAAGAATCAGTGAGAACCCTGGTAGAACTCGCTGAAGCCAACAAAAAAATAGTGATCACAGGCTGCTTAGCTCAGCACTTTCAAGCCGAACTGCTGGAAGAAATCCCGGAAGCTGTGGCGCTTGTCGGCACAGGCGACTATCACAAAATTGTCAATGTGATTGAGCGGGCAGAAGCGGGTGAGCGCGTTAAGGCAGTCTCGCTTGAGCCAACCTATATTGCCGATGAAACCGTGCCTCGCTACCGCACGACCTCCGAAGGAGTGGCCTATGTGCGCGTAGCCGAAGGTTGCGACTATAAGTGCGCCTTTTGCATCATTCCGCATTTGCGTGGAAAGCAGCGATCGCGCCCCATCGAATCCATCGTCACCGAAGCGCATCAGCTCGCGGCCCAAGGCGTCCAAGAGATTGTCCTAATTTCTCAAATCACCACCAACTACGGCGTCGATCTCTACGGCAAACCTCAGCTAGCCGAACTCATCCGTGCCTTGGGCGAAGTCGATGTGCCCTGGGTAAGAATGCACTACGCCTACCCCACGGGTCTGACCCCAGCGGTGATCAGCGCCATTCAAGAAACGCCCAACGCGCTCCCTTATTTAGATCTGCCCTTGCAGCACTCCCACCCCGAACTGCTGCGCTCAATGAACCGTCCTTGGCAGGGGCAAGTCAACGACGCCATCATTCAAAACCTCAAAGCCGCTCTGCCGGAAGCAGTGCTTAGAACCACCTTCATTGTCGGCTTCCCCGGCGAAACTGAGGCCCAGTTTGAGCACCTCAAAACGTTTGTGCAAAAGCATGAGTTTGACCATGTAGGCGTTTTTACCTTCTCGCCAGAAGCAGGCACCGCTGCTTACGATTTGCCAAATCAAATTGAGCAATCGGTCAAAGACGCTCGCCGTGAAGAAATCATGCTCACCCAGCAAGAAATTTCCTTTCGCCGCAACCAGACCCAAGTCGGTAAAACCGTCGATGTGCTAATCGAGCAAGAAAATCCGGCCACAGGTGAACTCATTGGCCGTAGCGCCCGCTTTGCCCCGGATGTCGATGGCCTGGTATACGCCAAAGGGCAAGCCGCGCTAGGGCAAATCGTCTCGGTCACTATCGAAGCCGCAGATACTTACGATTTGTTTGGCTCTGTGGCGGCAGCAGCCCCTGCCTCTACCCCCACGCTTGTAACCGAATCTCTCGCAATTTAGGAACGTATGACCTCTTCATTCGCTGACTTAGGACTGTCCACTGCTCGCGTTACCCACCTGAGCAAAATGGGCTTCACCGAGCCAACGGCCATTCAAATTCAAGGCATTCCCCAGCTACTGTCTGGTCACGATGTCGTTGGGCTAGCGCAAACCGGCACTGGCAAAACAGCCGCCTTTTCACTGCCAATTTTAGAGCAAATTAATGCCACCAATCGCTACGTCCAGGCGCTAGTACTCACCCCAACTCGGGAGCTAGCGTTGCAGGTCTCCGAGGCGATGGAAAGCTTTAACATTAACAGCAAGCTAAAAGTCACTTCTGTCTATGGCGGGCAGTCAATTAGCCAGCAGTTGCATCAGCTCAAAAGAGGCTCCCAGGTGGTTGTCGGCACCCCTGGGCGAGTGATTGACCTAATTGATAGAGGCGGCCTGCTGCTCGACAAGCTCAGCATTATGGTGCTAGACGAAGCTGATGAAATGCTCAATATGGGCTTCATTCAAGATGTGGAAAAAATCTTGTCACATACGCCAGATGAGCGTCAAACGGCCTTTTTCTCGGCGACGATGGAGCCTGCCATTCAAAAGCTGTCCACTCGTTTTTTAAAGTCGCCCATCACCATCAGCGTGGAGCCGCAAAAAACTGCAACAGCGCGCATCAATCAGGTAGCCTACGTGGTGCCAGCTGGCTGGACAAAATCCAGAGCGCTGGTGCCCATTTTAGAAATGGAAGATCCCGAATCAGCGATTATTTTTGTGCGCACCCGCCGCACCGCCGCTGATTTAACTCGCCAGCTACAGTCAGCCGGTCACAGCGCCGATGAATACCACGGTGATCTCAATCAGTCTCAAAGAGAGCGACTATTGCAGCGCTTTCGTCAGCGGCAGGTGCGCTGGGTCGTGGCGACCGACATTGCCGCCCGGGGCATCCATGTCGATGACTTAAGCCACGTGATCAACTACGAGCTGCCAGATAACTTAGACAGCTATGTGCATCGCATCGGTCGCACAGGCAGAGCCGGAAAAGAAGGCCGAGCCGTTTCGATTGTGATGCCGCTAGAAAAATACAAGCTCACTAGAGTTGAAAAACACTTTAAGAAAAAAGTGGAGTACTGTACAGTGCCTACGCAAGCGCAGATTGCGGCGCGGCACTTAGAAAAGCTGCAAACGCTGGTTCGTGAAGCCATTACCAGTGAACGAGTGGCCTCGTTTTTGCCGATTGTGTCTCAGCTCAGTGAAGAATACGACATTCGTACCATTGCGGCGGCGGCGCTGCAGATGGCTTACGACCAGTCGCGTCCAGCTCACCTGCGGGCCGATGAGCCGACGAACAGCCCCGCTAAACCGACGCCCAAACCCATTTTGCTAAAGGATGAACCTTCAGAAGCAAACGAAGCTATAGAAACCGAAGCCAAAAGCTATCGAGATTGACCCATTTACTCAAAATTACTAATTCTTAAGCTGAGTTGCAAATGTAAAAATCCATACAGATTCTAGTGATAGGTAGCCTAAGATAGGGCCATGCTCTAATTGGGCTTGGTAATCTGACTGCCTATTTTAGATGGAATTTAGATGGAATTTTAGAGGGAGCAATGACTATGCTAGTGATTTTGATGGCAGATCAGATGTTGACTCCTGAGATAATTTGCCATAGCTGCCCGATGGCAAATCAAAGCGGTCTGCCCAGATGGCAGCAAGGGCGGCTTCGGTGTGGTCGTCCCATTGCTCAGTCTCCCACTCAGGCTCCGGCTCAGTATGAGTGTACGATGGGCTTTCGAGTGGCAGAGCTATCCGATTGATGTTTGTCGTTATCAGCTTATTCAGGCCAAAGAATCCAAGCGGCGCGGCCAGATAGCAAAAGAATAGGTGCGCTATGCTAGGGGTTAGGTTTTTGGATTTTGTCTCTGGATTTTGACATCCGTCACTGACGTCCGTAAATATTATTGTTGTCTATTGCCCTTGTCTAAGCCCTTGTATAAATTTGAGCTAGCGGGTTAGGAGTTTTTGATGAGTGATTCTGCTGCTGCTTTAGATAGAGGTTTTTCAGCCTTGGCCTATGTAATGCCGCTGGCTTCGGCGCTGCAAGCAGGCGTTTATTTTTTTGAGTTTTTAAGAGTTCAGGCACCGGATGTGCTGAACGTTCTTTTAATTTTGCTAACGCCGCTACAGCCGCTGATTGCGATTGAAAACAGTCCTATCTTAGGGTTAGCGGTCTTCATTCTGCTTTTTGCCTTCGTGGTCAGAAACACCAACATCAGCCGATTCATTCGATTCAATGTGCTTCAGGCTATTTTAGTGAGCTTTATGATTTCCATTGGCAGCCTAATTTTGAGTCTGCTAGGGATTACTGGCATTATTGCCGAAACGCTGCTAAACGTGCTGTTTTTAGGCGGTATGGCAATTGTAATTTACTCTGTAGCTCAGTCAGTGCTAGGCCAGTACGCTGAAATTCCAACCATTTCAGATGCTGTGAACATGCAAATGCCTTACTGATTGCTGAAGTTTATTGTTAGCTCACTAAAGCTCATCAAAGCTCACTAAACTGATCGCGCTGTCAGACGTGCTTTATGTCTGCTGTCAATCTTCTCTTAATTGACAGTTTCTTGGAGAGCTGGTTCTTTTGGCGCGATCGCTCTATTTACAGTTGACTGAGACGAATTCGTTTTAGCATGTACCGTATTTTCTAAACTGCCGATGCCTTCGATTTCGATGCGGACGCGATCGCCCACGCCCATAGCGCCGACCCCTTCTGGCGTTCCGGTGAGAATGACATCTCCAGGTAGCAGCGTCATTACCTGGCTGATGTAGGCTACCAAATACTCGGGCGAAAAAATCATGTCAGCAATTGAAGCCGACTGGACTAATTCATCATCCGTCTCACTCACGCGACGTACGAAGGTTTGCAGATTTGCACCTACCGGAATCTCACGCACTAACCAAGGCCCTAGCGGACAAAACGAATCGAAGCCTTTGGCTCTTGTCCACTGATTTTCTTGACGCTGCAAGTCACGGGCGGTGACATCGTTGGCGATGGTGTAGCCCCATATTTTGCTGTGGGCGTTGCTGATGTCGCAGTCTTTAGCGCGATCGCCAATCACAATCGCTAGCTCTCCTTCATAGTCCACCCGCTCAGACTGCGGCGGATAAAAAATCGGCGCATCTGCCGCAGTCACCGACGACGGCGGCTTCATAAATAGCAGCGGCTGAGTCGGTAATTCGTTACCAAGTTCGGCGGCATGTTTGGCATAGTTGCGGCCCACGGCAATTACTTTAGACGGCGAGCAAGGCGGCAGCAGTCGGTACTCTGCCTTTGATAGCTCAGTAGCGGTCAGTTGAGCCTTTCGCCACGGCGGCGCATCTAAGACCTGGACGCGCCGATCTGCTTGCAGCAGACCATAGTAACGCTGCCCTGATAAAGTTTGAACTCGAACGTAGCGCTGCGCCATAGGTTAGTTTCTCAGTTGTCCATGCAAGTGGACTCAGTTATTGCTATGATTGTAAGCCCTTGCTTTTACCAGCGCTACGCTTAGCCTTTGGTAAAGGCCTCTATGACCACAAGGATCTTAATTTACAAGCTATGAGTACACTTTACGAAACCATGTACATTTTGCGGCCCGATCTTGGCGACGAAGCCGTCGATCAGGCCATTAGCCGCTATCAAGACATGCTCAAAGAAAGCGGCGCTGAGATGCTAGAAACTCAGCACCGGGGCAAGCGCCGTCTGGCATACGAAATCAATCGCTATCGGGAAGGCATCTACATTCAGATGAACTACCAAGCGCCCGGAACGGCTATAGCGCCAATGGAGAGAGCCATGCGCCTCAGCGAAGAGGTCATTCGCTATCTCACCATTTTGTTTGAAGAGCCGTCTGAAACGAGCGATCGCGATATGGAAGCTGCTATCCCTGCATCATCAGCGCCCCTGGGCTCATAGATTGCTAAACCTGCTTAAATCAGCAATCTAACTTGTAGAACAAAAATCCATAAATCCGCATAAAAGGCAGACATTACGTGAATAGTGTCTGCCTTTTGAATTTTATACAGTCGTTTACGGGTATCTTTTATCACGCCGCCTCTCAGTCTTCCTTAGGTTTTCTCCATCGGTTTGGAAGTGGTATATATCAAAAAAGGTGTATTTGACGGGCCAAGGATTCAATTAATTGGGAGGAAGGTTTGCAGATGATTCAGCTAGCGAGTAAGAACGTTTCGAGCGCTAATATTTCGAGTACTCAGTCAGAAGTCGTGCAGCTTAGAGAAGAACTAGCCATGCGCGATCAGCTGGTGCAACAGCTTTCCCAAGAGCTTTTTCGCTTGGTTAAGGGCAATCAAGATTTTATGCCTGCTCCAGAAGTTTCTGAGCAGCATCAGCAAGAGGTGAGTTCGCTGCGCAATCAGCTCCAAAAGCTAGAAGAGCAGGTGACTTTTTACCAAGAACAAATTGAGAGCCGCGATGAGGAAGCCCATCAGCTTCGCCAAACGACTCAAGAGCTGACCGACAGAACTCGGATGCTAGAGCAGGTCGTGCAGGAGCTGCCAAGAATTTACAAAGAAAAATTTGCCGAACGAATGAATGCTGTCAAAGACAGGGTAGCCAAAATTCAGCAGTAAAACCGTCAGCTACAGGCCGAGTTGCAAAGTACAAGCT
>QBMP01000003.1:51364-57916 GCA_003242115.1 Phormidesmis priestleyi
GTACAAGCTATCGCTTAGCTGTGCGCAATCGCCGGGGCAGCGACCATGTAGATTTGCCAACTTTTCCTAGTGAAATGCTCGGCACGAATTCTATGCCAAGTTTCGCTAAGAATTCTGACATCTAAATCTAATAAGAGACGTAGCCTCCGGTTTGGTAGCCCTGACTTATTAGCTTCGATTTAACCTCTAAAACTGATAGCCTCACTAGGCGAATCAATCAATCAACCTTTACGGCTTCACAACGTATTCAGATTCAATCGGCGCAACGGCTCCCTCTTTGACCAACGCTTGATAGATTATCGCGGCTAGCTCAGCGCGGGTAGTCGGCGTAGTGGGATCGAGCTGATTTAAGTCGGGATAATTTACTACATAGCTGCTAGCCGTCGCGGCTGCTATTTTTTCGGTGGCCCATGGAGGGATTGCATTGGCGTCGGCATAGCGTGATAGGGCAGCTTGTACGTTCGACGGCGGCGCAGCATTTAGGCCAGTCACCAGCGTCGTCAGAGCCTGAGCGCGAGTAACCGGCGCATTGGGATCAAACGTCTTGTTCGGAAAGCCAGTCATGAACCCGCCTCGTACCACTTCTCCAATAGATTCTCGGGCCCAATAATCGTCTTTAACGTCGGAGAAGGCTAGGTTTTCCTTATCCGTCGTTAGGTCAAACGTTTTGGAGACAATCATTGCGATTTGAGCCCTAGTTACCGGCATGTCAGGTCTATAGTTACCATCTTGAAACCCAGAAATAATTCCTCGGCTGCTCAATGCGTCAATGTAGGGCTTGGCCCAGTAGTTATCGGGTACATCTTTAAAGTTAAGCGCGGCTTTTGGAGGCGCAGTAGCTGCTTCAGAAAGCGCGACTGAATTGGGTGCTGCGGAGGTTGTCGGTGCCGCCGTTGGTGATGTGGTCACGGCTGTTTCAGGGGAAGTCGCTGCCGCACCATCAGTTGCTGCCGTGATTCCAGCAACGCCAGCCGCGCCTGCTGTGCCTGCTCTCATGCTATCCCATAGGCTTTGTTGAGGCCGTTGATTAGCCTCGCGCCTTGCGGCTGCTTGGGCGGCTAGCTGCTCACGAGCTGAAAGAGTAGCTAGGGGTGGATTGGTATTAGTAGTAGAGCGGGGTCTGGCACCTTGAGCGGTTCCTAATTCGGTAGGGCTTTCAGGCGTGGCCGAGTCAGTGTTTGGCGCAACTAAAGTCGAATTGGTATCTGTGAGTGAGTCTTTAAAGAGCGCCGTGTTGCTGCGAGTTAGACCCCAAAATAAAACGGTGCCCAAAGACAAAAAGGCAATTAGCAGCGCCACCATCTCATCGAAAGATAGGGGTCGGCTAGGGCCAGTAAATGAACCAGTCGCTGCTGAAGCGCCAACCTCAGCGCCGCCTATTTCTGAATCGCTTTCCGGGCGGCGAGAAGCGCCAGTAGGGTTGTTGTCAGGGTCGTTGTTGGGTGGAGTAGATGAGGTCACAAGAACACGGGCCTATTAGCTAGAGGTCTCTTTGGATGGTAAGGGTTGGATGGCAAGGGAATGGCAGACGGCGCAAGCTAGCTATATGCAGTGCTAGCTTATAGAAATAGAGAGTATGGGCGCAGGATTATCATCATCGGGCTAGTTACCTCGCTCATATTCCCCTGTTTCTTGCGCTTAGGCAAATCGGTCTTCTGATAGATATTGGCATCAATGCAAATGAGGCTGACTGAGTTTGCGCTTTTAGTTTTGATGGTTTAGTTTTTGACTTTAATATTTGATCAGCTTTATGACAAATCGATTGGCCCGTAGCAGTAGCTTGTATTTAAGAAAACATGCTGAGAATCCGGTGGATTGGTGGCCTTGGTGCGATCAGGCATTGGCAACGGCGAAAGCTGACAATAAGCCGATTTTTCTGTCGATTGGCTACTCTAGCTGTCATTGGTGCACGGTGATGGAGGGGGAGGCGTTTTCGGATGAGGCAATCGCTCACTACCTCAATACCTATTTTCTCCCGATAAAAGTTGATAGAGAAGAGCGCCCTGATATTGACAGTATCTATATGCAGGCGCTGCAAATGATGGTGGGGCAAGGGGGCTGGCCGCTGAACATATTCCTCACGCCCAATGATCGGGTGCCGTTTTATGGCGGTACTTATTTTCCGGTGGAGGCTAGATATGGTAGGCCAGGATTTTTGGAGGTGTTGCAGGCGTTGCGCGATCGCTACGACACCGAACCCGACCAAGTAGCTTTGGTCAAATCGCAAATACTAGGCAGCTTGAATCAATCAGCGCAGCTAGCGGCAGGTGAGCTTGATCCAGCCTTTTTGCCTGCGGGAATTGCGGCCTGTGCCCGCACCCTCATGCCGTTTGATGCGGGCAATCGGTTTCCGATGATTCCTTACGCACGGCTAGTGCTGCAAGGCGATCGCCTACTATCTAACCTAAACGCTGATAGCAGTACCGCAGCCCCAGTTGACGCCCTACATCTCTCCCGTCAGCGGGCCTTTAACTTAGTCACGGGCGGTATTTTTGATCAGGTAGCGGGCGGCTTTCATCGCTACACCGTCGATCCGACTTGGACGGTACCCCACTTTGAAAAAATGCTCTATGACAATGGGCTGATTGTGGAGTTTTTGGCCGAGGTGTGGCAGAGCCGCGATGGCAAGGCCACTTCTGCGGAGTATCGCGCCGAGGCAACTTCTGAGGTAGCTTCCGGCGCGGCGATTGTCCGCGCCGTCGATAAAACTGTGACTTGGCTCAAGCGGGAAATGCTGGCACCTGAGGGGTTTTTCTATGCGGCGCAAGATGCTGATAATTTTACCAGCGCTGAAGCGGTGGAGCCCGAAGAAGGCGACTTTTACGTATGGTCGATGTCAGAACTCAAAGCGGCGCTGACTGAAATCGAACTTTCTGAGGTCAGCGCTGCTTTTACCATCAGTGACGCGGGCAACTTTGAGGGCCGCAACGTTTTACAGCGCAAGGCGGATGATCAGCTCAGTGAAATTGTAGAAGCCGCGCTAGACAAGCTTTTTCAGATTCGGTACGGTGCGCCTTTGGCAGATACTCCGCTGTTTGAACCGGCTGCCGATGCGCAGGCAGCGAAGAGTCGAGATTGGCCAGGACGCATTCCGCCTGTGACCGATACCAAAATGATTGTCGCCTGGAATGCGCTGATGATTTCGGGCTTGGCCAAGGCGGCGGTGGCTTTTGAGCGGGCGGATTATTTAGCGCTAGCGCTGAAAGTGACGCGCTATATTCAGCATCAGCAGCAGGTAGAGGGCGTTTTTTATCGGCTGAATTATGGCGGGCAAGCGGTGGTATTGGCCCAATCAGAAGACTATGCGCTGATGATCAAGGCGCTGATAGATGTGCAGCAGGCTTGTTTAGGGTTTGAGGCGTATGTGGCTGAGGCTGACGATTGGCTGTCGGCAGCTTTAGCCCTACAAGTCCAGTTCGATCAAACCCTCGGCAGCGATCAGGGCGGCTACTTTAACGCTAGCAATGATCTAATTGTACAAGAGCGAGCCTATCAAGATAGTGCGGTGCCAGCGGCGAATGGAGTGGCTGTTACCTCGCTGGTACGGCTATTTTTGCTCACCGAAAACTTTGACTATCTCAACCAGGCTGAAGCCGCTCTAAAATCTTTTAGCACCGTTTTGCAAAAAGCGCCTCGCGCCTGTCCGAGCCTGCTGAGCGCCTTAGATTGGTTCACCCACCCGGTGCTGGTGCGCACGTCGGCTGAGCAGATTGCTTTGATGCGCGATTGGTCATTGCCGACTGGTGTGCTCAAGTTGGAGAAAAATCTGTCAGAAATGGCGATCGCGCTTGTTTGTCGAGGCTTAAGCTGCCTTAAGCCTGCTACAGATTTGGCGATGATGCGCCAGCAAATAGAACAGAGTCAGCAAATCAGGCCGTAGATCATCAGGAAATAAAGTTTTGAGGGCTGAATCTAGCATTAGCTGCCGAGTCTGGGCGTTGCGATCGCAACGCGCCTCTAGATCAATCTATTCGATTCGATTCAATCCCTCAATGATCAGGCGCTACCTTCCTATCAAAACTGACCGTTTAAGATGCCCCTATGAAGCGGCTGCAAAGCGGATTTTGAGATAGTCATCTTCCATTGTGGCCCCAGATGGGGTCAGCGCGGCCAAGGCTTGAGGCAACACCAAATTACGACGGTGATTTCCAATCCGAATATTGAGTTCATCAGCCGTTTTGCTCAGCTCTACTTGGTCTTTAGGAATGCCGGGTAAATACACCTCTAAGCTGTAATTATTCTCCTCTTGCACCACTCTAAGCGTCGTTTCTTTGTAATACACCTGAGACGGATCTTCGTCGCCATACAGCGTTTCTTTCAGGCGCTCAAGCGCTTCCATCCCGCACATTTCTTCAGAATAAAGCGGCACTTCTTTCACCGGCAGTGGGTGAAAGTTATCGTGAATTTCCTTTCTATACTTGGTTTGCTGATCTTTCCAGCGCTGAAAAAACGGATCGCTCACCGTATCGGGAATAATCCGATTTGCCACCACCATATCGGTAGCGACGTTGTACAAGCTCAAATAGGCATGAGCCCTGAGCGACTCTTTAATCACCATTTTTTCGGGGTTGGTCACTAGCCGCACCGAGGTAATAGTCGGATCAGAAAGGATTTTTTCAAGGGCCTCTAGCTGCTCATAAAACTCGTATGGCGCATCCATTACCTCTTTTGTCGGTAGTGAAAAGCCCGCTATAGGCCGGAAAAGCGGCTCCACCAATGGCCGCAGCGCTGTAGAAACTGCCTGAAACGGCTTGTATAGCTTGCGCATGTACCAGCCTGCGACTTCCGGCAAGCTCAGCAGCCGCAGCGCTGTCCCGGTGGGCGCAGAGTCAATAATCAGCACATCGTACTCAGCTTCATCGTAATGGCGCTTCATGCGCACCAGGCTAAAAATTTCGTCCATACCGGGCAAGATAGCCAGCTCTTCGGCTTCAATACCTTCTAAACCCCTAGCTTGAAGCACTTGAGTAATGTAGCGTTTGACCGCGCCCCAGTTACCCTCTAGCTCTCTGAGGGCGTCGAGCTCTGCGCCCCAGAGGTTGTCTTTGATTTCTTTAGGGTCGTGGCTGAGTTCAATATCAAAGCTGTCGGCCAGAGAATGGGCCGGATCGGTGCTAAGTACGAGGGTTTTGTAGCCTAATTCAGCGCAGCGCAGACCAGTCGCAGCCGCTACTGAGGTTTTACCAACTCCCCCTTTCCCGGTCATCAAAAGTACGCGCATAGCAAGTGGGCCTGTAAAGAATGTCAAAGTTAACGTTCTTTTACTTTAGCGAGTTTTTGAGCGAGTTTTGGGATGAGTTTTGGGCTAAAAAGGGTGAATTGCTCAGAAGACAGCGCCCCGTTAGCGAACATTGAGGTATTGGAGAATGCCTGCCGCGATCGCATCAGCAATTGCGTCGAGCGCTTGCGGATCTCTAAATCGGGCCGCATCTTCACGGCCAGTCACAAAGCCAGTTTCCACTAGCACAGCAGGCATAGAGGTGCGTACCAATACGTAAAAACGAGCAGTGCGAACGCCGCGATCGCGCAAGTCAGTCCGCTGCAAAACGCTGTCATGAATCGTCTGCGCTAAACGCTGCCCCGAAGAATAGTAATAAGTCTCTAATCCATTCACATCAGGCCGACTCATGCTAATAGCATTAGCGTGAATGCTGACAAATATATCGGCATCGGCCCGATCAGAGAAGTCAACACGCGGCTGCAATTCTACCTCGCGATCATCAGCACGGGTCATCAGTACCGTGATTCCTTGGGCTTCTAGGGCCGTCTGTATTCGACGAGATATTATCAAATTAATATCTTTTTCTCGCAGGCCACCAATGCCAACGGCACCCGGATCGCCACCGCCATGACCTGGATCAAGGACAACTGTAAGCTGCCCTTGTTGAGGCCGAGGCCCAGAGGGCGATGGCGTAGAAGGTCTGGGCACAGTGGCCACTGGCGTGGAGGCGGATTGGATAATTTGGGCCGAAAGCCCAGCGGCAGAAAGACGCTGCTGCAACTGCTGCGCTAGGCTTTGATCGCGAAAACGACCGGCCTGAACGACTGACTGACCGTTTGATCTCGTGCGAAAAGCACCGGGTTCGACAGCATTGACGCGATCGCGCGTATTCGAGGCGCTATCCGGCACCACTACCAAATAATCACTCTGGCTAGCAGTCAGTAAACTCGGTGACGAACCCGGCAATGTCACTGGTGATGCCCCCGGTGCCGGTGCCCTGACTCCCTCAATAATTTGCGAATTAATCCCTTGACCTGAAAGCTGAGCAACCAGCTGACTTGCCCGATCACGCTCTTGAAACAGCCCTGCCTGAATCACCCGGTTGCCGCTGACAGTCGTCATGAAAGCATCAGAAGCAATTTGGCGAACCCGCGCCTGCACCAAAGTCGAAGAGCTAGGCACAATCACCTGATAGGAAGTCCCGTTAGCGCTGCCACCAATTGGCAGAGGCGACGGCGTAGAAGCGCCTCCTGCTGGCGGCGTCAGTGTACCGCCGCCTCGAATGGGTGGAGCCGAAGGAATAGATGGGGCCGAAGGGGTAGGCGTAGAAG
>QBMP01000400.1 GCA_003242115.1 Phormidesmis priestleyi
CCCCTGGTTCAGCGGCCAATAAAGCAGGGACTTCACCTGCGATACCCACTGCCCCTTTCCCTGCCTTGGCGGAACCAAAATGACCTATATCCAAAGTCCTTTGCATTCGACAGAGCCAGAAGAGAATACTCCAGTGCCGATGAGCAATGCCTTCGGAGATCAGGCAGCGGCGGATTCTATCCGCGTAGATGGCGAAGCTGTCAATCCAGATGTCCCATCGGCTCCTCAAACCCGACTGAGCGTCAACAAGTCCAGGTTGCGTGCTAACTGGCTACCTGCTGGCGCGATTATGCGGCTCAATCTCTTTGCCGAACTGGGTTTCTTCCTGGTGCTGTGGGCGGCATACGGTTTCGCTATGCAGTACGTTTCAAAACCTGTACAGCGCCTGATCAGCCTGATGTTTTCTCCCTGGGCGATCGCGCTGGTACTACTGGTCGTCTGCCTGATCATCTGCCGCTTTCTGGCATCCCTAGTACTGCGCTGCAAGGATTTGCAGGGAATGGCCCTGGCGACGCAGCATTCCACTGATACCTACGACCACGCGGATACAGAAGAAGCTGTTTTAGATCTGCTGTACGGGGCGAAAGAGTCTATTACAAAACGCCTGCACTGGATCACGACTCTCTTCTGTGCGATTTCTTCATATCTAATTGTGTCGCTGTTCTACTAACTCCTGGGGTCATACCATGTCAATTCTCCACACCGTACGCTCTCGACTGACTGGCGGCGACTCTATGCAAGCAGCTCCACTTAATGAGCTAGCAGCAGACCCATCTGTCCGGTTACAGGTTGAGCTGAGAGAGGTGATTGCTGCGTTACTTCAGGCGCAGACGCCCGAAGCCCAAGCAGAGATTTATCAGACAGTGGCCCAGGAACTAAGAGAGAGTGGAGTCACTTATGGTCAACTGCAAACAGCGTTGTGCGCCATTTATCCTGACAACCGAGCTGACGCGCAGCTCATAACCGATAGCCTTGCGGCGTGCGGCTATGGGAGGTGGAGCACAACGACCGCAACGACTGTTATTCAAGCCGACATCGAAAAGCAGCCATCCTCCCCTGGCTCATTCCAAACTGCTCCGGCTTCGATAGCGACTGCGCTGCCGCCCACCTACTCCGGTCAGATCGACTATTACGAGGGCAGCTTGCTCGCTGAGACGATTGCCGGTGGCGCGTTTAGTGCAGCAATCGTCGGTGCGCCTAAAGCCGGTGCCAGCACGCTGATGCGGGCGTTTATTTGGTCAATGATCTACGAGCCGCTAACCATAAAGCCCGGTATCTGCATCCTTGACTGCCGGTGTGGCTACTGGCAGGGCTTGGATACGCTTCCTGGCGTAGTCACGCCGATTGCGGTTAGCGACATGGAAGCGGTAAGCGCAATCGCTACAAAGATTGAGGCGATCTACAACGAGATAGAAGAGCGCCAGAGACTTCTTCGCTCTAAGGGGCGCTTTGGGGCTAATCATCAATGGAAGCCCTATCTGCTGGGCATTGATGGCTGGGGCGAAGTGATGGCTTATCTCGCCAACCGCACCCCTAAACAAATTGAGGATGACGAAGTTCTCAAGCCGATGTTTACACGGCTGCGATACATCCTGGCGCAGGGGCCAGATGTGGGAGTTTCCTGTTTGATTACTGCCCGCGCCCATGACCGAATTTTGCCCGACAATCGGTCGCTTGAAGAAACGCAGGTACTGTTGCTCGGTCGGTTTACAGAAAGCTACATGGGCGGCTATGGGCCGCTCGACCGGGCGATCAACGACAAAGCTCAATTACCCGGTCACAGCGATCGCGCCCGACTGATGGCATTGCTCAATCAGTCCAAGCAGCTCGGACAGCCGGTAATTGTCTCGCTGTCGGGCCGTCCTCGGATGACGAGACTGCCCGACCTGAGCGAGCACAATCATCATGATTTTGCCAGGGCATACAGCCGGTTCAAGCCTTATTGAAACAATTAGCAATCAACCAGAAAAAGGAGGTGAGTGTAGCAATGGTGATTACGAGGAGAGAATTTATGGGGACGATGGTGGCCGGGCTGCTCATCGGTAACGGGGGTCATTTCGTCGGCGATCGCTTTTGGCAGCGGTTCACGCCGCGTCGTCAGCCAGAGTTCCTTGCTCGCATAGAGCAAACTCCGGACGCCCCAGCGCTCGCCCCAACTACTGAAGCAGTATCGACCCCTTTACTGCTGGGTGAAAACGATATCTACTGGCTGGTGACTCGCGCCTATATGGCAGCGGTTGCGGCCTGTGAAGGCACTCTCTGGTTCGGAAAACCGAGTAAGGTCGGCCCGTACCATACCGCCTTTGGTCATCGCGAGCTGACTTCTCTAGCAGATCATCCTCGCCAGCTCTATCCGTTCTGGGATAGCAAAAACAATCGTATGGATGCGACCAGCGCCGCAGGTGCCTTTCAGATTCTCGAAAGCACCTGGGACGGACTACATAGCCAGCACGATTTTTGGTATCCCGGCGACGGCTTCTCCGGCGCTAACCAGGATCTTGCTTTTTGCTATCTGCATGATGCTACTGGCGGTAGCGCTGAGCTGATGGCAGGTGTACAGGTCTTGCATCAGCACATCGCTGTCTCATTCCAAGCCTTTGCTAGGGCAATGGCGAGGGACGGCAGGGAATGGGCCTCGCTGCCATACTCGGAGATTGGCAAGCCCACCGGACAAAGTACTCGCTCGATGTGGCAAGCCTGGACATGGTTCCAGTGGGCGCTCTGGGGCCAGTGCGGCTACCGCAGGGCAATTACGCATCCTATTGGCGCAGGTGCTCGCAAGACCGATACGATGCGCTGGCGGTATGAAAAAGGCCGGATGCACTGGGGCGAGGACTACGCCGCCGAAATCGGTACTCCCATTCTTGCGCCTGAAAACGGCAGAATCTCTTTCATCGGCGACGACGATGGCGCAGGGCATATTGTCTGTTTTGTGCCAGAAGGCTATCCCGAATTAGAGATGGTGAGCTTTCACTGCACAGGCAAGTTCCCGCACGCTGCTGGGACTCCGGTAAAGCGCGGTGATGCGATTGGCTACACGGGCGACAGCGGTATCGGCACCGGCCCGCACTGGCATGTTGAGATCCGGATTGATGGGATGGCAATCGATCCGCGCTGGTATCTCGGCATGGCCTCCTGGTTTAAGGAGGCAGCATGAGAAACTTCCAGCCACACTACAGTCTGTTGATGTTCGCTACGCTGCTGTGTGTAATCGCTGGTAGTAGTGCGATTCACGTCATTTTCGGTCAGGGCCGTGACGTTGTGCTGTTCGGCTTGGGGGTGGGCATAGGCATGACCTGGAGCTGCTACGTCGGTATCGAGAACTGGCGCATGACGATGGC
>QBMP01000401.1:0-2997 GCA_003242115.1 Phormidesmis priestleyi
ATTCTACTGAGCGCAGGCCGAGAATGAAGAGGCCAGTTTGCGATCGCGCCGAATCTTGAGCTTGCTGTAATAGGCCAAAAGTGGCATCAAGCCTTTCGATGCGGGCGGTATCGGCTAAGTTGATGGGGAGAGAGTTTTCTATAGTCACAACGTCGCCACTAGGTGTCACGCCGCTGCCCGGTGCAACAATCACCCTAGAAGCATCTGAGCCACTAGCAGTACCTAAGCTCCGTGAGACTTCTAGCCCCCGAATAACGCCAAAGCCATTGGCGCGGTTGAGTGCGGCCTGTCGCTTGAGAAAGTAGGTTTGCTCAGCGGTGAGGTCGGCGGCGGTGAGAAAGCGGCCATCAAAGTACAGCGGTCGCTTTTGTTCGCTGACAAAAGCGGTGCCGGATTGGCTAAGCGCATTAGACTCGCTAGCGTCGAGATTCTCTTTGGTGTTTTGGGTGGGCATGAGAGAGATCCTAAAGGAGGACGAGAGACAAGAGGAAAAAGGAGAAGCGCTATGCGGGGGTGAGATCCAGGCGGCGAGCAACAGCGCCTGTAGGATATACAAATTCTCGGCTGTAGTTGTCTACTTGAACGGTTGGGGCAGTTTCGATTTCGGTGGGGACTATTAGTAATCGAGCCAGAAAAACAGCGGTGGCGTCTTGGTCGGTGGTGTGTTCAGCTCTTGGTTCGGGGCGGTTTTGAGGGTCCCAGTCGGCGGTGGTTTCTTGCCAAGTGTCGAAGATTGTTTGTTGAAGTTCGGTCAAATTGTTGGCGCTAGCCCAAGGGTTAGCGGGTAGCTTAATGGCTAAATCTTCGGTGGCTTCTGGTCTGAGAACGAGGCTAAGTTCGTAGCCGTCTCGCAAGCGGGCGGGGACGTTGGCGTTGGTGCTGTCAAAGTTGCCTGCGCCAAAAGCTGGAGTGCGGCCACCGGCTTCACAAATTTGGAAACGAATGAAGACATCGGCGACAATGCCGCGATTGGTCGGGCCGACTGCGATCGCATTGGGAGAATCTACGAGACTAATGGGCGTGTCAGCATCTCCGGTCTGTGGGTGGGTAGCCTGCTGAAGCTGTGGAGCGGTTTGTTCTTGAAGCCAGGGCTGTAGGCGCAGGCAAGCAGGCCCCGGTACTTCTATTTGGCGACCGAGGCGATCTATCGCGAGGCCGGGTTGCACTAAAATGCGGGCTTCTCGGCCATCGGGATAGGTTTGGCTAGTTTCAGCAGGGTTTTCAGGATCGGCAGGGGCAGTGCCGCCCGGTTCTACCGCTGATTGGAAGAGAACTTTGAGGCCAGAAACAGTGCCGCTACCGTGAAGATAGGCGAGCGATCGCGCCAACCGTCCGCGATGGTAAAGCTGTTCGGCTACCAGATCTGGCGCATCAAGCAACACGCCCGGTGCGTAAAAAAGGCGTTCGGGTTTGACTCGATTACTAGAGCCGGGGCCGATGGTCAGGGGGTCAAAAGAAGTAGACATATCGTGTTCCATTCCGCACTTCGTAACAAATCAATTTGGAAACCGATCTCGCAGCACCTCAGTCATTCGCGTCCGATTCAGCCCTAGATCTCTGATCACGTTAGGATTGATCACAGTATCTCTAATCGGATTTCTGATCGGCGGTTGCTGAATAACGACGGGATGAAAATCTGGTTCGCTTTCATTGCCAGTTTCATCTGTAACCACCAGAGAGAAGCGATAGCTGCCCGGTGCGAGACCGGGATCAACTTCGATGGTGGGCGATCGCATCTGAATGGGTTTACGTAGATCAAATTGAACCATAGGACTCACCAAAGAGAAACTAAAATCAACCAGCAAGACTTTTAGCCGGGACGCTCAGGCGCTGATACCAGCTCCCAACGGTACTGTACTAGGCGACCGCCAACATCCGAGGAGCGCTCACCCGAAAGCACAAAGCTCTTACGGAAATCGACGACTTTTGGCGCGTCAATAATGGCGGTAGGGCGATCGCTGTCCCGAATAATCACATCAATTTCATCCGGCTCAGATTCATTGCCCGAATCATCGACAACTACGAGCCGAAAGCGCAGCCGCCCGACTGGAAAGGGATTGTTTTCAGATACGGTGACTTCGACTTTGGCCTCAGTTGTTTCGACCGGTTTGTTGAGATTAAATTCTGCCATGAGCGTTCTCCTAATGAGTAAGGTGGTTAAGGAATTAGCTGAAAAATTAGCTGTCTACCCATGTCCAAATGTAGCGATTAATACTCAGTCCACCAAAGGCTTCAGAGCGGCTAGCATCGAGAACAAAAGATTCTCCGACGACGAGATTTCCCTCAATTTCAGCGCGGGCTAAGGGATAACGAAGATCGCCTTTAAAGCTGCCCGACAGCCGAGGATCGAGACTTGCGGGCTGTTGAAGAATATCGTAGACGCCAAGCCGGGACTGATCGAGGGTGACGGTACGGCGAGGGGGTTGCGGGCTGAGATAGGTATTGAGGCCCACGAGGCCGGAAAGCGTGACGAGAAAAGCTTCGGTGGTAGAAACGACGCGGGTGATCACGTGAGCGGGTGATTCTAGCTCAGCGATGCGGCGAATCAGGCCGAGATCTTGGGGGGTGACTTCGCTGTGAACGTAAATAGTGACGCGGTGGGCGAGTTTGTCGAAGAAGTTGGTGATGGCGATGCGATCGCGCTCATCTGCTAAAGGCAAATCGGATCTAAACAGCGCTAAAAACGTTCGCTTTTCCTCGTCATTGAGTCTCTCTTCTGGGCTGAGCTTGTTGAGATCAGCAGAATTATCCGGCGGCGCTTCACCGAGCACTAACGTATCGCCAACAAAAGAGTTGCCGCTGACAGATAGACCGGCAGTGAGCGGGTTTGTAGTATCGGCGAGATTGGCACCGAGAATAGTCGCAAAGGTGCGCCGCAGTCGAAAGTCTTCGAGTACCACAATTTCACCGCCGCTAACGCCGCCATCCGTAGCGATTTCGAGGGCGTGTTTAAGGCCGTTAAGGGTGCCGCGCTGACGGTGCAAAACCGGGGCGGCT
>QBMP01000401.1:3095-3317 GCA_003242115.1 Phormidesmis priestleyi
GCGGGCGGGTGGATGGGCGGCATCTAGCGAGACGCCGACCCAGCTTCCGAGCCACTCCAGAGAATCTGCCGGGACAGTGCGGGCGTCGGTGAGTAAGTCAGCGCGGGCGATGCGGTCTTCTAGGGGAGTGAGAATGCCTTCAAAATTATCTAAAAAGCGCTCTAAAAAGTCGGCGGGGGTGCTGGTGCCGGGAGCGTCGGCATCGGGGCCAAAGAGAGATTC
>QBMP01000402.1 GCA_003242115.1 Phormidesmis priestleyi
TCTGAGGCTTCTGGGGCGGTAGGTTCGGGTGTGGGACAAATTGCTAAGCTCAAGGGCTGTCGGGCAGTGGGTGTGGTTGGCAGCGATCAAAAATGTGATTATGTTGTAAATGAATTAGGCTTTGATGCCTGCATAAACCGCAAAACTCAAGACCTAAATTCAGCTTTGAAAGCGGCTTGTCCCAATGGAATTGATGTTTATGTCGATCATACAGCAGGGCCAATTCTGGAAGCTGTATTGCAACAGATAAATCTAGGAGCCAGAATTCCCTTGGTAGGACTGATCTCTCAGTACAATGCTGAAAAGTTGCCGAGCGGGCCAAATCTGATGCCGCTGTTGGTAAAACGTGCGCTGATCAAAGGCTTTCTGGTGGGCGATTACCAAGACCGTCGTGCAGAGTTTATTCATGATGTATCTCAGTGGTTACAGGCCGGGAATCTCAAGTACAAAGAAGATATCGTGAAAGGTCTGGAAGCCGCTCCCGATGCCTTTATTGGTTTGTTGAAAGGGAAGAACTTTGGCAAGTTAATCGTTCAAGTGAGTGACGATCCAACTCAGCCCTAAACCATCAATATCTTGAGAGCCGCTGCATCTGTGGGCGATGAACACGCTCTATGAGGGGTTGAAGAACAACTCCGCGATCGGTCATGGTGCCTTAGTACAGCGTTAGACACGATGCAGCGCGGCGGTCTAGCTGGAATGACTGCCTTAACGATGGGACTAGGGCAAGAGCAGGCGCAAAAAGAGCCGGAAAGCCCAGTTAAACATCAATTAGTTAGTCCGGTTGAAGATCCATCAGGTAATGAAGGTAATGGAGGCGTGAAGCTGTAGATTCTCTGCCCTTAAATAACAGCCCTAACAGCTTAATCATTCAAAAATCCAAAAGATAATTGTTCATGTTTGCACCCATTGTTTCTTTAATCCGGCGAGTCCTGGGCGTACATCGCTTTACTCATATCAGAGCTAAAGTAATTGAACTACATTCAAACATCATTACTCATGTGAGTGGATGGATGGGTATGGATCATCATCAACAGATTGCATTACTTCATATTGCGCGCGCGAACGGGAGAAAGTTGAGACTGCTTAGCTAGGCTGATGGCGTGGTCGGCTTCTGGGAAGTGGCCTAGCCCCGCATCCCGTGAGTTGGTTGAGCTGGTTGAGCAAAGCGTAGCAGCGAGAAATCTGCAACTGAAGATGGATCAACTCAAAATGAATAAGTCTATATTCTTTAGCAACGGCGATCAGAATTTGGACGCGATCGCATCCTCAGAAAACCTGTCCCAAGAAATTGGCGGCGTCGGATTTCGTCGGGTTAAGTGAGGGTTTCCTGCATGGCTGCTTCTTGTCCATTCATGATGGGATGTTTGATCTGGGTGATGATATTCCAATAGGCAACGGTGACGCGAATGCTTCAATTGAGCGGGGTTTGGACAGTGAAGAGTAGGCTGTCTGGCTCGTTGTTCGTCATGAGGCGGTTGCTGTTAAAGCTTGGAAATGATGTGGTGTGAAGATAGGATTACTCGTAAATATTCCTCCTTAAATTAAGGTAACAACGCTGCAAGTTTGTCTCGCAGCTCTTGTCCTCCATCAATGATGGAAAGCATTAAGTGTAAATCTTCAGGGTATTCAGCAACCTGAACACCCTTCTTTGGAATACTGTTTTTGCTTGATAGGCGATAGCGAGGGCAGTTTTTAAGAACTTCACTGACTTTTGCGGTAATAGATGGATTGCTGTAGCACTTTCTATCTAAACGCAGCAAAATTTCTAGAGTGTCTAGAGTACGTTCGCCGGATAATGCAGTGTCCCAGGTGGTCGGAAATAGGAGCTTGCCATAATTCAGCAAATCGCAGAAGGCTTCTACACAGTCCCTCTGGGCAATGCTGAGATTAAGTAGTTTGGCGGAGTGAAAAAAGTCGTTTCGCAAGGCACGACGCGCTTTCATCCGAGTGTGAAAATCGTCAACTAGAGAAACTTCTGAACTACGGTTAATATCAAAGACATCATGTACATCTTGTAAAACACGATGAAAGTTTTTGAAGTGATCTCTCCCTGCTCTTTTCGCCAGTTGTCTCACATCAGCTGGTAAAGGAGTGGAACCCTCTGCGATAGATGTGTTAACTGCCGTTCTTGCTGCTTCAAACCTTTGGGTTTCAGTCTCATCTGTGTCTGACCAGTTCGGATTGCCCTCAACTAAAAAGAGCTTAGATGCAAGTTCAGTATAGTTATCGCAAAGAATAAACGCTGTCTTCCCAAACTGTCCTCCTGTTTTGCTGCTGTAGAAGATTTCAAGACCAGCACAGATTTCGCGCATCAGGTAAGTTAACTGACTCATGATCTAAACCTCCTCACCTAAAAGCTTATGCTCAAAGCGAGTTTTAGCGGCTTCCCATTCCGTTTCTGCTTCTTGGCGCAGTTGTCGTGCATCTAAACGTCTACGCTTTATCTCAGCAACAATCCTCTCTTGAATTCCTCGCACTGGAATTGGTACTACGAGATTAACAACATCTTCACTGGCTAAGCGAGGATGGGTATTGCCAGTCATCATGTGCTTGGTTTGCGCAAGAATCAGCGAAGACCGTAGTATTGTTGCTAAGTAATCAGGTAATACATCTTTTTTGTAAGACGGTTTGATCCTGATTACATGAAATTCTGTAGAACAAATTCCACTCTTTTCGGCTCGTAAAACTTTATTCAGATATGGGCGGAGACGCGCAAAGAGAACATCATTTTCGAGAAAAATAAAGCTCTGTCCTTTAGCTTCCTTGTCGCCAGATTCGACTAATTCTCCTGTGTTACTTTGTACATTTGCCAAGCCAATATAACCTTCGGAATCAGCAGCAGGAAAGGTATCACGAACAAAGCTTGCTATTTCTGTTAGACGTTCCGAACGAAGCCCCGTTCTAGTTTTCTGATCACGAATAGCCAATATTCGCTCAGGATGAAAATAGTCTGCATCTATTCTCTTGTCTGAGCCTACTTGCTTAAGCGATATTGCAAAAACTTTTTGATTGCTCTCTTCCGGCGCACTCAAACCAATCTGATCGAGCAAATACGCATCAAGGCTAGACAGCAATCCATCTGCTTTGGCTAGTTTTTGTTTTTGGGTTTGACGGGCCGCTTCGATTTCGGCAACGAGCGATCGCTGAATTTCAACGGAAGGAAGAGGAATGAGTAAGTCCTGAAGTTCCTCGGCATTAATATTAGACCTGTTGGGAAATAGACGGTAGTATAAAGCAACTATATCTGAGGCCAGCGATGCTAAATTTAGAGCGGATACTCGCCAGTGA
>QBMP01000403.1 GCA_003242115.1 Phormidesmis priestleyi
CTCGCCCCCGCCGATCTACCCTTGTACCCCTAGCAATCACACAGGCCCGCAGATGCGTATCATCGCCTAGCACCGCCCCATTCCAAATAATCGGTCGCTTGAGATTAGCATCGCTGCCAACCGTGACGTTATCCCCCACCACCGTACCCGGCTCTAGCACCGCCCTTGGTCCAATCCGGCAGTTATCGCCAATCAAAAGGGGCGGCTGCAATTTTGCACTGGGATGAATAACCGTATTTTTACCCACGCGCACCCCGCTGACGGTTTCAGGGTAAGCATGAT
This sequence comes from Phormidesmis priestleyi, assembly GCA_003242115.1. Lineage (GTDB taxonomy): Bacteria > Cyanobacteriota > Cyanobacteriia > Phormidesmidales > Phormidesmidaceae > Phormidesmis > Phormidesmis priestleyi_A. Next base: position 283 of record QBMP01000403.1, read on the forward strand.
CAATCTGCACCTTGCCATACAGCGCATCGTACTGAGCTTCTCGGTAGGCATTCAGATGACCGACATCGCACCAGTAGCCGGTAGCCACGTAGCCATACATCGGCACATCTTCGGCGAGCAGGCGAGGAAACAGATCTTTTGAAAAATCTTGAGCCTCATCAAACGGCAGATAGTCCAGCACCTCGGGTTCTAAAATATAGGTGCCAGTGTTGGCAGTATCTGAAAAAATTTCGCTGGTAGAAGGCTTTTCTAAAAAGCGGACAATGCGATCCTCTTTGTCAGTAATCACCACGCCAAACTCCGCCGGATTGCGCACCCGCTTGAGCAGCAGCGTCGCCTTAGCGCCCTTGGCTCGGTGAAAGCTAATCGCAGCCTGCAAGTCAAAATCGGTGATGCTGTCGCCGCTGATTACCAAAAACGTGTCTTTAAGCAGCTCGGCCACGTTTTTAACGCAGCCTGCGGTACCAAGGGGCTGATCTTCTTCAACGGCGTAAGTCATCTGTACGCCAAACGCCTTACCATCTTGAAAATAGTCCCGCATCACATCGGGGAGATAAAACAAGGTGGCAATGATTTCGGTAATATTGTGGCGCTTGAGCAGATTGACAATGTGCTCGGCAATCGGGCGATTGAGTACGGGCACCATTGGCTTGGGTAAATCACAGGTTAGCGGCCTTAGCCTTGTCCCTGAACCACCGGCCATGAGGACTGCACGCATAAAGTCTCTCCGAACGGTTGAATGGCATCTCTACTTAGCGTAATCGTCTACTCGGCGTAATTATCAGCGGAATCGGAGATATTGCTATGCTCAAAGACATTCTAGGGCTATAGAAAAATAAACTCTTGCGAATCGTTCTAAGAAACCGGACTTGTTACATTTCCAGACAAAAACTATAGACAAAGCATCAGATCCAGCATTCAATCGCTATAGTAATCACCAATACAGCAATCATCAAAATCATCAAAACAGTGCTGAGGAGGCATTCATGGGTACGTTAGTCGGCATTATTTTGATCGGTATTTACGGCGGCGGCGCTTGGAAGTTTTGGACAGGCTTCAATCGCACTGACTTTACCTCTAGTAAGGCGTATCTGACGCTAATGTGGCCGGTACTTTTGGCGAGCAATCCGTCCTATCGGCGAAATTTTAGCAAGGCACTTAAGGGTTCTTAAAGGCGGTTCAAAGTTCTAAAACTAAGGCAAATCTTATGGGGCGAAAAACCGGCTCGAACACTGGTTCAAACACGGGCCACGCTGCTCAGACGGCCTCACCACCAGCGTCTCAAGGGGCCTTAGGCGAGGTTTTAAAGTCTAAATCGGTGCCCTGGCTCCCGATGATTAATGCCGCCGCTCAGCGCTTTGATGCGGAGTACGCGGGTAAGGCGTTTGACTTGCCTGAAGAAGTCGAGGCGATGCCAGTGTTTCGAGACTGGGCGGCAGGCTCACTGAATTCTCGGATTGCTTCGCCGTTCTGGAAGATTGCTCAGCCGAAAAAAAATCAGCAATGCTTGGATTTGGGCTGTGGATTTAGCTTTTTGATCTATGAGTGGAAGCTTTGGCAGGCGCTGTTTCACGGTCAAGACGTGAGTGAAATTGCGGTTAAAACCCTCCATCAGCGGGGGCCTCAGCTCGATTCCAAATTGTTTAAAGAGGTCAGGCAGGGGCCCGCGCATCAGCTGGACTATGCGCCTGGCAGCTTTGATTTGGTGTTTGCCACTGGCTTTAGCTGCTACTACCCGCTGGACTATTGGCAAGCGGTGATGGAGGCGGTGCGGCCTTTGCTGAAGCCCGGTGGTTTTTTTGTATTCGATGTGATTGATTCTGACAGGGAGCTGGCTGAAAACTGGGCAATTTTAGAAACTTATTTGGGGGCTGAGGTCTTTTTAGAGCCCTTAAGTGAGTGGCGATCGCTCATCAAAACCGTCGGTGCGACCGTCGTCAAACAACAGGAAGGCGAGCTGTTTCACCTGTATAAGGTGCGCTGGCCCTAAGCCTAAAGCATGACTCAGCTCCAGACTCAATCCCATAGCTCAACCTCAGAACTAGCCCAGATCTGGCTAATCGGCGGCACCAGCGAAAGCGCTGAGCTAGCGAAAGCGCTGAGCGCCCAAAAACTGAATTATATCGTCACAGTGACTACCGCAACGGCAGCGCGACTATACCCAGAGTCGGGCAGAGTCTGGGTTGGCAAGCTGCTACCGACAACGTTACCTGCCTTTATTGCTCAGCAGCAGATCCGCTGTATTTTAGATGCTTCTCACCCGTTTGCGAGTGAAATTTCGCAATTAGCCATAGCCCAAAACCTCCCCTACCTCCGCTACGAACGCCCCCCCATTCCATCAGAATCTCTCCCCAATTCCTCCGTCACCTACACAGACTCTATCGACACCCTCACCAGCAGCTTGCTCACTAACCGCCTACTCCGTAACCAGCGAGTGCTCTTTACCCTCGGCTACCGCCACCTCATACGGTTCTCACCTCTGCGTCCGAGCGCCAAACTATTTGCTAGAATTCTGCCTTCCACTGAAGCTATAGCCGCCGCTAAAGCCGCAGGCTTCGATGCCTCAGAGCTAATTGCGCTGCGTCCACCCGTTTCTCTCGCCCTCGAAAAAGCCTTATGGCAGCAGTGGAATATTTCTGTCGTCGTCGCCAAAGCCTCCGGAGCCCCTGGTGGTGAAGCCATTAAAAGGCAAGCTGCGCAAGCGCTAGGGATCAAGCTAATTTTGATTCAGCGGCCCCCAATGGTTTATCCGCAATGCACCGGTACCGTATCAGTCGCTCTAAAGTTTTGTGCCTTGACTCTGTGCGCATAAGTGTTATCGTGAGGTCTAATTTTGGCACCTGCTCCCCAGATTAGGTGTGCTGAAGCCCCATTAACCCGTGTTTTAGCTTTGATTTTGAGTAAACTCTATTTGCGCCCTACCGACTACTGCCCCAAAGGCCCCCATGCAATCTAGGCCAACCCCACCTATCAATCCTTTTTCTGAGAGCGGCAGTCGCGCTATAG
>QBMP01000404.1 GCA_003242115.1 Phormidesmis priestleyi
CTTCAGCGCTATGGGAGCCAAAATTTCAGGGCTAGAAACTGCCGGAGCCGATGGCTGGATCACTGTCGAAGGCACAGGCGGAAAACTGCAAGAACCAGACGATGTTCTCAACACCGGCAATTCGGGCACTACTTTACGGCTGATGCTGGGTTTGTTAGCCGCTCAACCCGGTAAATTTTTCGCCATCACAGGTGACGCTTCGATTCGCCAAAGGCCGATGAAGCGAGTGATTGCGCCTTTGAGCGAAATGGGGGCCGCGATCGCTGGTAAAGCTAACAACACACTCGCGCCGCTGGCGGTGCAGGGCCAGCAGCTTCAGCCCTTTCACTACCATTCACCGATTGCGTCCGCGCAGGTAAAATCTTGCCTGCTGCTAGCCGGTCTTTCGATTCAGGGCGACACGACCATTACCGAACCTAGCCTTTCTCGCGATCACAGCGAACGGATGCTGCAAGCTTTTGGCGCTAAGCTTTCTATCGATCACGCAACCTGTAGCGTCACCCTTCATGGCCCAGCCCAACTGAGCGGCCAAACCGTGATTGTCCCCGGTGACATCAGCTCTGCGGCCTTTTGGCTAGTGGCCGCTGCAATTACTCCAGGGTCTAACCTGCTGATTAAAAATGTGGGCATCAATCCGACTCGGACAGGGGTGCTAGAGGCCATGAGCGCAATGGCAGCTGATATCACCCTCGAAAATAAGCGAGAGGTGACGGGTGAACCGGTTGCCGATTTGCGAGTTCGTTACCGCCCGCTCAAGGGCTGTACGATTGGCGGCGATTTGATTCCTCGGCTGATTGATGAAGTGCCGATTTTGGCGGTTGCCGCGCTGTTTGCAGAAGGCACTACGACCATTACCGATGCGGCTGAGCTGCGGGTAAAAGAGAGCGATCGCCTCGCGGTGATGAGCGCCGCTTTGACCAAGCTTGGCGGACAAGTTACCGAACAGCCCGACGGCATGACCATTACCGGCATGGGCTCAGCCGCTCAGCTCACCGCCACCTCATTAGACAGTGATACCGACCATCGGATTGCCATGAGTTTAGCGATCGCAGCCACCCGCGCTGTCGGCACAACCCAAATTTACCGCGCTGAAGCGGCGGCGGTATCCTATCCTAATTTCATTGCAACGCTAGCACTTGCAGCTCAGCCCGCCCGATATTGAACGCACACCCTCCCACACGGGCATTCTAATCCCATCTTACTGATCGCCAAAGCCGTGTGAAGGCTCAGAAGGGCTCAATGCAAAAAGTTTTAGTTATCGAAAGCCCAGGGCACAGCCGCAGCGATTTAGTCAGCTACTTGAAGTCAGAGAAATTTTTAGTCGATACCGCAGATGACGGCCCTAGTGGCATGAGTGCAGGCCGAACTCATCGCCCCGACGTGATTGTGTGTAGTTGGTCGCTGCCTAGCAGTACAAAAGCCGTACTCAATGGCCATCAAGTGCTCGAAGCCATTCGGCAAGACAGCGAACTGCACTTGACGCCCTTCATTTTGCTGTTAGATCCGATCAATCCGGCGGATAGCTCAGCGCTCACTCGAATGTACCGTCGTCAAGCCATGTCGCTAGGTGCTGATGACTGTTTAGTGCGGCCTTTTACTCGCCCTGAAATCTTAAACACCATCGCGGCGCGAATTAACCGTCTTGTTGCCACTAATGAGCTGTACGCCAGCTCACTGCGCAATGCTGCCGGAAAAATGAACCACTTAGCCCGCTACGACGACCTTACCGGTTTACCCAATTACTACCTCCTTCATCAGCGACTATCTCAAGCGATTACGGCTGCTCATAACAGTCAGCAAACGCTGGCCTTGATGTCGGTTAGCTTAGACCGCTTGCGTCTGGTTAATACTGTTATGGGCTATCCAGCAGGCGATCAGCTGCTCAAAGCCGCAGCTCAGCGGTTGCGGGCCTGTCTGCCGTCTGGTACCACCGTTGCTAGGCTGACTGCCAATCAGTTTGCAGTTGTTTTACCTCGTTTGGAGCGGGCTCAGCAAGCCAGGGAAACTGCTGAAGACGTCATGGCTGTGCTCAGCAGTCCGTTTTCTTTGCCTGACCAAGAGGTTTTTGTCACCACCAGCATCGGCATTGCCTTTTTACTGCACCAGAGTGAAGACATTTATACCTTGCTCAGGCAAGCGGATGCGGCGCTGGAATCTGCCAAAAAGCAGAAAAGCAACTGCTGCGAGTTTTATCGATCAGACATGCCTGTCGTGCTCAGCGATCAAATTGCGATGGAAACTTGGCTACGCTACGCACTTGATCGCGGTGAGTTTGAAGTGTATTACCAGCCTCAGCTCAACTTGCACAGCCATCGAATTGAAGGCAGCGAGGCGCTAATTCGCTGGTGCCATCCTGAGCAGGGCTACATTTCACCGGCCAAATTTATTCCGCTGACGGAGGAAACGGGTCTGATTGTAGAAATCGGTCAGTGGGTGCTAGAAACGGCCTGCGCTCAAGCCAAACACTGGATCTCAATGGATGTTGGCATTCGCTATGTGTCGGTTAATTTATCAAGCGTGCAGTTCAATCAGCCCGATTTAATCGAGCAGGTAAAAAGTACGCTGGCAGCAACTGGGCTTGCGCCTCATGAATTGGAGCTAGAGGTGACGGAAACGGCCTTGATGCAAGATACTGAGTCAGCCATTAACATTCTCAATGAGCTGAAGGCTTTGGGGATTCGGATTGCAATTGATGATTTTGGCACTGGCTATTCTTCTTTAAGCTACCTCAAGCAATTGCCCATTGATACGTTCAAAATTGACAGTTGCTTTGTTCGAGGGGCTACTCACGATGCTAAAAACCAAGCTATTTTGCGTTTTTCCATTGAGCTGGCTCACCGCCTGGATCTAAAAGTGGTGGCTGAAGGTGTTGAAAACGAGGCTGAGCAGGCCCTGCTGGAGAAATATCAGTGTGACTATTTACAGGGTTTTTGGATTGGTAAACCGATGACGGCGGCAGATTTTGAGGCAGCGATCGCTCAGATGTAATGGGTAAATCGCAATTGTGAACTGAATTTCCGTGTGCAGGTGCGAAAAGATACCGTAGTTTCTCTAGGGTAGTGGGAATATTAAACACACAATGCTCCGGCGGTTTCTGCGGAACCGAAATTTTTATGACATGGCAGTCTGCTTACCGGGTGACAAGGAACTTCAATATCATATATAGCGAGGAGTTGAGAGAATAAAAGGGCAAAAGAATAGGAAGGGAATTTCGTCCCTTCCCAAAATATATGTTGCCTCCAGTATACCAAACCATCTTTCGCAAACATCTGACGGAATCTC
>QBMP01000405.1 GCA_003242115.1 Phormidesmis priestleyi
GCCCAGCACCACATCGCTCACAATCATATTCCGATAGCCCGCTAGCGATTCTACGGGCACGTCTCGCACCGTCGCTGTGCTTTCAATAAAACGGTCAACATCTTCAGCCGTGAGGTTTTTATTCACAGCAAACACGACCAAATGAGAGCATTCCGTAATTTGGCTTTGGTTCCAAGAAAGCGGCTGAAGCTGCGCTTTGATCTGCGGGTCGGTAATCACAATAAACTTCCAGGGCTGCAAACCATAGGAAGAAGGCGTCAGTACCAAAGAATCTTCGAGTGCAGCCCAAACGTCACTTTCGATGGATTTGTCAGCATCAAATTGTTTGGTTGCGTAACGCCAGTTGAGCTGTGTCAAAAGATCTGATGGAGAAAGCGTAGGCATAAAAAATATTCCAATCAAGCTGAACAGTCGTCAGAGCTAATCGTAACGTCAGTTCTCAGCTTTGCACAGTCACCAAGAAGAAGTGTTGGCTATTGTTTTCAGCTTGTGCTATTGCGATTAAGTAGGTTGATCTAATTATCTGTAAGAAGGAAACCGTGAGGCACACCTTGCTTTAGAGCCCCGAAATCGGGGACGGGGCCTTCAGTAACTGAATTTTGTCTTCATTAAACGCATCTACTTAAATATATTGGACTCAGAAACAGCGATGCCCAAAGTAAAACCTCCTTTCATAGATAGAAAGGAGGTTTTCAAGACAGCTAACGCCAAAAGTAAAGAAACTGATTACGAAGCAGTTTCTTCGTTTCTACGCTTCAATGAGAATGCAGCTACACCGATGCCAACCAGGCCGATCATCAAGCCAGGTTCAGGAACGCTAGTCGGAGGCGTAGGCGGAATAACAACAATCTCTCTAAAGATCTTGTCCTTAACTGCTGCGTCAAAGCTAGCAAAGTCATTAGCCAAGATAGAAAAACTGTTAGCGCCTCCTTGAACATTGTTTTGGTAGTAGCTCAGCAAGCTTGCATTGCCAATAGGTAGACCATTGATAGTCGTCACACCAGCCAGCAACGCCGCATCGCGAGCAATGCTAGGAGATAGACCGGAATTATTGGTACCATCACCGGAGACATCTATCACCAATCTGGTACCCCGAAAGCTATTGTTCAGCAGCTCGTTAGCGGCAAACTCGATCCCTTTACCAATGCCAGTAGAGCTACTGAATGGTCTGGTCGTTGCACTAATTAGCGCAGAAAAATTGGCCGCATCAGCAGCCGTTCTCAGCCAGGTAGAGGCAACCGCTGTTTGCTGTTGACTTGCAGATGACCAATAGCCAAACGCGGCTGAGATACCCTTAGGGGAGGAAGCAATTAGATTTTGGATAGCGGTATCCAAGAAAGCATTGGCGTATCCTTGCTTTTGAAGATTGAATTCGTTGGTGTTAACGCTGCCAGAAGAATCAACTGACAAATACAACTCAGTATCTACATCCACAAAAGTTGCTGCGTAGGAAGCGGCTGGCGTTAACGCACCTAACGCTAATAATGCGCACGAAGCGCCGAGAAAAGATTTTCTTGAAAAAATTGACTTCATTTTTAATTACTCGAGAAAAATGAAAGCATTGCTAGCTCTCAACAACATCCTTGACAAAGAACGTATGACTTTAGAAATTCTTTGTCTACAAAACGCAACCCATCTCAAAAAATGAAAATCTGTCAGAAAGAGATGCGATAGCGTACCTCTCGCAAAAATAAAGTGTCCTAAACAACTCAGTAATGTTACCAAGCATTATGCTTTGCAACATCTTAGGACTCTCGACCGCTTTCCCTGAATCTCACTGGTGATACCTTATCAGGGCATAGCTAAGCAATGTAAGTGTTTTCCGCATGACTTCATGAAAGCTTCAAAGGGCTAAAGTTGTTTAGCTTGAAAATTTGGCTTTAAACGGCTGAATTTACGTGATTGAGCGTAGGAGCGAAGTGTTGAATGCAATTAGGGGTTAGGCGGTGCGGGCGGCTTCGGCGGCGATCGCACATACTACCCTGGTAAAGTTTTGACGGTAACGGCACCACCATCAATAGTCTTGATACAGACTTTATGACCGGATAGCAGTCTTACGTTGAGTAAATCGTTTGCCCTTGGCGTTTGGGCCTGATTTATTGACTTTTATCGCCTAATATTTTCCGTCCCAAATGATGGTTGCTGCACAAAAGCCAAAGCAGCGAACTCCGCGACGCCCAATCTGAATAAACCAGGTTTGAGAATTCTGCTGACGAATCTGAGACTCATCGAAATCTTCGCCCCGTCTCGCTAATTCTTCTTTGCTGTAGCGCCGCCACCGAGCTGTCACAGTCTCTCTTCTAGGGTTACTATCTTTAATATAAAGCAAACGACATAGGGCACGGGCCTAGGGAGATGAGCGTAAAGCCGGGGTGTTGAATTCGATTAAGGCTTGGGCGGTGCGGGCGGCTTCGGCAGCGATCGCTCTATTCGTCTCATCCAACAATTTCCAAATCGCCTGCAACAGCTCTTCTGTGCCCTCATGGCTCACCGCTGAAATTTTAAATACCTTCATGCCAGTCGCTAAAGAAAGCTCAGAAGCTAGCTCATCAACTTCTTCATCTAACAGCGCATCGACTTTATTAATCGCCAATAGCTGAGGCTTACTCGCCAGCCCTTGGCCGTAGGCAATCAGCTCCTGCTGAATGGTGTGATAGTCAGCAGTTGGATCAGCCGCCGTGCCATCGACTAAGTGCAGCAGCAGCTTAGTGCGCTCAATATGGCGCAAAAAGTCGTGGCCAAGCCCCAGCCCAGCGTGAGCGCCTTCAATTAGGCCCGGAATATCTGCAAATAATGTGCCGTCGCCCGTAGGTTTGCGCACAACCCCCAAGTTAGGAATGAGCGTTGTAAAAGGGTAGTCAGCGACTTTGGGTTTGGCAGAAGATAGGCTCGAAATTAGAGTTGATTTACCGGCGTTGGGCAAGCCAATGATGCCGACTTCGGCCAGGAGCTTGAGTTCTAGCTTGACGCGGCGGATGGCTCCGGGCGCACCGGGCTGCGATCGCTCAGGAGCCCGATTGCGATTACTCAAGAAATGACGATTTCCTAAGCCCCCTTTACCACCAGGCGCAATCACGAGCTGCTGCCCAGGTTCCGTCAAATCGCCCATGAGCTGACCTTTATCTAAGTCATACACCAGCGTGCCACAAGGCACCTCCACCAGCAGATCCTCACCCGTCGCGCCCGTTTTATTTTTAGAGCCGCCCTTTTCGCCATCAGGCGCTTTAAAGCGATGCTTAAAGCGAAAATCCAGCAGCGTTTGCAGGTTGCTAT
>QBMP01000406.1:0-1264 GCA_003242115.1 Phormidesmis priestleyi
GCTCAGCAACTTTGAAGCATACGGAGAACCTTCGCGAAGGTAGAACTCACCGTCCCAATCGCCAAGACTACCGAAGAAGCAAGCCACGACAGTTTCAGCAACATCATCTGGCTTTTGGCCGATGTTACCGTGGGCGATCGCATACCGTTTGTACTCCTGAGTCCCGGCTAAAGTCAGCACCGTCACCAGCAGATAGAAGGCTGCTACCGGAACGCCTTCAATCATCTCCAGTTCCTTTGGACTAAAGCGCTGGACAAAACCATCAGGATTTGGCTCAGCCGCCACTGACTTGGGTAAATTGGCAAACCTGATCTGTATGCGGTCAGAGACACTCATCACCATCGCCACTCGCCCATAGGCTAGACAGCGAGGAGACTTGACTCGAACCAGTTGACCTACTTTGAATTTAGTCATGTTGAAACGCTCAATTCGTCATGGACTCTTGGCAAAGCCATGTCGAATTCGCGGCTGGTCGAGCGGAGCAATTCCAATAAAAAAAGGTAGATACTGCTTAACCAGCAATGTCTGCCTCCACGGACTATTCAACAGGCGAACAGCGCCTATCTCAAAAGAGGAGCCTGCCGTCGTCTTGATAACACCGCCCTTCTAGTACCCCATCCCATTGTCCTTGGCCTTTACTCGTTTAGCTCGGTTCTGGCTCTGGTTTTGAGTGCGTTGTTTCGGAGTGGGATTAGTCGCTTGAGCGGTCTCACGCTTCACCTGAGCGACCACGTTCTTGGCGTAAACGTCTGGCTGGCCGCTTTGCTGGGCTGCTGGGCTGTGCTGGGAGATCGCAGCCTGAACAGCTGCTGGAGAGTGACCGTCGGCGATCGCTCTTTTAGCCATAAAGCTATCCAACTGCTGTTGAAGCTTAGGATTGCTCGCCGCTACCGCCGCCATAACACCGCTATATTTACTACCGTAACGCTCGTACAAATTAGAAGCAATAGGCAGTTCCTGAGGTTCCTGACGGGCGCTAACGGATGCCTTCTCTGTTGCAATAGCCGCGAGCAGCTGGCTTTGTTCTAGCACTAGGAAAGGCGTTATCTGCCCTCTATCGTAAGTTCCTATCGGCTCAACGCTCAGCCCCCACAACTGCTTATCTTCGCTATGGGCGGCGGCAACTTTTTGAAAGAGAGCTGACGGCGATGACTGCTCCAGATCGGCCCAGCGTTGCGCGGCTCCTAGCTGCGCCGCTAGCCTTGCATCAATCCGGTGCTGGCCCTGCACTCGCAGCGCAACCTGTTCGCCACCGCCTTGGGCT
>QBMP01000406.1:1276-2499 GCA_003242115.1 Phormidesmis priestleyi
CCATAGACCGCATGGGGCTCATAGTCGAACGTCAGCTGCGATCTCCCGTCTGAGAACGCGGCTACTTCAGCCTGGGTTTGTTCTACCGCAGGTAAATCCATCACCTGCATATCGACCACGCGATCGCTGGCTGGGTTCTTAGAAAATGCCGCCATGTAAGTTGCACCTTCTGGTAGCGCTATCGAGCGAGCGGCCACTGCGCCAATCAGAAAGCGATCGCCATCTGGTTTCAGGACAGACACCGACGGCATGATGACTTCACCATCCTTGGCTGGAAAGGTATCTTTGCCAAACTGAATCGTATGCGGACTTTCCTCGATTAACTGCTGCGCGACCTCACTCGAAATTTGCAGACGAGCGACTGTAATTTCAGGTACGTTCCGTAGGCGATCGCTCAAAATATCGGGAAACTGCTTCATCACAATGTGCCGCCCATCAGCCTGCCGCCAAAGCGCGATCGCCATCTCCTCACGGTGGACGACTGGCTCTTTTCCTATCGGCGGAGCGATTGCACTCTCCAGATAACGATTGGCTTCCTCAAAGAGCATATCGGTATCGTTCTGCTGTGCCCACGGCACTTGCATAGTCACCTGGGGCGCAGCTACGCTCAACTTCTGACCGAGCCGTTGAAGCTTCTGTGCCAGATTGTGCTGAATGGCGGATTCGGGTGAAACGTGGCCTATCTGTTCAGCCTGCCTCACGCCTTTGTCATCCACAAAAATGAGCTGCGCTGGAAATCGCTGGTTTGATTTGGCAGTAGCATCTTGCTTCACCCGAATTATCCAGTTTGGCTGTGGCCCTTCGGCCCGCCAAATCGGGAGCTGATCTTGCGCATCCTGAATATTTTGAAGCGTTAACGCTTTGCCGTCTGAGACAGTGACCTGTAGGGTCGGCTGTTGGTCTTCAGCTCGCCGTTGCCGTTGTCTACTTTTGCTGGTAACGGCCTTGCGCATCAAACTGTTGTAGTTCTGAATGATGGCTTTGGCCTGCTCCTTTTGCTGCTCGTTATCTGCCAACGGAAAAACGGCTTGAAACTCTTGATGCAGGCGTTCTTCTAACCGAGCATCGCTGTAGTGCCCGTTAACGGCCTGCACGTTCCAGGCAATTGGCTCCTCAGTATTGGTAGGCATTTGCTTGCCGCCTACGTATATTTCTGGATTATTTTTGTTTTGCCTGAAAACATCCCGCTTGTATTGCAGGGCGACTACAAAATTATGCAAGTC
>QBMP01000406.1:2509-3234 GCA_003242115.1 Phormidesmis priestleyi
TTTGGCACTTTTAGCCGTGTCTACAGCCGTTTGCAAGTTGACGGCGTTGGGGCCATTGGCAACTTCTGAGAAGAGAATTGAAGCCATCTGTAATCTGTTCTCTATAAACTTGCTTCGCTCCTGCGGTTCGGGATATTTAGATAGCTTACTCCTGACTTTCGCAATCGTCTCAATCCGCTCTATATAGAAACAAGAGAAGTCCTGAGAAGCTAGCCAATCATCATCAGGAATGGTGATTTCACCTGCATCTACTCTCCTCAATAACTTGGCACAGTGGCCTGAAACCTGTTTCAGCAGGGCTTCCTTATCACCAGCAGGTACATAATCCATCTCTAACGCTAATGCCTGCAATGACATCCCTGCATTCGCTACCTTTCCAGTCGGGTTGTCGGCTGTAATTCCCCAAGCGCTCCAAGTAGCAGCGGCATGAGATTGGCCTTCTGGCCAAGGATGCTTCTCTTTGGTCTGCTTAGTAATTTCGGGGGGTCTGACCTCGGGTGCATTCCGTTCGATAAACTCTTTGACGGCTAACGGATGCTCATCTGGCGTAATCCGGCTGTCCTGCCCTTGTTCTAGCCGTATCATCATCCGCTCAAATAGTGCTCGGCCTGCTTCATACTGCTGCGCTGGCGGTAAAGCTTCAACCGATGCTAACTCGACCCTGATTTGCTGCGGTAAGTCAGGGACAGTCGCCTGGTAGCCAACAAAAAAGCCGTTCATGTCAC
>QBMP01000407.1 GCA_003242115.1 Phormidesmis priestleyi
TTTTCGCTGTCTATTATCTCCTATCCTATGTATATAGACACTTTATCCTGTCCCATTTGACGGAACCAGTGCCCAAATGACTATCTTACTAACGGACTATCTTACTAACGGTAGACATCGAGCGATCGCCGCTCTTCTATTCTGGTTATATCCTTTTGGTCATCTCCCTGTTGCTGTTATAACGATGAAAATCCTGCTAGTAGAAGACGATAGAAAGCAGCGAATGCCGCTTCAAACAGTGCTTTGTCAGGCAGGTCACAATGTAGATGGCGTAGGCGATGGCGAGTCTGCCCGCTGGCTATTATCAGAGAAAGAATATGACTTGCTCATTCTAGATTGGATGCTCCCTTGCGTTAGTGGGCTAAGCTTGTGCCAGGGCTACCGGGCGGCGGGCAAAGTAGCGCCCGTCTTGATGATTACCGCCAAAGACGCTACGCCTGATAAAGTAGCTGGGCTGGATGCAGGCGCAGATGACTATTTGGTCAAACCTATCGACATTGTTGAATTTATGGCACGGGTGCGAGCCTTGCTAAGGCGATCGCCCCTCTGGCAAACAGATACTATTTGTGTCGCAGATCTCAATCTTTACATAGATACCCTGACGATAGAGCGGCAAGGCGTTATTTCGGCGCTTTCTAGCCGAGAATTTCAGCTTTTGGAATACTTCATGCGCCATCCCCGGCAGGTGCTAACGCGCGATCAAATTGAGCAAGCAGTGTGGGAGTGGGGCACAGAACCCGAGAGTAATGCGATTACCGTTTTGGTTCGTAAGCTGCGCAAACGCTTACAAGAAGTAGGTGCCTCTGATTGGATTGAAACAGTCTATGGCATGGGGTATCGGCTGCTCCCAGCCAATGTCTTGTCCCATGCTCCGGCCCGCCAGTGAGCAATGCCCTCATTAACAATGTTCAACCGCAGCCGCCGCAATCTGGCCTTTTGGTTTACGCTCTCGATGGGCAGTATTCTGATTTTGTTTGCCGGGGCGACCTACTACCTTAGGGCTGAAGATAGGATGGAGGCAACCGACCGGCTCCTCTGCGAAAAGACAAGATTAATAGCGGCCAGCCTTCAATATAGCCTGTCGGCAGATGGCCCACAGGTCGAGCTAGAAAATGTTCCCTTCCTGGGCAACGCCTCGCGCCCGCTGGTTTCAGAAATACTGTATGTGCGCTGGTACGACTCTCGCCGTCAGCTCCAGCATTTTTTTGGTTCACCGCCGCCAGAAACTATCGATATCTCTCCCGGCTTCCGTACCATTAAGCCTGATCGATCCTATGGACAGTCACAAGCGGCAGGCGAGTGGCTCCGTCAGCTCACGTTTCCAGTGTACGAAGAGAATGAACTGATTGGCTATCTTCAAATAGCTATTCCTTTGACCAGCCTTCAATCTGATCTTCAGCAGTTTCGGCTAGCGCTGATGCTGAGTGTGCTTGTCACTCTAGTCTTGATTGGGTTTACAGGCTGGTATTTGGGTGGAATGGCGATGCAGCCAATTCGGCAGGCTTACACGCAGCTACAGCGCTTCACCGCCGACGCCTCTCACGAGCTGCGATCGCCCCTTTCTGCCAGCCTAACCAACGCTCAAGTTGCTCTGATGATGGCTTCTGAGTGTCCTCAAATTCGCCCCTCTTTAGAAAATATTATCGACAGTACCCAGTCGATGAAGCGTTTGGTAAATAACCTGCTGCTGCTCGCTAGACATCAGGGACAGCTAGCGCCAGAGTTGCTCAAACCAATCGATCTCAGCACTTTTTTAGAGCAGCTAGCGGTTGACTACAGCGCCCAAGCCAAAACTCAAAATATCAAATTCATTCTTCATATTCCTGAGCGACCGGTTGAAATATGGGGCGATCTTGATCTCTTAAAACAAGCCGTAGACAACTTACTGAACAACGCCTGCAAGTTCACACCAGCCGGAGGAACAGTGTGGCTGCGATTGGAAAGGCATTCGAGCTGGGCGATTGTACAGGTGGTTGATACCGGCGTGGGCATTCCTGCCGCAGATTTACCTTATGTTTTTGATCGCTTTTATCGGGTTGATGCCGAACGCACGAGCGATCGCGATGGTTTTGGCCTGGGGCTATCGCTAGCCCAGCAAGTCGTGCAGGCCCACGGCGGACAACTTCATGCAACCAGCATTGAGCAGAAGGGATCGACGTTTCAAATTGAGCTGCCGATGCGCGATCGCCCGCGAGTGTGAGTCCTATTTTCTACTAAGTTGCGCTTGAGGCGGATCGACGGCGTTGGTGAGGGTTGTCATCAAGTACATTGGCACCATAGTCAATAGGCAAATACCCCATTGATTCCATGTCAAGGGCGCTGTTTCAAACAGTCTGTTCATGACGCTCCATTGACTAAAGACAATTTGCAAGACAATGGCCCCGACAATTCCGACCAGTAAAATGGGAGTATTGGCAATAGAAGAGGTTCGGCGATGTAAGAAATCCCCTATGCTACTCCATAGCTGGCTAATGCTCAAAAGATAAACAATTCGAGCCGACACCAGTGATTGAATCGCAATCGTGCGAGCTACGGCAATATCTCCTGTTGTTTCTTGCGCCCACTCAAACATCCCAAAAATCAGAACCCAGTTAAAGATAGAAACGAGCACAATTCGGCGCAGTAGCCTGCCCGTGATTAAAGGCTCCTGAGGATTTCGCGGTGGTAGCTGCATCAGCCCTGGCGTTTTAGGTTCAAACGCCAGCGGGACAGTCATAGTGAGAGAATTAATCATGTTTAGCCAGAGCACCTGGAGCGAGAGAATAGGCAGATCTCTGGCGAGCAGAACGCTGATGAAAATGGTCATTGACTCGCCGCCGTTGACGGGTAACAGAAAGGCGATCGCCTTGCGCAGATTTTGATAAACGGCGCGTCCTTCCTCAGTGGCCGCTTCAATTGAGGCAAAGTTGTCGTCGGTTAGGAGCATATCGGCTGATTCTCTGGCAACTTCGGTGCCACCTTTACCCATGGCAATGCCAATGTCGGCCTGCTTTAGCGCTGGGGCATCATTGACCCCATCTCCGGTCATTGCGACGATTTCGCCGCTGTGCTGAAGCGCTTCTACTAGCCGCAGCTTTTGGGTGGGTGCGACTCTGGCAAATACGCTGCCTGCCTCGGCTGTCTGCTTAATTTGGGCGTCGTCCATCGACTCGATTTGCCGTCCTTCAAAGGCTAAGTAGTCATGCAAAATTAATTACAAACTTGTCACCAAATCCTACGAGCATTTCCTC
>QBMP01000408.1:0-2586 GCA_003242115.1 Phormidesmis priestleyi
TTCCTAGTCACACACAAAAGCTTTCTCTCAGAGGTAATCTCCATTGGAATTTCCCAGCATCCATACCCCCAATCTTGGGACATCAGCCGAAAACTGTTGTTAGACGGAGGTCTCACAATTTCAAATTCAAGACATGATTCAGCTCTGTCATAAATTTCAACGTTAGGAACTGTTAAATCCAAACTAACGAAATATGTTCCCAAGGAAAGATTTCGGGTGTTTATGAAGAACTTAATTACATTAATACCTGACTTGATTTTCAGTATTTTCTCATACTCAAGAGAGCCTAGGGAACCAAATCCAATCGGTGTATAGGTGGAATCGAAGAGGCGTAAATCTAAGCTTATTTCCTGATACCTATCAGAAGCAATTTTGACTAAGAAGTGAATCTCATCATCGGTATGAGGTATTTGAAGAAGCGTACCTTCAACAATTGAAGGTTTTCCTACCTGCTGAGGACGAATGAAATAAGTGGATGATTCTCCATCTTTAACATATTGCCTGACAGCTGCCGAAGGAATATCATTAAGGGCCAGCTGTCCTAACTTCATCATCAGACAGCGCGAACATAAGGATTGAATTATGCTCATATTATGGCTGACAAAAATTAGCGTTTGACCTGAGGTGTTGGTTTCTTTCATTTTTCCCAAGCACTTCTTCTGAAACTGGGCATCCCCCACTGTCAGCACCTCATCCACAATCAATATCTCCGGCTCCAAATGCGCGGCTACCGAAAACGCTAGCCGCACGTACATTCCGCTGCTATAGCGTTTTACCGGAGTGTCTAAAAATTTTTCCACCTCCGCAAACGCAACGATCTCGTCAAACTTCCGGCGAATCTCTGCCTTACTCATTCCTAAGATCGCACCATTCAGGTAAATGTTTTCTCTACCTGTCAGTTCCGGATGAAACCCTGTACCCACCTCTAGCAAGCTAGCTACCCGGCCTCGGATGCTAATTTGACCTTTTGTTGGCTCTGTAATCCGGCTTAAGATCTTTAGAAGCGTGGATTTTCCTGCTCCGTTACGCCCAATAATGCCAACGCGATCGCCCTGCTTAATTTCAAAAGAAACATCCTTCAACGCCCAAAATTCTTCCGAATTGGAATGCTGAGATTTTGAACTTGGATGCCTAAATTTATTCACAAGTCCTTTGGCACCGTTAGCAATCACGTCTCTTAAGGCGGTATAACGCTCTGCCTCTCGATTGCGGCCAATAATGTATTTTTTACCTAAATTTTCAACGCGAATAACAGTATCAGACATAAGAATTTATGAGGAATAGCTAAAGACAAAGCAACCAGATAACAAAAGTGAATGGTTAAATAACCAGCCATTTATATGACATCTGCAAACGTCCGTTCCATTCTGCGAAAATACCCAACGCCTGTAATAAAGATTGCCAATACTAAACCCATAGATAGCAAAAAACCGGGCATGTAAATCTGCGAATCATCTCCTAGAATTGCCCAGCGAAAGCCATCAATCACACCTACCATAGGATTCAGCGAATAGAGCAGCCGCCATCGTTCAGGCACAATGTTGCTGCTGAATCCAACCGGAGAAATATATAGGCCAAACTGTACGATAAACGGCACAATATAGCGAAAATCTCGATATTGCACATTCAAAGAACACAGCCACAGACCGGCACCAACAGAAGCGATAAAAGCTATTACAACAAACACCGGCAGCATTAAAATTCGCCAGCTCGGCACAAAGTCATACCAAGCCATGAGCCCGATTAAAATAATCCCCGAAATCATAAAATCTACAAAACTCACGACGACTGCACTTGTGGGCACGACTAAGCGAGGAAAGTACACCTTAGAAATGAGGTTGGCATTATTAATAAGGCTGTTGCTGCTCTCTGACAGTGAATTGGAAAAAAACTGCCAAGGCAGCATCGCCGAAAACACTAGAATCGGATAGGGTACTTCCGAAGGCAAATTGGCTAGCTTGCCAAACACCACCGTAAACACCACCATTGTCAAAAAAGGCCGAATCAGCGCCCAAGCAATACCGATTACCGTTTGCTTGTAGCGAACCAAAATGTCTCGCCAAGCCAAAAAGTAAAACAACTCTCGGTAGCGCCACAAATCGCGCCAGTACTGAGCTTCTGTGCGGCCCGCTTCGATACGTAAATAGTGCTCTGATTGCTCCATGAGGCGTGGGGGATTTCCTTAGGCTGTGCTCTCATAGATTGCCCCTTTTTAAATCTGGCCTATCATGATTTATTGATGGAATTCGTTATCGCAAACCATCACGCCCGGTGTGAGTGCGCTTTGCCTGACCATCTATCTGGTCATCCATCTGTCCACCGATAAAAGGCCAGCGCCATTCACTTTGCCAAGACGGATATTGACTAGAAGCCATCGATAAAGAAGTCGCCAAAGAAGCTGGCATTGGCAGAGTAGCCTGTGCGCCGCTGCCCTGCGATCGCGCCAACATGGCCTGAATATCGCCATTCAAATTATCAGCTGCAAATAGCGCATAGCCATTGATCGATAAATTGCGCAAAAGCTGAAGCTGATCAGATGCCACTTGCGTCGGTAAATTCAGCAGCCGAATGCCCGGAATCACGAGC
>QBMP01000408.1:2596-3182 GCA_003242115.1 Phormidesmis priestleyi
GCTGCGCGGTGCTGGCATAGCTCATCAGCACAATCCAATTGACCAAGCCCTGATCGGCCCAGTCTTCCCAATCTTGCTGGATAGTTTGCTGGCGCTTGTAGGTGTCATCGGCAAAAACAGACGCCGACAGGATGATGCCGGGACGCTGACGGCGCAACTGCTGAGAAGCCTCACTGACAAAAGAAGTGATCTGCTGCGTGCGAAAAGCAGTCCACTGATTCCAGAGACGGGAAAGACGAGCATCCCCGCCATTTTGCGGCGATAGCTGAATGGGATCTACGCCCGTGAGCGCTTCAAACTGCTGGCGGGCGGCAGTACCGTAGCCAAACAAGCGATTGGCTCCCGGATCTTGAAAAGGGTAGCGCACGTAGTCAAACTGAATGCCGTCTACGTCATAGCGGGTAGCGATTTCGCCTAGCAAATTCAAAAGGTACTGACGCACTTCAGGATTTGCGGGATCTAAAAAGGGTTTGGTTTGCCCCGGAATAATCAGGTTGCCTTGATTATCATAACCGGCCCAGCCAGGATGGGCGCTAAGAATGGGCCCAGGATAGTTCGTAGGCTTGCCGACCAAAGGGTTATGGGC
>QBMP01000409.1 GCA_003242115.1 Phormidesmis priestleyi
CTATCTGAGTCTTTTCCATATTCAGCGCTAGCCCGCGTGGTTTTAGCCACGCCTGTAAGATAGGGACAATTGCTTCGATGTCTGCTTTTGTCTTCGCTGTTACCACAAAATCATCCGCGTAACGACAGTAGCCATAGGTTGGCAACGCGCGTTTCTCCGGTGATTGATTCTTTGCCTTTGAGGAAGGCTGGTAGATTCGAGTTGTTGTAAATGACAACAACAGGTCTTCCATCCCATTCAAGGCAATGTTCAGCAGTAAGGGCGAAATTGGGCCACCCTGAGGCGTTCCTTCAGGGGTGGCATGAAACATCTCAGCTTCTACATAGCCTGCTTTGAGCCACTGCTTTATCAGCTCTCGCCCCGGCACAGGGCCGATGGTGTCGAGCAGAAAGCGGTGATCCACTTTATCGAATGCACTCTTTAGATCCGCATCGAGTATCCAGCTATCACCACCGCGCCTGAGTCGTCGAAAGCACTGCTCAATAGCATCGTGACAACTACGACCGGGCCGAAAGCCATAACTATGTCCCTCAAAGCGGGCTTCCCAATGAGGTTCAAGCGCATTCTTTACTATCGTCTGGCAAACTCGATTTTCGAGCGCAGGAATTCCTAACGGCCTCAGCTTTCCATTCGCTTTTGGAATGTAGACCCGTTTAGTCGGGCGCACTTGCCAGAGGGAATGGTCTTGCAGTCGATTCACCAGTTGGACTCTCTTCTCAGCGGTCAAGGCAGTCTGACCATCAAGGCCCGCTGTCTGCTTCCCCTGATTGTCTTGAGTCACGCGCCGCACCGATAGCAGCAGGTTGGAGTAGCTTCGTAGCATCAGCTTCATCAGGCTACGCACCCGATTCCACTGACCGTTTTGAGTGGCACGATAAATCCGCTGTCTCAAGTTCCTAACGCGCTTCTTCACCTGGCCCCAGTCGATGCTAGTCCAGTGTGTCAGCAGCTTCCTTTGCTCCGATGCCGGGATGGCTCTATCTTTCACAAGGGATACGGTTCCTTTACTTTGGCTTACCGTTAAAGACCTGCCAGAAGTCTGCCATCTTTCGATGTGGGGCAAAGCTCGAACCCCTATCTCTCGCATTACACAAGAGCCTTCGCTTTCTCTGGCATCCTTTACCCACTGGATAGTTGTGCATCCCTCACGGTTTGCCTACTCTGACTCGCATCAGAGAATCCATCGGGCTTATGCAGTTCCGAGTGTGTGAGATGCGTCCGGGGCGGGTTCCGTTTCTACTCCGGTGGGATTGTGACCTACCGCTTAGCGGACGAGCGAGCCGCTAAACCACCCACGTACCTTTTTGGTCTCAGTGTGTCAGCCTGATTTCACTGATTCTGGAAATGACGGAGCTTCATCAACGGTTCACTTGCGTTAACCCTTTCGGACTTCCCCTTGCCCCTTCCCAGCTTTAGGCTGCTAGGTTGGGATACGTGCGTGGTCTGCATTCCACTGGCATCATTACTAATGACAGCGTGACCGGAGTTCGTGACTCTTTTACGTGGGGACAGCAGGATAGATACTGCTGAGAGATTATCTCTACTCTTAATTTGGCTTTCGCCTCCTTGTCACACTCGACTTATCTACATCGCACCGCTCGTACTCAGCCATTGCTCCGATTACAGAGAACACCATCTTGCCCGCCGCCGTCGAAGTATCAAAGCCATCCTGAACACTGGCGAACTGCACCCCCCGTTCTTTGAGTCCTTCGATTACTTCAAGCAGATGACTGAGAGAGCGTCCCAATCGGTCAAGTTTCCAGATAACGAGCGTGTCACCTTTGCGAGCGTACTCTAGTACTTCGTCCAATCCAGGTCGCGCTGATGTACTGCCGCTGACGCCGTGGTCAGTGAAAACCTTCTCGCAACCAGCCTGCTTCAAAGCGTCGATTTGTAGATCTAACTTCTGCTCAGTTGTGCTGGTTCGTGCGTAACCGACTCTCATGTCTCAAAACCCGTAAAAGCTAATTGCTTTTGCCACTTTGATTATGATACAGCTTTTGAAACATTAAAGGATGCAAATAAGCTCGGTTTCTGCCAGTTTTTTAGAATGTGTCAAAAAGGAGTGTTTGTGACACAAAAATCAGCTCACTCTCTTTTGGCTATTCACTCCTGACAGACTCTTCAACAGGACTCTGAATATCTAGCTCTATAAACGTCTCGGACTCGCTAGTCAGATTTACAGTGTGGGACGTTAGGCGACCATCAACATATATCTCGTAGTCTCCTTGACGTAAATTTTCTAGAAAAAATATGCCAGCGCCGTTTGTGACCGAAACACTTCTCTCAGTGCCCATCAACGCAACCGCTTCAATTGTTATGCCCATGAGCGGCTTGCTGTTTTCATCTTGAACAATTCCCGCAACAGTATAGGAGCGATCAAATGGAATCAAAACAGTCGTGTAACTGCCTGCAACCACTTCAATACCATACGCAATATCCTCTGCCGTCCAGTCGATTGGGTACCCAGCCGGATCTAGGTCAACCCGATAATCCCCCGGGCGTAAATCATCAATAAAAATACCGCTCCTATCAATTCGAGGATGGTAGCGCACTAAGTCCTGGTGATTGAGTGTGAGTAGTTGGTTTGCATCTTCGACATAAAGTGGTTCTGTCTCATCCTGTAAGCCGTTGTGGTTATAATCTAAAAAGGGCTGAATCCAGATGCCACCTTCCTGTCGCAAATGGCTCGGTTCATCGTATGCGGGTCTCAGCGAGAAAAAGTTTTCATTCGAGAGTCTCTGTGTGCTCCATCGAGGCACTAATTCAAGACTGAAGGTGCTTTCGTCAGAAACAACAGATATGTTCTCGTAGCGTACTCGTAGCGTTACCCCCGGTATCACTGATGTTGAGATCGATGTGAGCACACCCCTGCCATGAGTGCCTGTACCGTATCCCAGAGATATAGCCCATAGACGGCTGCCATCGTAGGCCTTGTCAGGAGATTGATATTGCCACCCAATAGTTGTCAGATCGTTTATCCCTGTTGATACATTTTGTGTCTGGAAACCCAGACTAATCGAATGGCCATGACTGTAGATGGTATTCCCTGACAGGTTGTATGCCAGTCTTGAACTGGTGCTGAGTTCATTTCCCCGATGGCTGAGCTGCATTGCCCCCATTTGAGAAAATAGTGTCCAGCGCAGATTGCTATTG
>QBMP01000040.1:0-1636 GCA_003242115.1 Phormidesmis priestleyi
CTTCTGGTGAGATAGCAGATGAGACGGGAGAAGTTGCCATAAAGGTTGCGTGGGCGATCAGCAGCGTTGGAAGAAACAGCTATTAATTCTATCGTCCTACGGAGAATGCCTCTCGGTAAAACGGAACTATTTCGCTAGGGCATCTCCCGGTGTATGGTGAAAGAAGATTGTTAAGGAAGCTTAACTTTCTCTTTCAACACCGTTTTTAATTATTGCAAGAGGGTTTTTCATGGCGACTTATAAAGTCACGCTCATCAATGAAGATGAAGGCATCAATCAAACCATCGAATGCGCCGATGATGTCTATATTATTGAAGCTGCTGAAGAAGCGGGCCTTGATTTACCGGCCTCCTGCCGTGCTGGTTCCTGCTCTAGCTGCACAGGCAAGCTGGTGTCTGGTACGGTCAATCAAGAGGATCAGGTCTTTTTAGAAGACGATCAAATGGACGCTGGCTTTGTGCTCACTTGTGTGGCCTATCCCACTTCTGATTGCACCATTCAAACTCACCAAGAAGAAGCACTGCTCTAATCCCATCTGGCCCTATCCAGATTCGGCAAGCCCAAATTCTTCATTGCAATGCTCTCCAGATTGCAGTGAAGAATCGAGTCAACATCCTTTTGAGACTGTGAATATTCACCCTGTCAGCGATGGGATTGATTACACTGAAGCTACTCAGCATAATTACAGAACTAGACGCTCATGTCAGTTAGTCGATCTTCCCAGTCCATTGATCAAACAGAGATTTCAGCCACGGCTAGCAATCGGTCTAAGACTCGATCCAATGTTGGTTTGCAAAGCGACCTATCAGATAGAGAGCTACAAATTGTTGAGCAGGTAACGGCGGGCTTAACTAATCAAGAAATTTCAGAAAAGCTAGAGATTAGCAAGCGGACGGTGGATAATCACGTCAGCAACATTTTGAACAAAACGGCTACGGGCAATCGGGTGGCGCTGGTGCGTTGGGCCTTGCAGTCAGGTAAAGTGTGCATTGATGAGCTGAACTGCTGTCACTTGCCCAATAATTAGCCCAATAACTAGCGTTAAAGATTATTTTTGTATGAGCAGCCTGCAAGCCATTCGTGGCACTCGTGATATTTTGCCCGCAGAATCGCCGCTGTGGCAAGCAATCGAAGCCTTAGCGAGAAAGGTGCTAG
Source organism: Phormidesmis priestleyi (assembly GCA_003242115.1). Lineage (GTDB taxonomy): Bacteria > Cyanobacteriota > Cyanobacteriia > Phormidesmidales > Phormidesmidaceae > Phormidesmis > Phormidesmis priestleyi_A. The sequence goes on from QBMP01000040.1 coordinate 1,156, forward strand.
CGCAGTCGGCTTATCGGGAAATTCGTACGCCTATTTTTGAGCCGACGGAGCTGTTCTCTAGAGGCATTGGGGAAGCGACCGATGCAGTGGGCAAAGAGATGTACAGCTTTGAAGATCGCGGGGGGCGATCGCTAGCTCTCCGCCCTGAAATTACGGCAGGATTGGTGCGAGCATTTATTCAAAACAAGCTGTTTGCTCAAGGTGGTGTGCAGCGGCTGTGGCACATCGGGCCAGCGTTTCGCTACGAGCGACCTCAAGCAGGGCGGCAGCGGCAGTTTCATCAGCTCGATGTAGAGATTTTGGGCAGTCGCGATCCGAGAGCAGATGTGGAAATTATTGCGATCGCTACCCAAATTCTCACCGATCTTGGTCTGAGCGCTCTCAGCCTAGATATCAACTCAGTTGGCAGCGGCGAAGACCGGCAGCGCTACCGGGAGGCATTGGTCAGCTACTTTACGCCCTTTCAAGCAGAGCTAGATGA
>QBMP01000040.1:1646-4823 GCA_003242115.1 Phormidesmis priestleyi
GCTGCGCATTCTTGATAGCAAAGACAAACGCACCCAAGAAATAGTGGCAGCAGCCCCCAGTCTTTTAGACTTCTTGAGCGACGACTCGCAGCGCCACTTTGACGGCGTGCAGCAGCACCTCACCCACTTAGGCATTGCCTTTAATATCAACCCTCGCCTAGTGCGCGGCCTCGACTATTACACCCACACCGCCTTTGAAATCCAATCGGCAGATCTCGGTGCGCAGGCGACGGTCTGCGGCGGCGGTCGCTACGACGGCTTGGTGGCGCAGCTCGGTGGGCCAGATACGCCAGCGATTGGCTTTGGCATGGGCATTGAGCGGCTGATTATTTTGCTGGAGCAAATGGAGCGCTATCAGACGACGCCTGATCTAGATATTTATTTGATTTCTAAGGGTGAAAAAGCTGAGTTTCAGGCGGCGCTATTGGCTAATCAATTACGTCAACAGGGCTATTCAGTAGAGCTAGATCTCAGTGGCAGCGCCTTTGGTAAGCAGTTCAAGCGAGCTGATCGCAGCGGAGCGGTGGTGGGGCTGATTTTGGGAGATGCCGAAGCAGAAGCCGGTAAAGTGCAGCTCAAGTGGCTGGTTTCAGGTGAGCAGGCGGAATTGAGTCAGGCTGATTTGCTGACACAGACTGAGGATTTGCAGCGCCAGATTGCACAGCAGCGCGGTTAGAGCTGTGTTGTTTAAAGTCATGATTGCTTAGCCATGATTGTCGTAAAATGTTGCAAGCGCTACAGAAGTTAGCGAGCTAGCCGTGAGCCAGTCAGTAGATTGGCGTAGAACTGTCTGCTGTGCAAAAGGGCTTGCCAACCCTATTTGTTAGCATCGAGCGAAGTTGTTCTTAGGAATTGTGTTTTAGGACTATTTCAGAGCTGTTTTTTGGCAGCCTCATACAATGACTAGACTGAGTGAGAATCCTCCGCCAGCAAGTGCTTCAGACATTGTTACGTTTATTGAGCGGGCGCGCGATCGCGGTGCATCTGATGAATTTATTAGTCAGCTACTGCGTCAGTTTGGCTGGCCTCAGCGAGATGTAGAACGCGCTTTTTTTCAGGTGTATGAGCGGCTTACCGGCTATCCGATGCCTGCGCCACCTGCGGGCGGAGGTGAGCTAGCCAAAGACGCCTTTTTCTATTTGCTGTCGTTTGTACTACTTGGGCTGTGGACGTTTTCAGTCGGAGAAATTGCCTTTATTTGGATTGATCGAGTCGTGCCCGATGCGACTCAAAATGGCTATTACAACGACGATCCGTTTCGATTGGCCTTTGGCTTAGCGCGTTTAATCGTGGCCTATCCGGTCTATCTATGGCTGATGCGAGGGCTGAATCGGGAGCTAGCGCGACACCGCGAAAAGCATTTTTCGGGGGTGCGTAAGTGGCTGACTTATTTAACGCTGCTGATTGTGTCGTTGATTGGCATCGGGACGTTGATTGCTTTTCTCACCTCCTTTTTGCGAGGAGAGCTAACGACTCGCTTCATTCTAAAAGCAATCGTGGTGTTGGTGATTGACGGCGGCATTTTGCTGTACTACCTCAATTGGTTACAAAGAACCCCTAGTCGATCAGGCGCGATCGCCGGAGTAAACCCATGACTTATCGCCAACACCAAAGCCAACATCAAAACACTGATCGCACCTTCGTCGCGGTTTCTACAGCAGCCGTTTTAATCGCCATTGTGGCTGGCTTCTTGCTGTTAGGATCGCCCGGTCAGCAGCGGCTGCTCTCACTGGATTCAGAGCGGGTCAATGATTTATCTCAAATTGCGTCTAATTTGGTTTACACGGTCGAAAATCCTGGTAACACCACACCCGCGCCACAGCTACCTGAAAGTCTACCTGCCTCAATTGCCAATCGCGACGACCTCAGAGATCCGCTGACTAAAGAGCCCTACGAATACCGACGGCTCAGTGACAGCGCCTATGAGCTGTGCGCAACGTTTGCAACCGACTCTACTCAGCAAGACAAAACATCGCAATTCATTGATACGCAATGGCCACATCCTGTCGGTCGGCACTGCTTTGAGATTGCAAAATCGGCGAGTCAGCCTAAGCCATAAGCGCCTGCAAATCTGCTTTTGCAAGCTTGCTCTGGCGATCTACTGATCTTCTAAATGCAGCAAAAAGCTCATCAGTTCTTCATCGGTTAGCTGATGGCGCGATCGCTTCCCATACGTGCGCTCCAAATACTCCCGGCCCTGCTCACTTGTCCAGCCTAAGCGAGTTAGCTCTACGCTAGTTTGCGCCATCACGTCCGAAAGATCGACCGGGTGAACGCTATTAGTGTAGCTTTCAAGCGCTAGCGTGGCGACCGAAGGCTTGGCAGGTGGCACGGCTTCCATCGACCCTTCATCCATCAGCCCTTCATCCATTGAGCTGTGATGATTGGGATCGTCGTCAATGATGTCGATAGGTGGGCCAAAGTCTTCTTCTGCCGGTTCGTCTAGAAGGTCATTCGACTGGAGATCACTCGACTGAAGATCATTTGACTGAACGCTAGCTGAATCATGAGACGGATCGTTTATTGGTGCGTTCTCTGCGGGTGTCGTTGGCGATTTGCTGGCGGTTAGGTGAGGGATGCCTAGCGCTGCGATCGCTCGTTCCCGCGCCTGATCTTCGGCCATACTCACATCGGTATGAGCAGCGAGTCCGGTCGCTAAAACGTCGCCTTTGTGAGTGATGACGGCGCGAACTATGTATTGGCCATCATGCAGGGAAACCAGATCAGCCATGAGGCCGCCCTCAGGGTATTGGGCTCTAAATTTTTCGAGAGGAGTGACCACAGGTGCCAGGGAAGAAACAGCATAGCTTTGAGCTTTCGATCTATTCTAGGTAGGGGAGAGTAGGTCTTGCTTCATCTTGCTAAAAAAGAAGATGAGGTTACTTTGTAAACCCGACCGTTTTTAGATATCTTTTAGATAATTCTTCCGGGGCTCGCCCCTTTGCCATTACATGCTAGATCGCCTGCTTGAAATGTCTCCCACACTAGGGGGAGATACCTTACTGCTATTGCCTGTGCTGATTTTGCTGGAGCTGGTGCTTTCGGCAGATAATGCTATTGCCCTGGCCGCTATTGCCCAAGGCTTAGAAACCGAAGCGCTGCAAAAAAAAGCGCTCAACGTTGGCTTAGTTGCCGCCTTTGTTTTGCGGATCGCCCTAATTTTAGCGGCGGGCTGGG
>QBMP01000040.1:4833-20458 GCA_003242115.1 Phormidesmis priestleyi
GCTGGGTGCTTCGCTATTGGCAGTTTGAAGTCGCAGGCGCAGTTTATTTGCTCTGGCTAGTGTACCAGCACTTCATGGGCGGCAGCGGTGAAGACGGCGAATCGGGCGGGCCAAAATTTGCCTCACTGTGGCAGGCGATTCCAACGATTGCCTTAACGGATCTGGCTTTTTCATTAGATAGTGTCACAACTGCGATCGCGATTTCTAAAGACGTCTTCATTGTTTTGCTAGGTGGCACCATCGGCATCATTGCCCTACGCCTCATGGCCGGACTTTTCATTCGCTGGCTAGAAATTTATGTTCACCTCGAAGATGCAGGCTTCGTCACCGTTGCCTTTGTTGGGTTGCGCTTGCTAGTGAGAGTCATCAACCCTGACTGGGTGCCGCCTGAGTGGATAATGGTCACGCTGATTTTTAGCCTGTTTGCCTGGGGCTTCTCTAAAAAGGTGGGCAATGAACCCGAATCAACCGCAGCTATGATTCCAGATCTGTCTCATGAGGTCATTGAGGTGGATACAGCGAAAGAGCCTTTAGTCGCAGCCGGAGAGGAAAAGCCCTCTGAGAGTTTGTAGCGCGCGCGGGCTTCGGGGTTGCTGAAGTATTCTAAGTTGCGAGATCCAAACTGCCCTAAATTGCAAGATCCATTGTTCGCTGGCGAATAGCGAGTAAATTAGTCGTCAAGTTATGGCAAATGTGATGCTCTATCAGCGCAGCAGGCATGGCTCTAGGGGGCTTAACGAGTAAGTCGTAAGACAGCTCAGTACCGCGCTGGTCTTCATCGGGCCGTAGCTTCCAAGCGCCCTTAAACATCTTGAAGTCACCTTCTTTCATGTCAAAGCCGACTTCATGAGGGAACTGCTCGGTCATATCGAGCACGACTCTGGCACAAAATTTGAACTTAAGAAAGCACTGCGTTCCCATTTGCTCTAAGCGAATGCGACCCTCTGAATTGGGGATTAGTTTGCTAGAAGTCAAGTTAGGCACAAAGTCAGCGAGGTGCTCATAGTCAGTAATGACTTTCCACACCAGATCAATGGGCTGAGGAATAAGCACCGAAGCCACAATCCGTCTTTCCTTTTCTGGCCGCCTTTCGGTGGCGATCTTAACGGCGGTTGCAGAGTTATTCGAGGTAGAAGCGGATAGCTGTTGTGCTGTCTTTAGCTCAGCGGTCAATGCACCGTCTTGAAAGGTACGGTCTTGAGCAGATTGTTTTTTGGGAGATAGCATGTTGTGTATCACAGGCGTTTCCAGAAATCTTAAAGGCGACTTGATTGCTCTATTAGTATTCTCAGTGCGGTGCTAAAGAGCACTCAGTAATTTAGCGGGTTTATAGTTAGGTTTCAAGATGGCTGCTCTACAATTATCACTACCTTCAGCACCGCTTACCAAAGCTATCAACGCAAGGTAGTTAAATTATGCCAAGGACTTACTTTCACAGGTAATTAGACCTAATTTAGGATAGCAATATTTTTCCATAAAATAAATGGCGTCTGATGCGCTCCGTTGTGGGTAGTTGCGTGAGCCGTTGATGCGATGCAATAGTAAGTTTGTATGGGTAAACCGTACAAACCCTTGCTAGAGCTGCTATAAACATCAGTAAACGTCTTTTGTCATGGCTGCTATGGTTAATGCTTCCGCAAATACCCAATCCTGTGTGATTGGGACAGTGAAAGGGCCGGGAGAAAATGGCAACCAGTATCTATTCATTACGTCGGATAACCGTCAGGTTAAAATCGGTGAGTTTGTTTACTATCAGGTGCCTGCACCGGGGAGCCGCGCCGGGGAGAACTCGCTGAGGATTTTAGGCAAAATTTCTGATCGGCGACTGAGCGATCATTTGCCTGATCGCATTTTTGCAGATACTGAAATCAGTCCGGAGGCGATCGCGGCTCTGATCGGCTTTTCTCACCCCAACCCCGAAATCTACGAAGTTACCGTCGATGTCATCGGCTACTTTGACTCCGCATTAGGCTTCATCAACCCCCGATTAACGCCAGATCCGGGCGCAAAGGTTTCGATTGTAGACGACGAAACCCTGCTGAATGTGATCAATAAGAAGCAGCCCGGTGAAATTGGCTCTGCGCATGTGGGTTCGCTGCTGCTACGCCCCAATGGTGCAGTGCCAGTAGCGTTGGATGTAAAGGAGCTGGTCAGTACTCACATGGCCATTTTAGCCGGGACAGGCTCTGGTAAAAGCTACACAGCTGGGGTATTGATTGAAGAGTTTTTACAGCCCTATAACCGAGCAGCGGTGCTGATTTTCGATCCTCACGGCGAGTACGGAACGCTGAGCGAAATGCGAGGGCATCCCAAGTTTCAAGGCGAAGATGGCTATGCGCCAGATGTGCGGATTTTGACGCCGAATGATATTACGATTCGGATTTCATCGCTGGATTATTACGATGTGCTGACGCTGCTGCCGGAAATGAGCGATCGCCAGCAGTCTATCCTCAACAAAGCCTTTAGAATTCTGCATCGTCACAAGCGCGGCGAATACCGCTGGAACGTGGATGATCTTATTGCTGCGGTAAATGAAGCGGATACGGCTGAAGATGACGAAGGCAACCTCAAGATTGGCTCCTCCGCACCGGCCATTTCTTGGAAGCTAGAGCGATTTGCCAACTCGCCATACTTTCACCAAACCAATCACCTGGCCCCCAAAGACCTGTTTGTGCCGGGGCGCGTGACGGTGCTGCAAATGAATGAAATCAGCCAGGAAGAGCAGCAGGTAATCTGCGCGGCGGTGCTTCGGCAGAGCTACTTAGCGCGGATTAATACCGAAAAAGACAAAATCAGTGAGGGCGATGAAAATTATTTGCCCTATCCCGTATTTACGCTCGTCGAAGAAGCCCATCGGTTTGCACCCGCTAGCGAACCCTCCCGCTGCAAAGCGATTTTGCGCACTATTTTGAGTGAGGGCCGCAAATTTGGCTTAGGCGTGGGGCTAATTACCCAGCGACCGGGCAAGCTCGACTCGGATGTGCTTAGCCAGTGTATGAGCCAGTTTCTGATGCGGATTGTCAATCCGGTCGATCAAGAAAGCCTCAAGTACGGGGTAGAAGCCGCTGGGCGAGATCTTTTAAAAGAGCTGCCATCACTGACCAAAGGGCAGGTAATTATTTCGGGAGCCTGTGTGAATACGCCTGTGCTCTGTCAGGTTCGGCAGCGCCTCACTAAGCACGGCGGTGAAACGCTGAATGCGCCTAGTGAGTGGCAAAAGCACTTCCAGCCAGCTCGGGTGCGATCGCAAACCATTGATCGCGCGCCGGTTGCCGCCAAAGCCAAGACCAAAATCCTACGCGGCATTAGCCTCGAATAAGCGATCGCTCAGTTCGCTCAGGTCGCCCAGTTCATTCAATGCGCCTACTAAACCAAATTAACCGCTTGCCACGCCTCGATAAAATTCAAAGCGGCATAGGCCGTAAGGTTTGACTGTAGCGGCGTCACCGTGATGTAGTTTGCTTTAATCGCTTTGACATCGGTCATAAACTGATTGCTCAGGGCTGACAGCGCTTTATCGAGATCGGCCTGATCGTCTCCTGAGGAGACATCGAGTTCGACCTCGCCTTCTTCCATGACCTCGCCAGCCAGCCAGTAATAAATTTTGCCCCGAGGATCGACCCGCTTTTCAAACTGATCGAAATAGCGCCGAATGCCCTGACGAGCAATCACAGCGCCTTTAATCGCGTCAGCGGGCACAGGCGGCACGTTCACGTTAAGTAACACTGGCAGATCTAAGGGGTTCTTTTCTAACTGTGAAACCAGCTTGACCGCAAAATCAGCAGCCGGTTGAAATTCTTTGCAAGCGAAGCTGGTAAGGCTGATAGCGATCGCCGAAATCCCCTCCAACACGCCCTCCATCGCCGCTGATACCGTACCCGAATACAGCACATCCGTACCCAAATTAGCGCCGTGATTAATCCCCGACACCACAAAATCAGGCGCAGCCGGTAAAATCGCATCCAACGCCAGCTTCACACAGTCAGAAGGCGTACCCGAACAGGCCCAAGCCGTCACCCCAGAGGCAAACACATCCTCTATTTGGTTCACTCGCAACGGCCTGTGCAGAGTCAGGCCATGTCCCGTCGCCGAGCGCTCCCGATCAGGGCACACCACCGTCACCTGATGGCCATCGGCAGCTAAAGCATTCGCTAGCGCCCGAATCCCTAGCGCAAAAACGCCATCATCATTACTCACCAGTATATTCATTCAAATCCAGCCCATCAGACCTTATTAGTCTTCCCTGGCAGGTTACCATAGACTAATTTGAGAATTCTTCTAAGCCTTGCTTCTAAGCCTTAATTAAAAACCTCAAGCCAAACTCAAACCAAACTCAAATAAGCCTTAAGCACTCACCCGTACCATGTCATTATCCGAAATCGAAGCTCAGCTTAGCGAAGTTCAGCAGCGGGCGATCGCCGATATCAGCGCTGCCGCCACTCTCGATGAACTCGATCAGGTGCGAGTCAAATATCTTGGCAAAAAAGGCGATCTTTCCAAGGTATTGGGCGGCATGGGCAAGCTTTCCGCCGAAGAGCGGCCCCAAGTCGGCGCGTTAGCCAACCAAGCCAAAACAGCCCTACAATCGCGGCTAGAGCAGTGCAAAACTGACTTGCAATCTGCTCAAATTCAAGCGCAGCTAGCCGCCGAAACCATTGATGTGACCATGCCAGGGGTGTACCAGCCACAAGGACGCATCCACCCCATCAACAGCATCATCGATCAAATCACCGACATCTTTGTTGGGCTGGGCTACACCGTTGCTCAAAGCCAAGAAATTGAAAGCGATTACTATAACTTTGAAGCCCTGAACTTTTTGCCCGACCACCCCGCCCGCGACATGCAAGACACCCTGTACTTGCCCGGTGGTCAGCTCATGCGCACCCACACCTCCAATACCCAAATTCGCTACATGGAAAACCACCAGCCGCCGATGCGAGTGCTCGCCTCTGGCCGCTGCTATCGGCGTGACACTGTAGATGCCACCCACGCCGCCGTATTTCATCAAATCGAATTTTTCGCAGTCGATAAAGACATTACCTTCACCGACTTGCGCGGTACCGTTCAGCTCTTTTTAAATGCGCTGTTTGGCGATATTGAAGTGCGCTTTCGGCCCAGCTACTTTCCGTTTACGGAGCCTTCCGCTGAGGTAGACGTGCGCTGGCAAGGCCAATGGCTAGAGGTCATGGGCTGCGGCATGGTCGATCCTAACGTCCTCAAAGCCGTCGGCTGCGATCCTGAAGTGTATTCAGGGTTTGCGGCTGGCCTTGGCGTAGAGCGACTAGCAATGGTACAGAGCAAAATTGACGATATTCGGCGGCTCTACAGCAGCGATTTGAGATTTTTAAGGCAGTTTTAGGCTGTGAGTGCCGCTAGCTGCTGTTGGGCTTAAATATCTTGAAGATCTTGCTGAAGATTTTTAGGCATACATTTCTTCTTGCCGAGTCTGTTCGTTTTCAGAATTTATCGGCAAATCTAGCTCAAAAAGTCGGTATCGCTTGGCTCAGGCTCGGTATTTTGAGAGTGCTAAGAGTTCTAGGAGTCCTGGGAGTGCTGAGGCATGAGTAGTACTGACAGATCTAAAAGTAGGAGGGTGTGGCGATCGCGCCCCAAATCATACGTCACCACATGCGAAACCCATTTCAGCGTCCGAGAAAGCCGCTTTTCTGCTGGCACTGGCTTGAGCGCATAGTCTGGAATATCCATCAGATCAGGCGGCTCATGTACCGCAATGCCTAAAAGATCTTGATCGGCATTCTGCAAGACCATCAAAAAAGGAGGATTTTTCGAGGGTAGCGCTTCTGCTTTGGAAGTTGCTTTATTTAGTCCTTTTAGCTTCGCGAGGCTACTGGAGGCAGAAGCGCTTTTAGATACAGGAACACTTTCAATAGCTTTGGAGCCTTTAGCCACAGTACCGATGCCTTGGACGGTATCTAAAGCCAACAATTGAGGCAGATCTAGAATCTGAATGCTGTACTGTTCTAACTGCACTAACCCCAAGCTGATCAGCCCACCTTGCTGAGGCGAAGGTGTCGCCACAACTTTTAAAATTTTTTCACTGGGTAAAGCAAACAAATAATCTGTGAGCTTGAACGTGATGTATTTGGTCACCTCGGCAATCGGTTCAATTGTTTTGCCAGTGGCTGTCTGAGTCTTTATTTGGGACTTTATTTGGGACTTTGCTGAAGTCATCACCGGATTCAATACGCTATTCATGAGAGTCTCCTACGAGGCTGGGCTGCTGAGTTTTGTCCTCATTTTTTTCCTCAATGGCGTCTGCCACTGTTTTGAGGAGCTGAGGGGTGAGATAGGGCTTGGTGAGATAGGTGGTTGCGCCCAGTTCCTTCGTGAGGAAACGGTGCTTGCTGCCTGCGCGTGACGTTAGCATAATGGTCGGAATCGCCGCGATTTCTGGCATTTGCTGGCGCGCCTTAAGGAACTCAAAGCCATTCATTCCAGGCATTTCGATATCGCATAAAATTGCCTGCACATCTGGATAGCGCTGCAATTGCTGTAGCGCTTCAGCCCCGTCTCGCGCTTGAATAACCTGGTAGTCAGCTTTCTGTAGCGCCTCAGTTAAGGCGTTGCGCACCGTAATCGAATCATCCACCGTCAAAATTAGCTTTTTAATAAAGGCGGGCTCACTTTTAGCCGGGTTCAGCCGAGTCGGGCTAGGGGCGGTGACATCATCGCTCACACTGATATCAATACTGCCTTGGTTGCGCTGGTCTAGCACAATTTTGGCCAGCATCACACCATCGAGGACCAGCGTCAGTTGCCCATCAGGCAGAATGCTGCTGCCGTAAAGATAGGCCGGTGGCACGATGGTTTCGCCTAAAGAGCTAATCACCAGCTCTTGCTCACCTAGTAACTGATCAACCTCGATTCCGACCAAAGTGCCTTGATGATTGAGCAAAATTACGGGATTAGAAACCGCCAACCGAATGTCGCTATGGGTTCCTGTTAGCCTATGGTTGGGCATGGGTGAAGCATATTGCAAGACTTCAGCCAACGCATTAACAGGCAGCAAGTACTCTTCTCCATTGGCCTGCCAGGTCAGCATTTTACCACCGTCCCAGACTTTTACCTGCGCGGCTGTTGGCATCAAAATATGCTCAATGGCGTCGGCAATGAGCGCATAGATGCGGCCTTGGGCTTGGCACAGTAGCAGCTTGGCAATCGTCAAACTAGAGGGAATTTGCAGGCTAAAGCAGGTGCCCGTGCCCGGTGCGTAGCTGACTGACACCCAGCCTTGGAGCGATCGCACCTGCGCTCTAACCGCATCAAGCCCGACGCCTCTACCCGAAAGATCATCAACTTCACTCGCCGTCGAAAATCCAGCCTCAAAAAGCAAATCAACGATTTGATCAGGGTTAAGCTGAGCTGCTTCTTCGGCTGTAATGAATTGGCTTTCGACCGCTTTACTGCGAATCATCTCTAGGTTTAGGCCCAGGCCATCATCTTTGACATTGATCACTAAGTGACGCCCTCGCTGCAGGGCTTCAATCGTAATGATGCCTTGCGCAGACTTGTTTTGCTGTAGTCTGCTTTCAGCCGACTCAATGCCGTGGTCAAACGCATTCCGCACCAAGTGCAGCAGCGGATCGTAAAGCTTGTCGGCAATGACTTTATCGACCAGCACATCTTCACCTACCAAAACCAGTTCAACCGGCTTGTTATGCTGTATCTGTAGTCTTGACAAGGCCGACGGGAACCGCTGAAAGATTTTTTCTAAGGGCAGCATCCTCGCAGACAGCAGCGTCTCACGAGTATTGGCAAGTAGGCGTTTCTGTTTTTCTAGCTCTTGAGCCGAGCGTCTCACAAACAAATCGATCGCTTCAGCACTTTCTGACTGCTGAACAGTTTCTTCCAAAAATGACTGAGCCAGCAATTGAACATCGCTGTACTGATCCAATTCTAAGGAGTCAAAGTGGGTATAGGCGCTGTGGGTAGACGCAGAAGCGGTGGATAAAGGAGTTTGCGGCTGATTTTTTTGACTGCTGTGGCCAATCGGGCTTTCATTTCTCTGGCGATTGAGCTGCTGCTGCTGTTGAGCAATCCGGCTCAACAGTTTTTTGACTAAAGCGGCAAGCTGCTCGTTGTAAAGCGCCTGTCGGTTTTGGTGGGTGAGCAGTTCTCCCATCGCCTGACTGAGCTGATCTAAATGATCGACGCTCATGCGAATAGTGGCATTGTTCTGAGGACGAAGCGGTACACTAGGCGGCTCTATTGTGGGCAATAGCGCTGAACCTGCTGACGGATCGGCGCTGCTAGAATCAATTGCGAAAGCATTCAGATCTAAAGGAGTCAATTCAGCAAGATCGATACTGTCTGAATCAAAATCAGCTTCAGATATGAGCTGAGCAAAGGGTAGATTGATCTCAGAAAGACTCGAAGGCACCAAATCAAATAGCGCTAGATCGGCAGGTTCGTCGCCTTCAGCGGCATAGTCAGTAAAGTTTGCAGGTACGGAAGGTGTCGTTGAGCCGTTGAGCTTGGCGGCATTCTTGCCCTGCTCAGCGTGATTTGGGTCGCGAGAGGTTGGGTTCGAGCCACCGATGGGTTTAGATAGCGCTGTCCACAGTCGTTTGAGCCAGCTAGCTTTTGCAGGCATGGATGCGGCTGAGCGCGATCGCCGAGCCCGAGTTTTTGCTTTAATCTTCTCCTGACGCTGCGCTTGACGTTTCGATGACTGGTGGGTCAGCTGGGATGACATTGATTGAGTGGGCGGCTCAGCGTTTGTGGCGGCATTTGTGGCGGCGTTTGTAGCAGCAACGGCTGTCGGCGCTGGCAGCGGTGGCGCTAGCTCGCCGCAGAACGCTCTAAGGGCAGATGAAGGAGTGCCGCCTTGCAGGCGATCGCCTGCCAACACCTGCGCTTGAGCCGCCTTGTAATCCGCTAACGCCACCGCAGCGATTTCTAAAATTTTATCGGGGCTTTGCGCTAGGGCAATTAGCGTCGTTTCAGCAATTGAGCCAAATCCAGGCAAGTCAAGCGATTCAGCTAGGCCAATAAAGACTTCCATTTGGGTTTCGAGTAAATCGATCACCTCTTCTGGATCGCCTTCTGCCAAAGCGCCTGCTAGCGCGTCTATCCGCTGGGCAACCCCGACTTCAAAAATAGATTTGGTCATGTCAAAGCCCAGCTCGCTGGAGGTTGGCAAATGACCGCCCTGACCGAAGCGATCGCCCAGCATAGTTTGCAGCTGAGTTACCACAGTTGCCATCCGGTCTAAGATATCGGCCTCATCGACAGTCGCACCCGCTAGCTGAGCTGACATCAACAGCTTCAAGCAATCGTAACCCTGGAAAATCAGCCCCTCCATTTCTACACTAATCACAGTGTCTGAGTGGCAAAGCGCCTTGAAAACATCTTCAAGAGAGTGAGTGGTGTTTTTGACGGCATCGAGGCCGACGCTGGCCGAGGCTCCTTTGAGCGTGTGGGCAGCGCGCATCAGGTTATGCACCTTTTGCACGCTGAACGTCTCTCTAAGATTTTGCAGTTCATCGTCCATCGTTTGCAAGAGTTCGGCAGATTCTTGCAAAAAGTACTGATAGGTTTGATCAGAAACCGAGTTTTCTGTAATCATGGGTAGGGTAAGAAAATAAAAGCTTGCTTGAGCCTGTTGGCGGTGTGGTGGCTTTTTGAAAGAGAAAGTGAAGAGAATAAGGCGCGAAACCCAACACCTGCTTAATCCATCTGTAGAAGATCAGTAGAAGATCGAGGGATGTAAGAGAGTTGGGTTTCGCTGGGCGTAACCCAACCTAACGAACTTTGAACTTACCGGCGCTAGATTGAAGCGCTTCAGCAGTATCCAACACCTGCTGAATAGAATGCGCTAGCTCATGGGAGTTTTCAGAGGTTTGTTTGGCAATCTCTGTCGCTTCGGTCATGGTTTGAGTCACCACTTTAAATTCGTCAGCCTGCTTGTGAGTGGTCTGGGTGATACCGGCAATGAGCTGACTAATTTGACTGGTGGCTTCTACAATGGCCGTCAGGTTTTGACGGGCATTAGTCACCATGTCGGTACCTTCTGCGACCTGCTGAATGCCGGTTTCCATCGCGGTCGAGACTTCCGCCGTGCCCGTCTGAATTTCTTGAACAAACTGCTCAATTTCAGTGGCGGCTTCTGCCGATTGGCGAGCGAGCGATCGCACCTCATCAGCCACTACCGCAAATCCGCGACCGTACTGCCCCGCCCGCGTTGCTTCAATCGAAGCATTGAGCGCTAGCAGCTGCGTTTGAGTCGTAAAGTGGCCAATCAGGCTAACAATTTTAGACACCTTTTGCGAAGACTCGCTCAGGCGCTTCACCCGCTGGTTGGTTTCAGCCACTGTTGAACGAATCGCCATGATGCCATCTACTGTTCGGTTCATTGCCAAGTCACCCTGCTGCACAATTTGGTTAGCCTGCTGGGTAGCGGCTTCTACCTGCTGCGCATCTTGAGCCACCGCTTCAGTCGAACTCACCATTTTTTGGATGCGAGTTAAGGCTTGCGCTAGCACCTTTGCCTGCTGCTCCGCTTGCTGGGTTACCGCCAGGGTCGAAACTTCGCTGAGTTTAGAGGTTTCGCTCACTTGGTTAGCCGCATCCTGTACCTGCAAGACAATTTTTTGTAGGCTTTGCAACGTGTTGTTGTAAACGCTCGCCACAGTACCTACCTCTGTTTCAGTCACTTGTCCGCGTACAGTCAAATCACCTTGCATCGCTGGGCCAACCGCCTTCAGTAGCTGCATTACCTGCTCTTGAATCAGCTCTTTAGACGCTTTTTCGCGATCGGCAGTTTCGGTAAGCTCGGCTGTTTTCTCTTTGACCTGATTGAGATAGTCAGCTTGCTGCAAGGCAAAGTTTAGCTGTGCGCCAATTCGGTGAACAAAGTGCACATCATTTTCTGACCATTCGCGCGGGCCATGACACTGATGGACTGCAAATAAGCCCCAAAGGACGTCGCCTTGAAGTAAAGGAACGACCAGGCTGGCCTTGACCTGTAGCTCAGAAAGTAGATCTGCTAGGCAATCTGGCAAATCCAAAGACTCAACATCATTGACGACCCAGTAGCGGCCTTTGCGATAGTTTTCGGCTTGGTCTTCAGCAAAGCAGTGATCCTGCACTTTAGTTGCCATTGCCGAGCGCACGCCAGCGGCAACATCTTCAACCACAAACTCTCCGACGCTGTAGTTTTCCTCTGCATCGAATTGATACAGGCCCACTCTGTCTGCTTGCAGCATTTGGCGAATGTCACGAGCCGTTGCCTTCAAGGTTTGAGGCAAGTCGGTAGTTTGGCGCAAACGATCCGTAATTTTGCTGATCATTTGCTCTTGCTCGGTGGTTTGAGCGAGTCGCTTGAGATAGTTGGCCTGCTGCATAGCCGCGCCTAGCTGCAAGCCAATTTGCTTGAGGGCGTTGATTTCGGCTTCTGCCCAAGAGCGAGGCTGAGCGTTTTGATATGCGCCTAGCAAACCCCAGAGCTGACCTTCGCTGAAAATCGGCACCGTCATGTAGGCGTTGATACCGCATTCTTCAAACATTTCAATATCCACCGGATCGTGATCGGCAGCGTAGATATTGTTGACGATTAGGCTCTCTTGCTTGCTGTATGGCCCGCCTTTAGTTTCTTTTAAGTCAATTTTGGGCCAAATAGCTGACAGGGTTTGGGCGGACGCGGCTTCTGTGCGGCTATTCGCAGCGGTTTCTAGCTTCCAGTCAGCATTGAAGCGGTAAATGGCCACGCGATCGCACTTCAGCAACTGCCTAACCGCTCGCTGCGTCGTATTCAGCGCCTGCTGAGCATCCTGTGGCTGCAAGATTTGAGGAATAATTTCAGCGACTGAGCGCCCCATCTGTGCTGCTTTAGTCATCTGCGCCGACTGCGACTGCAATTGAGCCACATAATCGGCTCCTTTCAGGCTATTCTCCATCTCACGACTAACGTCTTGCAAAATTTTGGTATCACTCTCTAGCCAGTGCCGAGGGCCGCTGTGCTGAAAGGCGCTGAGCAAGCCCCAAAGTTTGCCGCCCTGCCTAATCGCAACAATTAAGAAGGACTTAACGCCAAAATGCTCCAAGGTTTGGACATGGCAGTCGCTCAACCCGGCTGCATACACATCATCCGCGAGAAAAGGCTGCTCAGTATTGCGAAACCGCCCACCCTGATTTTTTTGAACGTAGGTATCTTCCCAAGCGCTGCCAACCAAAGAGGGCCAGCCGCCAGCCCCAGATTCGTAGATGAAGTCACCAAAATAATCTGGACGAAATTTGTAAATGCAGACACGCTCTGCGTTTAAAAGCTGACGAACTTCTTGCACAGCCGTTTGATAAATTTTTTCAGCATAAGCTGTGTTGCTAATCTTGCTGATAATTTCAGGTAAAGCTTCCTGGTTTTCGGCAGATTTAGTCAGCTCTTCAGTCAGCTCTGCCTGATTCAGTGCGACGCCAACTAGATCACCGATTTGAGACAGTAGCTTGATTTCATTGCTGTCCCAGTACCGAGCGCCACTGTGCTGATAGACCGCCAGAAATCCCCAAAGCTTTTGCCCTTGAAAAATACTCACAAGTGCGCAAGCTTTAATATTCAAATCTGTTAGAAGATCAGCGTAGCAAGAGCTGAGATCGGCAGCTTGATCAACATTGTTGACAATCACCGGCTTGTGCTGACGAAGGCACCCGCCCTGCTGCTCTTTGAGGTAAGAATCTGCTGAAATGACCCCTAACATAGGCGCTAATTGGCCGACTTTGGACTCAAAAACAAATTGGACGCTGTAGTCTTGGCGAAACTGACAAATGGCAACGCGATCTGCATTTAAGAGCTTTCTAACATCTTGAGTAGCGCTGCGGAAGATGGCTTCTTTACCAGATGCCTGACGAACTTTGTTGCCTAGGCCAGCTAGCAGCCGCCGCTCTGCCTGAAAAGTCAAAGACTGAAGATTGACCTGTAGCTCAGAAGTCACCAAGTAGAGGAAACTAATCTCATTCTCGCCCCACTGCCTAGGGGCGTTGCACTGCTGCATGACCAAAAGGCCCCAGAGCTGATTTTCCTGAAAAATCGGTAGGCTCAGGCTTGCTTGCACCTGAAACTGGTTGAATAGCTGCATTTGGTGCGGTGTGATGGTGGCTTCTGTCGCATCGTGGATAGCCACTGATGACTGCTGTTTGTAGCTTTGGACGCTATTGCTGCCAAAAGCTATAGCCGGAAGTGACTCGCCCAGCATGGGGCTGTAGCCAGCACTGAGCGATTCGGCAATCACACTGCCTTGAGTTTCTGATTGAAAGCGGTATATGAGCGATCGCTCCACCTTAAAACGCTGGCGAATTTCAGCAACAGCAATCTGATAGAGATTTTCAACATTAGTTGCTTGCACCATTTGATTTGCGATGCTGAAGGCTCTTTTGCCCTCGCGCTTGGGCAAATCTTGAAGTGAAGAGGTCAATAAGTCGGCAGTCGAATGAGCCAAAGATAATTTTAATGAAGAAACATCAGTAATCGGCTCATGTGCCATCGGCTCAGTCGAAATATCTTCAGAAGAGAGACTCAGTTCGGTTGTTCCCTCATTTTCAAGCATTTGTACAGCGTTACTTTGGCTAGTAGGGAATTCAGCAGGATACTCGTTGTCTTGCATATTTTCAGATTCGTTCCGAGAAGCATTGGTAGTTGTCATGGTAAATAGTTGTGAATCGAGTTGTGAATGAGTAAGTGGCAAGCGAAGTTGGCCGGAACAAGCAATGAACTAAAGAAATGAGCCAGAAGCATGAAAAAGAAATTAAGTGCTTCTGCTTCGGTGAGACAGCCAAAGCGGTGAGTTAACAATACTGGTCACACTCAGTACGGTGCCGCCTTGCTGTGGGCAATAGCCAAATACAAAAGGTTCTAGGCTGGCTGGGCAAAGTCCAGACTCCATATGAATATCGGCATAATCAAACAAACTGACATCACTGACCTGCTCAACGACTAAGCCCAGCGAGTGGCCTGCTGATTGCACCACAATCACAAAGGGGGGCATCACCATCTGAGACTGTTGACAGAGCGGTGTGTAGCCTAAAAGATGGTTAAGATCCACTAGCCAGAGCGTTTCTCCTTGCCAACTGCACACCCCCAAAATGCATCCCGGCATGTCAGGAACCGGAAAAATGTCTTCCAAAGACAGTTGCATAACCTCTACAATTTGCTCTAAAGGCAGTAAAGCATCGTTTTTCTGAGAAAGCACAAATCGCAAAAAGCGCTGACGATTATCGACCGGCAGGGGCATTAATCCCAGCGGATCTCGCTGGCGGCTAGCGACATTTGGAGGCTTGAGCGTGGGTTCATTTTCAGTTACTAGCATGATGTTTCTTTAAGGTTGCTTTAGAAAACTATCTCTAAAAATCTAATGAAGTAAATCGCCTGAAATAAAGCGGGTGATGTAAGTTTATTTCATCAGTTTTTCAACGGTTTGAGTGAGCTGCTGCTGATTGACAGGTTTAGTCAGATAGGCATCTGCGCCCAGCATAGAGCCCCAAAGCTTATCGGCTTCAGTGCCCTTGGTAGAGCAGATAACAACCGGAATATTTTGAGTACTGACATCTGTTTTTAGATCTCGGCAAAATTCAAAGCCGCTTTGCCCCGGCAAAACAACATCTAGAAATACGAGATCGGGGGGAGAACTTTTTAGCATTTGCAAAGCTTCCTCGCTGCTTTGAGCGCTGGTCACAGTAATGCCAGACTGCTGTAAATAGCGAGTCAGGAGTTCTCTGTCAGTGAGACTGTCTTCTACGATTAGAGCGGTTGCCATAGGTCGTGGTTGGGGTATGTATTACAGTTGAACAATTACAGTTGAATAAATCTTTCTAGCCAAAACTACTCAATATTTAGGCTAGACGTGAGAAAACTTCATAGAGGAGAAAGAACACTCCCTGATGGGGTAGTTGAGCTATGTGGGGCAAGGTTGCGCAAATGCTTTTTCAGCACTTTAGAAACTTTTTTGTGCTGAATAGGCTTACCTAAAAAGCCAGAAGCACCGACGATTCTTGCCCTTACACGATCAGCAATTCCATCATTACTGGTCACAATAACGACCGGAATGTCTTTAAAAGCGGAGATTCGACGAATTTGTGAGCAAACCTCATAGCCATTGGCAATCGGCATTACCAAATCTAAGAAAATCAGCTTTGGCTTAAGCTCAATCAACATCGGCAGCGCCTGTAGTGGGTCAGGCACGTTGGTATACTGATAACCTAAGCCTTCAATAATCTCAGCCATGATGCGGCTGTCCGCAGAGCTGTCGTCGATATAAACAATTTGAGGAGCGTTGTTTTTGGCTTTTCTGCCGACCCGATCACTCAAAACTCGACCCGCTTGCGCTGATGCATTTGTGCCTACGCGAGAGGGCGCTACAGATGGCGGGGCGGATGAGACATCTCCCGCTATAGCAGCGTTCTGAGCAAAACCGTTCTCTTGAAACGAGTTTGCTCTGGTAGTTTCGACAGGGCTCTGTGCTACTGGAGACGGCAGGATTGTAGCGGATTGACAGGTATCAATAAGCTCTGGATCAAATCCATCGCTGGCAGTTTCAACAATGTCTGGGATTTTACTGAGCCCTAGCAGCCTGTCGGAGAGAAGAATTTTCGTCTAGCATTGAGGGACTATCAAGTG
>QBMP01000410.1 GCA_003242115.1 Phormidesmis priestleyi
GGCCAGTAATCGGGCCAGTAATCGGGCCAGTAATCGGGCCAGTAATCGGGCCAGTGATCAGACCAGCGCCCGCATCACGGTACAGGTTCACCCTTTGGGCATATCTCCTTATCTGCCGGACGGGCTCAAACTGAGCATCTTTGACGAACAAGGCAGCGCTCTGTTTCCACCAGCAACGTCGAGAGCGATTGATAATTATCTCCAGTTTCAGCTTGCTGGTCAGCCAGAAGAGAGATTTAGCGTGCGCATTAGCATAGCGGAAGCCGCCTTTGAAGAACAGTTTGTAATTTAACCCTCCTTAATCAATTCCTGTGAGCAAGCGCACAAGCAAGCGAATCGTTATTAAAATTGGCCCTGGCAGCCTGGAGACGGGCTACACTGCCGCTGTGCAGATTGGCAGAGAAGGGCTCAATCCGCAAGCTGAAACGCACGCAACACTGCCGCCAGCGCCCGACTTGCGCGATCTCTATCGGCGCTGGCAGCAAGCCTATCGGCAAATTGGAGCGATTTATCGGATAAAGCCGCTAGCTGGGGTGACGAATGTTTCTGATGTGGCGGCTAGAGAAGCCTGTCAGGTGTTGAGCCGACAGCTGCGCGATCGCCTGCACCATTGGCTCAACAGTGATAATTTTCGCCCTATTCGTGAAAAGCTATTAGAACAGCTCAATCCGCAAGATATTGCCCGCGTTTTACTCCAAACTCAAGACCCGCTGCTGCAAAGATTGCCCTGGCACGAGCTGCATTTTTTTCAGCGCTATCCCCGTGCGGAAGTAGGCATTTGCGCGCTGGAGTATCAGCAGGTTACCTATCCTGGTACGCGCTCTGAAAAAGTGAGAATTTTGGCGGTGATGGGCAGTGCGACGGGGCTAGATACGCGGGTTGATGAGACGCTTTTGAGTAGCCTGTCTGATGTGGATATTCACTTTTTAAAAGAGCCCAGTCTGGAAGCGTTTAATCAATCTCTTTGGGCAGAAGCGGGGTGGGATATCTTGTTTTTTGCGGGGCATAGCCGTAGCCGAGAAAACTGCGCTCAAGATGAAATGGGCAGCGGTGAGATGTCTTTGAATGCGACCGAACAGCTGACGATTCCTCAGCTCAAACATGCTTTGCGTAAGGCGATTGATCGCGGCCTCAATACCGCTATTTTTAATTCTTGCGATGGGCTAGGGCTAGCGGCTGATCTGGCTGATTTGCACATTCCGCAGGTGCTGGTCATGCGGGAGCCGGTGCCGGATCAGGTAGCTCATGCTTTTTTGAAGGGATTTCTGGATGCTTTTTCGAGCGGCAGACCGTTTTATCTGTCGGTGCGTGAGGCTCGCGAAAAGCTTCAGGGCTTAGAAACCCGCTTCCCTTGCGCAACCTGGCTGCCGGTGATTGTCCAAAATTTAGCAGAAACGCCGCCAACTTGGCGTTCTTTGCAGGGTAAAGCTGAGATTAATCGCTCTAAAATTCACCAGTTTGCAGATGCAGCGATCGCGACTTCTCCTTTAAAACCACCCGTAAAACCTTCTGTAAGGCCGACTGCGCCTCAGCACCGATTTCGTCAAGGGATTGGGGTTGGCGTTGCGATCGCGACCATCCTCCTGCTAGGTCGTCAGCTAGGCTTTTTAGAACCCTTGGAACTCAAAGCCTACGACCTGCTTTTGCGCAGCCGCCCGCCTGAAACCATTGATAATCGGCTGCTAATTATCACCAACACAGACAAAGATATCGCCGCTTACCCCAACCCCACCGGCAAGAGTTCTTTGGCTGATACAACCTTGCTGGCGCTGCTAGATAAGCTCACGCCCTTACAGCCTCAGCTAATTGGGCTAGACATCTATCGAGGCGACTTAGAAACAGATCCGACTCTCGCCACAAAGCTGAAAGCTACCGATAATTTAATCGCAATTTGCAAAGTCTCTGATAGCGTCACAGATACGCCCGGAAAGCCGCCTCCGCCTGAATTTGAAGACACAGCTCGAATTGGCGCAAGTGACTTTATTGAAGATCAGGGCCGCGACAATATTCTGCGTCGTCATCTGCTTCAGCTAGGGCCGACGCCAAATTCTCCTTGCCAAGCTTCCAACACATTCAGCACCGTTTTGGCTAGTCGCTATTTAAAAGCCACCAAAGGCATTGTTGATCTGCCATTTACTCGAATTACACAGACCGCTTTTGGCGGCTATCACAATTTGGATGTAGAAGGCGGATCTCAAATTATGCTGAACTACCGCATTTTGAGAAATCCAGAACAAACTACCTGCGGCAATGTGATTGAAACGCCCGCTGACTGCATTACGGTTTCTGAGGTGTTGGCTCAACCTTTGGAACAATTACGCAACAGTGTCAAGGGTCGAATTATACTGATCGGCACGACTGATATGGACTTCGGCGCGGGCGATCGCTGGCTTACCCCCTACACCCAAACCCCCGCGCTAGAAGATCAGGCTTCCGGCGTTTTCTTGCAGGCGCAAATGATCTCTCAACTGCTAAGCACAACGTTAGATACGCCCGCTCGACCGATCATCACGAGCTGGTCAGAATGGCAGGAAATGACTTGGATTACGCTCTGGGCCTTGATCGGTGGGCTGCTAGGCGCATATGCTAATAAGCCTTTAGGAATGCGGCTATGGCTACATCTGGGGCTGCGATTGCTGATCGCCAAAGGGGTGCTTTTGTTGGCCTGCTGGCTGTGGCTGACAAAAGCGGGGGTGTGGATTCCTTGGGTACCGAGTGCTCTAGCGCTGCCTGCTACGGGTGCGATCGCTGCTCTGACTGCTCAATCTAGGCAAACACTTCAAAATCAAAATCAAAATCGCTGAGTCTATTCTATTAGCCTCTGTTGTTATCCGTGTGTTATCCGTGCATCTAGTCACCCATCAGGAGAGAATCCGTGCCACTACCTATCAATCTCCCCATTCAAAAAACAATTCTTAGCGCCCTTTCAATCATCTTGTTGTCTCATGGCTTACCGGGTGACAAGGAACTTCAATATCATATATAGCGAGGAGTTGAGAGAATAAAAGGGCAAAAGAATAGGAAGGGAATTTCGTCCCTTCCCAAAATATATGTTGCCTCCAGTATACCAAACCATCTTTCGCAAACATCTGACGGAATCTC
>QBMP01000411.1 GCA_003242115.1 Phormidesmis priestleyi
ACATAGGTAAAGCGGCCAGGATTGGCCTTGGCCCAAGTCAGCAGCGCCTTAAAATTAGCGGGGGGCTCCGCGACTTTGGCCGTATCTCGTACCATCAGGTAGTAAGAGCCGGTGTAGGGCGCTTCGTAGCCATCAATCGGCAGGCCAAAATCGGACAATACTGCCGGATTTTCGAGATTGTAAGCGGCCATTGCCGGAAGCTTGTCTGTAAAGGGGCCGTAGAGCAAATTGCCCTGTTTCATGGTGCGAAAGTTCTCACCGTTGATCCAAATTAGATCAATGCTGCCGCCCGTTTTGAGGCCCGCCTGGACTTCTCCAACCACTTTGTTGACCGCTTCTACGGTGTCGTTAATTGGCACCCGATTGAGCGTGACACCGTATTGGCTTTTGAGCTGACCTGCTACCCATTCGTCAGCGTAGGCATTTGTGTTGTCGCTGCCGCCCCACATTGCCCAGTTGACGGTGGTGCCTTTGGCTTGAGCGAGAATGTCATCCCAGGTGAGGGTGCTGGTGTCGGCTACTTTGGGTTGAGTCGCATCAGATTGAGTCGTATCAGGTTGAGCGGTTTGGCGGTTGGCGCAGCTAGTGGCGATCGCGCCCAAACAAGCCGACGCAGAAAGGAACAGAAACTGCCTCCGAGGCAGCGATAGGAAAACTGGAGCATTCGGTTTTATGGCGTTTGGCATAAAAAATAAAGGTGAAGAACAGAATTTATTTAACGTTGTTTTTTGGTACTAATCGGCTGAAATGCAGTAAGCTCGTTCCTCATTTGCTTAGGATGTCTGTCTGCATCTCGGAATTTGGAATGGCTGCTTATCTATGTTGTTTAGCTATCTATTTGAGGTGGATGCCAACCGACAGAAACCCAAGAATGCCGTACTGCAACGGCGAAGGGATTATTGAGCTTCAGCGTTGATGCAGTTGCGCGACCGCACGGCGTTAATCCAATAATATGGGTTCCTTCATCCGACCAAAAAAAGTGCTCTGGCCATTTTTGCCGACGCGGATGATAAAGTGCTACCGTTCGGTCAGTCAATGGATCGAGTCCATAAGTTCGGTCAGCCTTATGGCTATTGCAAGGATGACAGGCCATCCACAGGTTTTCTTCATAACTACTGCCACCCGCCGCTTTTGGAATGATATGCTCAATTTCCAGCGTCCCCCAAACATACTGTTGCGCGCTTAGGCAATAGCCACAGCGGTTTTTTGCCTGCTGTCTAATGCGAGCTTTGAGGTCAACAGAAATATAGTCGCTCACGGATTTAGTGGTTCCATCAGTCTCCGATTAACTGCCTCGACTAAGCCCGCCGTTTTGCGTAGCCAGCCTTCATTGTAGATCTGCATCAAGGTTTCTAATTCCTGCTGTTCTTCCAAAATTAGCACGTCTTCACGCTGTTTTTCTAACAGCTCAGAGAGACGCCAGTCTTGCTTTTCCGGTAGCGTAGAATTAGCCAACTCAAGAACAGCGCGATCGGACATCTCAACGACAGATGGGAGGGCATCAATCTGATCACTGAGCGGTGGTAGTGAAGAAACAACCGTATCTGCTAACACACTCGACACATCGCGATTGATAAGACGTGCAAATCGTTCTGCTCGCTGATAAATTTCCTCTGGCAGGTTGATTGTGACTGGAATTGTGCTCATAACAGGTCGCGCAACATTGTGCTTATTAGTCTATCGCACCTCACGATAACGGCTGGATTACCCCGTAACCGACCATAGCTGCCCCGGACAGATTTTCTGAATTTGGAAAGCGCCACAGCGCTGCCGGTGGTAAGTGCGCCCACACCGATTGCCCGATGCTGAATGTGTTGCTTGGCCCAACCCAAGCCTGTAAAGATGGCCCAGTGGCCGCTTTGAGCGTTAGCCGCCGTTGGGTGCCGGTAAATTGGTTGGCGGTGACGGCCATCGGCAAAAGATTTGGTGAGGGATTTGGCAAATCCTTTGCCGGTGGCTGGGGGGCTGCAAAGACCTGAATTTGTTCTGGGCGAATGGTGGCTTTAATCCAGCCTGCGGAAGTTTTAACCTGAAAAAAGTTCACGCCGCCAAAAAAACGCGCGGTGGTTTCATCCGTTGGGCAGCGGTAAAATTCTTCTGGTGTTGCCACCTGTCTTAGCCTACCCTCGAACATCAGCGCAATCCGGTGAGACATCACCACGGCTTCAGCCTGATCGTGAGTGACTATCACCATCGTCACCTGGGTATCGGCCTGAAGCTGCAAAATCAGCGCCTGCATCTCTTCTCTGAGGTTGGCATCCAAAGCAGAAAGTGGTTCATCGAGTAGCAGCACTTGGGGCGCAATCACGAGCGATCGCGCTAAGGCCACTCGCTGCGCCTGCCCACCGGAAAGTTCTGTCGGTAGCCGGTTCTCAAAGCCGCTGAGCTGCACGCGGTTGAGCATAGCGGTTGCCCGCTGCTCTCGCTCTAGCCGGTTCACGCCCTGCATTTTCAGTCCAAAGGCCACATTCTCACCCACACTTAAGTGAGGAAACAACAGCCCCTTTTGCAAAATCAGCGCAATATTCCGCTTTTCGGGCGGCACCTGATTGAGAGACCGATGGCCTAGATCAATCTGGCCCGCATCTGGGCGCAAAATTCCGGCGATGAGCTGTAAGGTAGTAGATTTGCCGCAGCCAGACGGGCCTAACAAAGAGACAATTTCACCCGCGCCAATTTCTAGCCAAAGGTCTTGAACGGCGGGCGTACCGCGAAAAGACTTACTCAAATTTTTCAGGCTTAACGAACTTGCGGCCAGTTGTTCTTTGTCGTAATTCTTAAACACCGCTTTGTTCTTAGACATTTTAGACATCACCTAGCCCACCCATTGCCGCATCGTTTTGCAGTGCCCGACTCGAAAATAACAGAAAAATTAGGGCGGGGACAATCGAGGTAATCGCGATCGCTGCCGTCAGCCCATTATTACCGCCTTGCAGCGAGGTAAAAAGCACCATTGGCAGCGTAAACACCCGACCACTGCCGACTATAAAGGTTAGCAAAAACTCATTCCAAGAAATCAAAAAAGCAAACAGCGCCCCGACGACAACCCCTGGCAAAATCATCGGTAAGGTGACATTCCATAAAAC
>QBMP01000412.1 GCA_003242115.1 Phormidesmis priestleyi
CATCAGGATTGAGCATGTAAAGAAAGTCCCAGGCCGGGTTGATTGTTAGGGCATAAAGCGCCCTCTGCGGTTAAAATAGCGCCGATAAACGGATCGTCTTTGAGATTGAAATGGCTGTCAAGATCGAGATGATCGGCCAAGGGTGAAAGGTGGGCAAGGGCGGTATTGGCGATCGCACTATCTGAATAGCAGCCAAACATCACCTGCAATCCGCAGCTTCGAGCCGTATGGATCATCCGCAGCGCCTCCGTTAGGCCGCCCGACTTCATCAGCTTAATGTTGATGCCATGTACACAGTGAGCCAAGCGCGGAATATCGGCGCTGGTAAAGCAGCTTTCATCAACAAAAATCGGGAGCGGCGATCGCGCATACAGCTCCGGCAATAGCGCATCGCTATCAACGGGCAACGGCTGCTCCAAATACGTCACCCCACGAGTGGCCAACCACTCAGCCATTGTCAGCGCATCTGCTAGCGTCGTCCAGCCGCCATTGGCATCGACACTGACTTTTGCCCCCGCTGGCACATGCGCGAGTAGTGCCGCAAACATCGCCTGATCGGCCTCAATGCCAGCAGGGCTTCCCAGCTTAATTTTCACTGAGGCCACCGGCTGCTGAGCGCACCATTTTTGCAGCCGATCCACTGCTGCTGTCGGCGAACTAATGCCTACGGTTACCGCCGTCGGGCCGATGCGCTGACAGTCTAACCCCCACAGTTGCCACAGCGGCAGGCCAAGGCGCTTACCGAGCCAGTCGTGTAGGGCCATATCTATCGCGGCGCGTGCGGCTGAGCAGATAGATAAGGCCAGCAGCTTGTCTTCAATGACTTGATGCTGAAACGGATGCAAGGGCGCTAATACTGGCCTCAGTGCGGTCAAATCTTCGGTAATATCGACCTGGGTTTGGGTCAGTGAACCAATCGAAAAAGGTGAGGCTTCTCCCCAGCCTTCAATGCCTTCGGCTTCAATGCGTACCCACAGATTAGTCGAACCGCTGCTAGTGCCTCGGCTAATGGTCAGCGGTACGCGCTTATGGACAGTAAACGGCTCAAAGTGAATCTGCATTCAGTGAGTTGGCTACCTCAATCAAATTGCTATCAGGATCGCGGATATATTACAGATAATAGGATAGGGCCAAGTGTGTCAGTGCGCTGTATCAGAAGTGGTTTGTACTCAGGGCCTCAGACTGTTAATATCTTGGCCTGCTTTACTTAGTTAATCAAGCGCTTCTATTCGTGGATGCACCCCCATAATTTGTGTGCCAGAGGATGGATTCATTAGTTCGACTTCTAAAAATTAGCGGTACTGACTAGCGCTCAATACAATAAAAAATGCTTATGAACGAATAGAGGCAGATTGATTGATGCAGAACGTGGTTAAAGCAGTCTCTGCTCAGGTACATGACGGACAACTGGAAATCGTTTTTAGCACAGGTATGAAAAGCCTATGGCCGATCAGCAGTTTACAGTTTGCTAAGCGTATTGATGGCGTACTCACCAACCTTTGTCCCCATGCGGAAGACCTCTCAGAGGTCGAAGTATGGCCTAGTGGTGAAGTCATTGAATTTCCTAGAATTGATCAGGCATTTCAAGTGTCAGCCCTCATGCGGGGCGAAGTAGGAAACGCTGAGTGGATGAGGAAATTAACCGTAAGCGTTGTCTGAGAAGCTCTATCTATAAATAAAGGCACCTGACAGACCCCTATCCTATGATTGCCATCCCTAGTCCACAAAAAATGATGGTTGAAGCTTACCTGGATTGGGAACCGCGTCAGGAACTTCGCTATGAGTTTGTTGATGGCGAAGTCTTGGCAATGACCGGGGGGACTATCGCTCACAATGATATTGCGGTTAATCTCCTTACCACGCTGCGGCCCCATCTAAAAAAACAGGGCTGTCGTATCAACATCGCCGATGCCAAAGTAAATGTCACATCGTCTCGCTACCGATATCCTGATCTCGTTATCACCTGCGACGAGCGGGATAAAACTGCGCTCAACGCCATTCGATATCCCAAACTCATTGTTGAGGTGCTTTCCGTAGGAACAGAGACACTAGATCGAGGCGATAAGCTCAAAGAGTATTGCAAGCTGCCTAGCTTAGAAGAGTATGTCTTGATTAGCTCAACGCAGATCAGCGTCGAAATCTATCGTCGCGCCCAGGGGCGATTCTGGCTTTATTCAGCCTATCAGTCGGAAGATAGGATTGCGCTTGAAAGCGTTGGCTTTGAGTTCCCGATTGCCCTTCTCTACGACGACATCGCTCAGTTCCAATCATGAGTCAAATGAATCGTTTGGATTAGGGAGGTCTGACTGTAGCGGGTTGGCTACTTGAATCAAATTGCCATCAGGATCGCGGATATAGACAGATAGGATAGGGCCAAGCGTGCCGGTGCGCTGTACGGGGCTAGCGACAATCGAAATCTTTAAATGGTGGAAATGAGCGATCGCATCTGTCAACGGCGTAGAGGTTATAAAACACAAATCGGCTGAACCGGGTTGAGGCATTTGTGCAGCAGGCTGAAAAGGATTTTGGGCTGAGTGCAGATTGATCTTTTGCAGGCTGTCGCCAATTTGCAGTGCGACCCTTTCCTCCCCGTTCGCTGCCGTGAAACGAATGATTTTGCAACCTAAAACCGTCGAATAAAACTCGCAGGTTGCTTCTATATCAGCAACCGTTAGCACCCAATGATCTAGCCGCTGAAGTTCAATCATTGTAGAATGCAGCCACGCTTATGTCTCGTTGTTTTCTTTTATCGCTTGCGCAATCTCTGTTTTGTGGCTAACCGCATAGGCCCAGGCATTCGCTAGGTCACTAGCACTCAATGAGGGATAGGCTCACAAAATGTCGATTTCGCTACTGCCTAAGTCACGGGCTTGGACAATGACCCACACGGGAATGCGCGTGTTTGCAATTGCAGGCATCACCGCCGCAAATCTCCGGTGTTTGCTCTATACCTGCCCATTGACCACTAATAGACCTCTTCAAAAATAAGTAGAGATGGCAAAATAAAGGTAATGATGCTCGCTAGTACATCTGATGAGAAAGCAGCTTTTCAATCGAATTTTACGCCTGCT
>QBMP01000413.1 GCA_003242115.1 Phormidesmis priestleyi
GCGCTCAGGAGGACATTCCTTGGCGATCCTATTCTGCCTAGATTACAGCCTGAGTAGTTACAAGAGATACTTCCTGAGCGACATAACTTATTGTTAGAGGGAAACTTTCTACCTAATCACCCTATATGGCAAATTAGATAGAGAAAATATCGCTGGGATTATTTTTTACAGTCCCTCTTGCACTACATCCAGTCGTGATTCGGCGAGTCGCTTTAACCAGCCGCTCAGGTAATCACGATTGAGTACCTGCTCTTTGGGATCGCTCGTATCTGACGGGTAGGGCATCAGCCCTCTAACTGCCGCTTCGGTCACGCAAAACATAGACTTTTGAAAGCTCTGACAGAGCTGCACACGAATATCGTCTTGACCGCGCTTGGATCGCTGATAAATTTCTCTTAAATAGTCTGGCACATAGTGGCGCATGTCCTGCATCAGCAGCGTCGGCGGAATGCCCGCACCGCCAATCGGCAGCGGATCGGCAAAGAGTGCGCCGTAGCCAAAATCAGCCTGATCTAACGGAATCTGTTGGGCTTGGGCGTTGTAAGAAACGGTGCCAAAAAACGGTGTCCCGCGCAGAAAAATGGTTTCGACATAGGGCACGGCGGTATCGGGTAAAAATGTCAGCCCCACAGATTCGGGAATGATGTCGTATTTTGTGCCGCCGATAGTGACCGCGTAGGTAATCGGCAGACTGGCGTGAGTCACCAATCCGTTTTTGACTAGCGAGACGACCTCAGCAATAGAGGTGATTTTGCCTTGGTTGTACTCTTCCGCAAGCTGCATGAAAATATCGCTCATCACCCGCCAAAATTGACCTAGCCCAGCGTAGTAGCAAAGCTGACGCACCTGCTCAGCGAGATAGTTTGGGAAAATGCTGTTGAGGGTGAGCAGCATTGGGTTGAGCCGAATTTTGGCGCGAATGGCGGGGTTACAGCAGGCCAAAAAATCATTGGAATCGAGGTAGGTATCGAGGCCGCCGCCGCCGTGCCACATCATGGTGCGCATGACGTATTCGGCGTATTCGTAGTTGATGCGGTCGTGCCAAAGATGCTTGATGACTTTTTTGGGCGTGACTTTGCCGTTGAAGTATTTGAAAATGGGCATCAGTACTAGAAACTGATGTTCGGCAATATAGTTGAGGTTGTTGGAGTAGGCGTCGAGCACAACGCCGTAGGTATCGAGCACGCCGACCACTTCTTTGAGGTTGTGGGGGGTATCGGGCAGCAGCGTGCCGCCTTCGACGAGGCGATTAATGTAGGCCGCTGAGGAGTAGTCTACGGCAGGGGTGATTGCTTTGGTGAGGTTGGGGGCACGAGATGTTTGGGTCATAGCGATCGCGTCAAGCAGCCAGTGTAAATCATCATCAAAAAAACCATACCCCTGAGCTATGTATCTGGAATGGGCTGACCTAGAGTGGGCTGAACCCGTGATGGTAACGCTGATGGCGCAGCCGTTACCATTACGGGTTCAGCTCTGGCGATGAAGGTTGTTGTGGTCGCTTCCATCCAGCGGGTCATCCATTCTGGCTGCAAACCAAAGGCAAAAATCAGCAGTACTAGCGCCAATGCCGGAGCGCGATCGCGCCACTTCACCCCCGAAATCAGAGCATCGACCGGCACCCCCATCGTCGGTGGCGCTACATTCATTCGCCCAAAAAACACCCGATTGATCATTAATAAAAAGTATACAGCCGTCAGCCCTGAACCCACCATACACAACAGTGTTTGGGGCGCGAAGCTTTCAAAACTACCGCGAAACAGAATAAATTCTGAGATAAAGCCCATCATCCCCGGAATGCCCGCACTGGCCATTGCTCCCAGCACCATTAGTGAGCCAATAAACGGTAGGCCGCGCTCAGGAGCCATCAGCCCGCTGAGAATAGTCAAATCGCGGGTGCCGGTTTTTTTGTACACCACGCCCACCAGCAAAAACATCAGCGCTGAAATAAGCCCGTGGCTGACCATCTGCATGACCGTCCCTAAAATGCTCAAAGGCGTTGCCGCCGCCGCTGCTAGCAGAATGTAGCCCATGTGGCCGACCGAGCTGTAGGCGACCATTTTTTTCATGTCGGTTTGCGCGATCGCGGCCAGCGATCCATACAGCACACTCACCACCGCCCACCAAGCTAACAGCGACGAAATATTCAGCCAAGCTGCCGGAAAAAGCCCCACACAAAAGCGTAAAATCCCGTAGGTTCCCAGCTTCAGCAGCACCCCCGCTAACAGCACCGAAATCGGCGTCGAAGCCTCAACATGGGCATCAGGTAGCCACGTATGAAACGGCACCAGCGGAATTTTGATCCCAAAGCCAATCAGCAAAACCCCCATCAATACGGTTTGCTGTAACAGGCTCAGCCCCTCAGCTAGCGCCGGATCATAGTCAAAACTGCCTGTGCCTGCCAGCATTCCAAGGCCCAAAAAGGCTCCCAAAATCAGCACACCCGAAAAGGCTGTATAGATTAAAAACTTGGTCGCCGCATAGCCGCGCCGCGCCCCGCCCCAAATCGCAATCAGCAAATATAAAGGGATCAGCTCTAGCTCGTAAAACAAGAAAAACAGCAGCAAATTTTGCGCCAAAAATGCTCCTGCCACCGCGCTAGAAATTAGCAGCAGCAGCGAAAAATAAAGCCGAGGCCGGTTGATATTGGCACTTAAATACACCGAGATAAAGCTCAGCAGACAGTTAATTACAACCAATGGCAGCGCTAGGCCATCAACGCCCAATCCGTAGGTCAACCCGAGCGGCTGCATCCAGCTAAATTTTTCAACAAACTGAAAGCCAGGATTGTTAATGTCAAACTGACTGACCAGATACAGAGAGAGCGCTAGCGTCACTCCCAGGGTAATCAGAGCGCCTAGTCGAATCTGCGCAGACTCTAGCTTCGTAGGCCAAATGCTGATGAGCAAAGCCCCTACCAGCGGAATTAAAATCAGTGCGCTCAGCATTAAATCCTTTTCTCCATACCGATTTCGCTCGTCTTGATGGGAATGGCTCCATCGTCTTTATCGTCTATCGAACCGCCCAATACGCGGCTTACCACATCGCCCAAGTG
>QBMP01000414.1 GCA_003242115.1 Phormidesmis priestleyi
GGAGTGAGAATGGTAAAGAAGTTTACTTGGCTAAGCAGCTGCATCCTGCGCCTTTGAGCAGATTTATCAGGGTGAATCTGGTTGGTAAGATGATTGAGAGCTGGTGGCAGCGGTGGTCATCGAGGTTGGCGCATAGCGTATAGCGTTTTTGGGTGGGCGTTTTTGGATGGGCGTTTTTCGGTGAGCGGGCTTAGGTGAGCGATCATTGCCAGATCGTCCTATCCGCGAGAATGCGTTGGGCAAGGCGGCGCTTTCAGCGTTTTATCTAGCCAGCCAACCGCTTGAGCTAAGCGGGGCAGCGCTTCTTCGGGCTGATCTTTGAGTAGATATACTAGAGCGGCTGCGGCCTGTTCGCGGGCACGGGCAGAGCGATTGGCGCTGAGGCGATGCCAATCATTTGGGCGGATCATGAGCTGCTCGGCGAGGGCTTGGGCTAGTGCTTCAGCGCTAAAAGACTTGAGGGCGCTTCGATCTGCTAGCGATGTGGGTTGGGCATCTGGATTAGAAAAAACAGTGGAGGTTTCTAAAGAATTTTCTGGGGAATTTTCTTTAGAGATTTCAGGTGACAATGAAAAGTTTGCCAAGACAGTGATTCTCCCTATACAGTAGTGGCCATTTCCACTTTACTGCTTATGTCATTATTTCGGAGATCGTCTCAGGTTCATTCTTCACAGGCTAATGATCGGATGGCCCCTAAGCGCAAGCGGCCTCGACAAAAATCGCCTTATCTTCCTTCGGATGAAGCGCTGGCCAGTTTTGAAACGGATCTTAAGGCTACGGCTGATGAATTTTTGGTTTTGCGCGATCGCTTCTTTGCCATTCGCCGAGCCAAAGCCAAGTATGAACAGGCGGTTTCGGCTGATCTTTCGCAGCTGCCAAGTGAGGAATTAGCGCAAATGCGCGATCGCATCGAAGCCCTACAGCTCACCCTCGAAAGTCAGCTAGTCCCGTGGAAAGAAACGCTAGACCCGCTTTGGCAGATCTTACGACTTGGCGGTTCGGGGCTAGTCATCGGCTGGCTTTTACATAGCTGGCTAGGTTAGCGCGATAATATTTTTAAATCCTTGTACCCTTAAATTTTCCCAATGCCTGCTTTAGAACGCATCAAGCACATTCTCACAGCCGGAATGCCCGGTGAAACCCTGACCATTCAAGGCTGGGTAAGAACCAAACGCAGCGCCAAAAAGTTTACCTTCATTGAGGTCAACGACGGCTCGGCGATGGGCGGATTGCAGGTGATTGCCAGCGAAGCGATCCCTGACTACGCGGCTAGCATGGAGCGCATCAGCACAGGCGCAGCGGTAAAAATCAGCGGCACTTTAGCCGAATCGCCGGGTAAAGGCCAGCGGGTAGAATTGCAGGCCAGTGAAATTGAAGTCTTTGGCGAATGCGACGGCGAAACCTACCCTTTGCAGAAAAAACGCCATTCATTTGAATTTTTGCGCAGCATCGGCCATTTGCGCAGCCGCACCAACACCTTAGGAGCAGTCTTTAGAGTCCGCAATGCTTGCGCCACCGCGATTCATGAATTCTTCCAGAGTCAGGGCTTTTTGTGGATGCACACGCCCATTCTCACGGCGAGTGACTGCGAAGGCGCCGGTGAAATGTTTACGGTCACACGCTTCAACCTCGACAGCATTCCTCAAGGCAAAGACGGCAAAGCTGACTACAGCCAGGACTTTTTCGGTAAGCCTGCCTATCTCACCGTCAGCGGCCAGCTCGAAGCGGAATGTATGGCAATGGCCTTTAGCAATGTCTACACCTTTGGCCCTACTTTCCGGGCCGAGAATTCTAATACTTCTCGACATTTAGCTGAATTTTGGATGGTTGAGCCGGAAATGGCCTTTTGCGACCTGGGCGGCAATATGGATTTGGCGGAGGCTTTTCTCAAGCATGTGTTCAGCTATGTGATGGAGCACTGCGCTGAAGATATGGAATTTTTCAATCAGCGGATTGATGATTCTGTGCTGAAAACGGCGGAGAACATCATTCACAGCGAGTTTGCCAGAATTACCTATTCAGAGGCTATAGCCCTACTCGAAAAAACCATCGAAACCGGCAGTAAAACCTTCGAGTACCCCGTTTCTTGGGGCATTGATTTGCAGTCTGAGCACGAGCGCTACCTCGCCGAAGAACACTTCAAAAAGCCCGTCATCGTCACCGACTACCCCACTGGGATCAAAGCCTTTTACATGCGCCTGAATGACGATGATAAAACCGTCGCAGCAATGGACGTACTGGCCCCCGGCATCGGCGAAATCATCGGCGGCGCGCAAAGAGAAGAGCGCTTAGACATTTTAGAGCGCCGCATTATTGAAGCAGGCTTACCGCTAGAAGACTACTGGTGGTACCTGGATTTGCGTCGTTACGGCACTGTGCCTCACGCTGGCTTTGGCCTAGGCTTCGAGCGACTCGTGCAGTTCATCACTGGCATGACCAACATCCGCGATGTCATTCCCTTCCCCCGCACACCCGATAATTTGGACTTTTAAACGTCGTAACAGGAACGACACAAACAGCCATCATTCGGCCCGGTAGCTCTATTCTTAATTGCATTAGTGCACCGAGTGCGCTTAAAAGTTTGATTGACACTTTTTCTGTCCGCCACGTCTTCTATGCCTTCTGCAAAATCTCCGCGTATTTTGGTTATTTTCAACGGCAAAGGCGGCGTTGGCAAAACCACCACGGCTGTGAACCTAGCTGCCGTCTTCGCTGAAACGCAATCGGTGCTGTTGGTGGATGCCGATCAGCAAGGATCGGCTAGCTGGTGGGCCGATAGAGGTACTGGTGCCAACGGTGATACTAACAGTGCGATTGGCTTTGATGTCAGCCAAGAAACCAATCCGACATTGCTTGGTAAACTAAAGAAGATTGACGCTTACGATCTCATTGTTGTTGATACGCCTCCGGCTCTAAGTTCAGAAGCCTTGGCGGCGATTTTGCCCATTGCTAACTACCTGCTATTGCCCACACCGCCCGCCCCGATGGATATCGCCGCTTTAGTGC
>QBMP01000415.1 GCA_003242115.1 Phormidesmis priestleyi
CCCACGTCGAAATACGCGCCTTCTTTGCCGTAGAACTTGACAAGCTGCGTGTAGGTCGAAGCGCCATCTTCTCGGGTGGCGTCAATGACGATGACGTTCATCCCGCGAGCGATCGCCTTGACGGCCATATCGGCCATGACAATACTTTTCGCGCTGCGCGTCTCGCCAAAGATCAGCACGCCAATCGTGCGCGCGTAGATATCAACGTGAACAGGTCGTTGCCCTCTGCGGGTAATGAATTCAAGCCCTTGTTCGTCAGCCGCGTAGGGGCATACCAACGGCATGATTCCAGCTACTTCGTCTGACAGGTACTGCATTCTGCGACCATCCGGGAGCAGGTGCGCTTCTACGACCGGGAGCGATCGCCGCCAGATATCGAGCGCAATGCTCTTATCCCGCACGAAATGCCCCTGGATGAAGTTGCTCGATAGGTCTTCGCAGGCTTTGGCCAGTTCCTCTTGCGACTCCCGGTGGATGAGCGCGATCGCCGAAAAGAAAACAGGACTCACCCCGGCATTAATTCGGTGCTGCGCCGAGGTAGCTTCCACGATGTTAGCGCTGGCCTTTGTATTGAGATTTTTGCCTGCCGCACTTTGCAGACTTTTAATGCCTGCCTTTCCAGTTCGGTTCAGCAGATGATACGCGCGCCTGCGATCTCCCGGCGCGATCTCGCAGATAAACTCGCAGTCTGGAATATCAGCAATCACGTTCCACACGCAAAAAAGCTGATGCTCAGGCGAAATCCAGGCATTTGGTTTCTCTTCAAGCGCCAGCGCCGCTATCAGCTTATTCTTGACGATGGCAAACTCGCGTCCGCCTTGGGGATGTCCGGCCTGTCCGTTCTCTCCTCGGATGGCAACGCTTAAAGGCTCAAGCGGGCTGTTAATTTCTTCTTCGATTTCCAAATGTCCAGATTTATCAGAAATGGTGAGGCAGTGAGGCACTTCTTCCGGTGGATGACGGCTAAATCGTTTAGCTAAATTTAGCCAAAGGTCTTCAGCACTCATCGGTTCTGGCCGCATACCCATCCCAGAGAGCCGAGATAGCCAGGGGCGAAATCCAGAGCGGTAACCTTCGGCCAATAGCTTTTGGTAAAACGCCTGCTGTTTGCCATCGACCTTGCCGCCGAATTTGGCAGCAGCATTGGCCAATAGACCGACCCCTTTTTCTAATAGCCCTCTCGCATCGCTGCCGAAGCTGCCAACGGCGTAAGTTGCGAATAAGACAATCTCTTTTTCCTGCCGCCGCCCTCGCCCAGTGAGATCGCGAATATGCTTGCGATCAGCCTCGATAAAAAATTGGCTTTCTGTCGAGCAATGATGCTTGAGCAGGGCAGACAACTCCTGCTGCGCGGTATGATCTTGTGCAAAGCTGCTGAAATGTACTCTGAGCTTTTGGTTCGGCTGCATCTTTCTCAGGCCAATATCTAAGCGCTGAAGAAACCTTGCGGCAAGGCCAGTTTCCAATAGCGTATGAATGCCTGAAAAATGGAAGCCAAAGACAAAGGAATAGTGAGATACCCCGAGCTGTTTCGTCTCTAGTAAGTAGGCTCCAATATCGCTGCCTTGAATGTTAAAGCGCGTAATGGCCAGCAGATCGCAATGGTCTTCAAAGGCTAGATCCGCTAAACCAGGAAGCTTTCTTTTGGATTTAATCATGGTTTTCTAGGAGCGGTGTGACCGCATAGAGTCCTCTGCGATATTTCGGTATCCAAGCAATTTGATTCTTGATACGCCAGGGCTGATCGCCCACAACGGTGTAGTAAGTGACTGACAGCCAGAAGAACAGCCCGATTGTCCAGAAGTAGGACGGGGCATCAAACAGTACGGCCCAGAGTAGTTGCGTCAACAGATATGAAATAAACAGGCATAAGACAACTGGCCCGATGAGACCGACAGGCAGCAGGCCCACCATGAACGGTTCGGACATGGCCTTATTGACTTCTACGTAAGGATGGTTCTCCATATTTCAAAGCGGTAAAATCCAACGCGGTGAATAAATGACGAGTTAGTTGCCGGTATTTGTTGTAGTCGCGCCGCCGCTAAAGAACAGCTTTGAAAAGACTTCTCCGCCGACAAAGATGACGGTGCCAACGATAAAGGCAGTCATCGGTACGGCAGCATCTTCGTTGCGAAAAGCTTTGTAGCCCCACGTCATGAGGCCACCGATAATCAAAAAGAACAGCAGCAGAAAGACAACGGTGAACAGGAGCGTAACCACGTCTGCGCCGATATAAGCAGACAACGCAGAGTTGGCAGCAGTTTGAGCCCCTTGCCATTGTGCTGAAGCCGCTGTGCCGGTGATGAGATTCGCGATCACGGCCAACACACCGACTGAAGCGAACATTTTGATCGGTGCAAAGCGCCTGAGCCAGTGTTCAATCCTATGAACAGATTGCTGTCTGAATACAGCCGAGATAGCCAATAGCCCGAGGTATGCGACCTGCGGGTGCGCAAGTGCGAACAGCATGACGCTGCAAGCTGCAAAACCTAAAATAATTCTTAAGGTGACCTGCTCATACAGAGTCCGGT
This sequence comes from Phormidesmis priestleyi, assembly GCA_003242115.1. Lineage (GTDB taxonomy): Bacteria > Cyanobacteriota > Cyanobacteriia > Phormidesmidales > Phormidesmidaceae > Phormidesmis > Phormidesmis priestleyi_A. The sequence goes on from QBMP01000415.1 coordinate 2,532, forward strand.
GCCTAGCCATCTTGAAACTCCTTGTTTTTCCTTGATTTAGCAGTCTTAATTGATTTCCTTAGCTCTGTGTATGTACGGAGAAGTAAAAGCGGGAAATCAACATTCCAAGATGCTATTGGATCTCTCAATGGCTATCAAGGTATGAGTTTCAGGGCATAACGCATGACTTTTTGGGAAAAGGCATCACTTTTTGGAAAAAGCTAATCCCTTTTTGAAGTTTCATGCTAAAAGATTAAAAAGAAACCTACCTTTTCTCAGTAAAGGTTATGGACTTTTGAAAAAAAAGGCGTGCTATCTCACAGCAAAAAACTTTACATTTGACCTAATGGCCTACGAGTTTTTTGCTGGTTCGTAAATATTTTTCAATTCACGGAGACACGTTGTGGTGGATTCTAAAGCCGCAGATGGAAACAGACCAAAGCTACAGTTTTCTTA
>QBMP01000416.1 GCA_003242115.1 Phormidesmis priestleyi
TCGGGGCTCAGCAGTTCTGTCGCATTCGAGGCTACATCTCAACGTTGAGAAAGCAAGGGTTACCTTTACTTGAAGCGCTCAGGAGGACATTCCTTGGCGATCCTATTCTGCCTAGATTACAGCCTGAGTAGTTACCATAATAATCATAAAAATAATATCTCAAGCTGAATTATGAGCCATAAATCCTCAACAAAGGGAGACATTCTTATCGTAGATGACCACCCAGATAACTTACGATTGTTATCATCAATGCTGAATGAACGAGGCTACAAAGTTCGGAGTGTGCTTACTGGATCGGCAGCCTTGATGGGCGCACAAGCACAACCGCCGGATCTAATTCTGCTGGATGTCAATATGCCGAGTATGAATGGCTATGAAGTCTGTCGGCTATTCAAGGGTAGTTCGCAGACAATCAGTATTCCGGTCATTTTTATCAGTGCTTCCCACGAAGTGATTGATAAAGTCAAAGCCTTTTCAGTGGGGGGTGTGGATTATATTTGTAAACCATTCCAGGTTGAAGAAGTCATAGTTAGGATTGAAACACAACTGTCTATTCGTAGCCTTCAATCGAAATTGCAAAAAGCATTAGATCACGAGCGATCGCTAAACCAACAGATTGAAGCAATGGCAGCCATTGAGGAGCGCAATCGCATTGCTCGCGAGATTCACGACTCGCTAGGACATTCCCTAACGGCGCTAACCGTACAGCTACAAGCCGTCGTCAGTGTGATACAAGTAGATCCCGTTCAAGCCCAGGTTTTTTTAACTCAGGCATACCAGTTAAGCAAAACTGCGATGCAAGAAGTCCGCCAATCCGTCAATGCACTGCGGGTCGATCAACTCGCACAACCCTCTTTAGAGACAACGATTTTAGATTTGGCGGAAGGGTTTCGACAGACTACAGGGATTACCCCAATCGTTCAGATGGATCTAAAGAAGTCCGTTGGTTTATCCATATCGAGAACGATGCATCGTATCGTGCAAGAAGCCTTAACAAACATCTCTAAACACGCCCAAGCAACTCAGGTACAGATTGACTTGGTGACGATTCGCCAAGCTAGCGGAGATTGCCTTTGTCTAACGCTCAAAGATAACGGCAAAGGATTTGATTGCCACCAGCATACTGATGGATTTGGACTGCAAGGGATGCAAGAACGAGTGGATGGCTTAGCGGGAGAATTCCACGTAACGACAGCAACCGGAGCAGGTTGCCAAATTGAGGCCAGATTTCCGTTATCTTAAGGTGCTCTATGATTCGCTCTATAATTTCATTGTTACTTGTCGATGATCAAAGTTTGATTTGCCAGGGGCTACAGGCAGTGCTAGATCAGGAAGCCGATCTGCAAGTGGTGGGTTCTGCGGAGAATGGAGAGGCTGCGATCGCTCAAGTTGCTGCCTTGCAGCCGGATGTTGTGCTGATGGATATCCGAATGCCTGTGATGACTGGCATCGAAGCCACTCGATTGATTGTGGAGCAGTTTCCCAACACGAAGGTATTAGTGTTGAGTACCTTCGATGACGATCTCGATATTGCTCAGGCGATGCGGGCGGGCGCAAAGGGCTATTTGCTCAAAGATATGCCCGCTTCTGAACTAATTGGAGCTGTTCGTTTTGTTCATCGGGGCTACTGTCAAATGGCTCCAGGATTAATGGAAAAGCTATTAACCAATGTTCCAGACCACAATCCGGAGCAGCAGAGCATAGCAGCGGAAATTAAACAGCTACCGTCTAGAGAACGAGATGTATTGCGTTTAATCGCTCAGGGATGTCCAAACCGCGAAATTGCAACTCAATTATATTTGGCAGAGGGCACAGTTAAAACATATGTGACGCATTTACTGAATCGTCTGGCGCTGCGGAATCGATCGCAGCTTGCCATCTATGCTAACTCGATGAGCGCGATCGCAGCTTTGAAGGAATCGCCTCGATGCTGAACGGTTAGAAGGCGCGATCAGGCAAATCGTTGAGGAAAAAAGAAAAAACTTACTTCCGGCTGGGGCAATTCTGGGGCAATTGCTTTGGTCGGATTTTTGGCTGCCAAGGGGCGTTGCGAATCCACTAAGGACTTAAGTAATTATACTTAGTCAATCAACCAATGTTAACTGGATAGACTCTACTTCGTTGAGTGGAGTCGAGACGTTCTTCAGATGTTTCTCTGGAGATGAATCTCTAAGATAAAGACAGTTAAGCAAAGAGCTTAGCGGCAACCAATCTGATGAGAACTATGGCTACATCATCAGATACTTTATCCACCGTGGCCTAATCAAAAAGGAAGAAATCATGGCTAACACAATCGAAAAACGTCAAGATTATGAAACTCAAATCATTGTTCGCGCTTTGAAAGATGACTCATTCAAGCAACAACTACTTGATAATCCTGACGTAGCGAAGGCTGAAGTTGAAAAGGCGCTTGGACAAAAAGTGCCTGATGGATTTAAAGTGCAGGTGCTTCAAGAAACCGCCGATACAGCCTACCTTGTTCTGCCCTACGTACCTTCAACCGAAAGTATGACAGAAGAGCAGTTGGAAGCGGTGGCAAGTGGCACGTTGTTCTCAGCTAGCGGTAACTTTAGCATACCTTGTATGTTTGGATCGGCAACCTTCCAAGACGGTATCAATTTGGGAGTAGGTAGGTAGCATAGACGAGGATTCTGTGTAGGGGTAGATCTTGCGGAAAGTTCCACTGCAAAACGAGCATAACTTTGCTCGACTTACCCTTGCATCCAAAAGTTTTCTGGCTCTATCGGCTTGGCTATGCTGCTTAATGATGAATGATCAGGAGGCCTTAAGGTTTGCAGCCTTCTGAACCACTCTAAAAATGTTCATACGAACATTAGCATACGAAATACGACAGAGCCAGTTTTCTATTAGACCTGTTGGGAAATAGACGGTAGTATAAAGCAACTATATCTGAGGCCAGCGATGCTAAATTTAGAGCGGATAC
>QBMP01000417.1:0-421 GCA_003242115.1 Phormidesmis priestleyi
GGAGTGGCGAGACGACGAAAAACACCGCCCTGATTGATGGGGTACGGCAGTTTGCCCTGTCGGTCACCGACCTTGACATGGATCTAATTGATCGCATTAATCCCTTTGGGGAAGCCTATGCCATCCTAGCCAAGTCAATGAGTGAAGAACGGCTCAAGCAGGTCGCAGCAGTGATTGCCGCCAAGCGTATAAGCCTGACTGTGGAAGAGGCGCGAGACTTGGCAAAGCGAGGGCTGCGCTTTAAACAGGAAAAAGGATTCGAGATTATCCAGAGGCGATCGCAGCGCTACTTTGCGCAATGCTAACCCTCTCAGGCTGGCTGGCCTTGAATGGTAATTGGCTGGGAGGAGGCGTCTGGATTTTGCTGGCTGCCTACGTTATTGGGGGGTACGAAAGTACTCGTGAAGGCTTAACGACGCTC
>QBMP01000417.1:431-2906 GCA_003242115.1 Phormidesmis priestleyi
GCTCTGGTGCGAGCGCGAGCTAGATGTTGACCTATTAATGATCGTTGCGGCACTGGGCGCAGCGACGCTGGGACTGTGGCAGCGGGAGTACTATCTGCTGGTCGATGGCGCGGTGCTGATTTTGATTTTTGCAATTAGCGGCGCCTTAGAAGGGATTGCGATGCACCGTACAGAGCGCAACATTCGCGGCCTGATGCAGCTTACTTCAGATACGGCTAGACGGTTACGGTTAGGACAGGAGGAAAGTGTCGCGGTGCAACAGCTCAAGGTGGGCGATCGCATTTTAGTCAAACCTGGCGAACTCATTCCCGCAGATGGCATTGTTGAAGAAGGAGACAGCACTATTAACCAGGCTCCGATTACAGGAGAGTCTATCCCCGTAGAAAAGACGCTAGGCGATGAGGTCTTTGCAGGCACTATTAACGGCAGCGGTGCTCTCGTTTTAGGACTGCACAAGCCGCCCGAAAGCAACTTGATTCAGCGGGTCATTCGGCTAGTAGAAACGGCAAAAACAACGCAGCCGCCCTCTCAGCAGTTTCTAGAACGCTTCGAGCGGGGCTATGCCAGAGTCGTTGTTATCACGGCGCTACTGTTAATTATCCTCCCACCTCTGTTATTGAACTGGGGCTGGGAAACAACAATTTACCGGGCATTGGTGTTCTTGGTGGTAGCCTCTCCCTGCGCTTTAATGGCTGCAATTATGCCAACATTACTCTCTGGAATTGCCCAAGGGGCGCGACAGGGGATTTTGTTCAAAGATGGCGCTCAGCTAGAGATGATTGGGAAAGTCAGGGCGATCGCCTTCGATAAAACGGGCACCCTCACCACCGGCAAACTGCAAGTCTGTGATATTGTTCCGGCTGCTGGCACGACGCCTGAACAAATTTTACAGATCGCCGCTTCGCTTGAAGCCTACTCCGAACATCCGATTGCACAAGCCATCGTCAGCGCAGCGCAGCGGCAATCTTTACCGCTGTTATCTGTGACCAACGTTCAGGCTCAAGCTGGCTTGGGCATCACCGGTATATCAGCGAAAAAGACGCTTAAGATTGGCAAACGATCTTTAGTTAACGCGGGTCTGGCTAGCTCGACAGAAGATGATCTCATTCAAACCAGCAGCCGGATAGAAGCTGAAGGCAAGACCGTGATCTGAGTTAGCCAACAGAATCAAGTGATGGGTTTGTTAGCCGTAGCCGACCGGATTCGTCCTGAATCATCTCGCTTAGTGGGCGTTCTAAAGCGACTGGGCATTAAAACCACGGTAATGCTGACAGGCGATAACGCTGCCACCGCCCAAACCATTGGCCAAGTAGCGGGGGTAGATCGGGTCTACTCGAACTTGTTGCCCGAAGATAAAGTAGATGTGATTCATAAATTACAGCAGCAGTATCAGACAGTCGCGATGGTGGGTGATGGCATCAACGACGCACCCGCACTAGCTCAGGCGTCAATAGGCATTGCGATGGGCGGAACGGGTTCTGATATCGCCCTAGAAACTGCCGATGTTGTGCTCATGGCCGACCGGCTAGAAAAGCTAGAGCAAGCAATTCAGATTGGCGTAAGGTCACAGCAAATTATCAAGCAAAATATCACGCTAGCACTGGTTTCAGTCGCGGTCTTAATCATTGCCAACTTTTTCGGCGAGCTGACCCTCCCTGCGGGAGTGTTAGGCCACGAAGGCTCTACCTTGTTAGTGACTTTGAACGGGATGAGATTGCTCAAAAATAGTCAAGCTTTACCAAAGCCATAAAATGATGCAAATGTTTCAATTGTTTCGTAGTCTTCGCAACCCTGTTTTTGCTCGTTTGTATATTGCGCAAACCACAAACCTTTTAGGCGACGCGCTCACCTGGTTAGGGCTAGCACTACTTGCCTTTGAACTTGCTGGGAATAAATCAGCCGTCGTGTTATCGGTTGCTTTAACCTTAAGGGTTAGCGCATTCGTTTTGATTTCTCCCTTCGCTGGTGTACTAGCTGATCGCAGCGATCGCAAAAAAATTCTAGTCATAACCCATCTAGGCCGCATGTGCATTATCAGCCTGCTGCCTTTTGTGAATGCTGTTTGGCAGATTTATGTCATTGTTTTTGCCTTAAATATTTTCAATGCCTTTTTCACACCCACGTACCAGGCAACCATTCCACTCGTAACAGGAGCGCAAGATTATCCACAGGCGATCGCTCTTTCTAGCTCGACCTTTCAGCTACTAGGCGTGCTTGGCCCTGGAATTGCTGGTGCGGTTGCCGCTTTTGTAGGGACAAGACAAATCTTCTTTCTAGATGCCCTCACGTTTTTAATAGCAGCGATCTTAATCGTGACACTGCCCGGTAAGCTACGAGTTGAACAATCTCTGGAACCCCCTCGCTCGTCCAATAATCCGCCTAATAAAAAATGGCAGGAAATTCAAGCAGGAACAATCCGCTTGTTTAGAGATCGCTACCTGCGTTATGCATTAGCGATGCAGCTTGTCGTCTCCG
>QBMP01000418.1:0-271 GCA_003242115.1 Phormidesmis priestleyi
CTTCTAACTCAGAGTTGAGCAGGCGGTTACAAGAGAAAAATGGCGGTGAATTTGTGCTAGCTGCAATTGATATTGGGACTAAATCCGTGGCTATGGTGATTGTCAGCATTGATGCAGCGCTGCCTTCCTTTAATATTATTGCTAAAGAAAAAGATACCGTTCGTCTAGGAGAGTTTTGCGAGGAGACGGGTGATTTGGCAGAGGAAGCGATGCAGCGCTGTATTGTCTCGCTAAAACGCTGCTGGAAAGTCGCTGAGCGATTTAATGCCGA
>QBMP01000418.1:281-2904 GCA_003242115.1 Phormidesmis priestleyi
GGCGTTTATTGATCGCGTTAAGTCAGAAGTTGGGCTAGCGATTAATTTGATTGCGGGTGAAGAAGAGGCCCGCCGAATTTATTTGGGCGCAATTTCGGGTATGGAGCTAAAAGGTAGGCCCCATGCCATTATCGATATTGGCGGTGGCTCTACCGAGATGATTTTGGGCGGCGGCGGTCAGCCAGATTTTTTGAGCAGTAGCAAAGTCGGGGCGGTAAGGCTTTCGGCTAAGTTTGTTTCCAGCGATCCGCTGAGCGACAAAGAATATAACTATTTGCAGGCTTATGTGCGAGGGGTGCTAGAGCCGACGATTGATCAGCTTAAGCGCAGGCTTGTTAAGCAGCGATCGCAGCTAGAAACGTCAGATGAACCGCTGCGGATGATTGGCACCTCTGGCACGATTGAATGCTTGGCGATTTTGGCGGCGATGGAGAACTTGGGTACGGTGCCCGATCCGCTGAATGGCTACTGTTTGACGTATAAAGCGCTCACAGGTTGGCTAGAGCGTTTGCGTAAAATGAGCTACGAAGAGCGCCTAGCGCAGCCAGGAATGACGGATCGTCGGGCGGAAATTATTGTGCCAGGGGCGATTATTTTACAGACGGCAATGGAACTGTTGGGCGTTGATCGGCTCAAAATTTGTGAGCGGGCGCTGCGTGAAGGGGTGGTGGTCGATTGGATGCTGACGCATGGGCTGATTGAAGATCGGATGGCGTTTCAGGCGTCGGTGCGCGATCGCTCAGTCAAAAAGCTAGCGAGAAAGTATCGGGCAGATGGCGATCGCATTGCCCATTTTGCTCAGACTTTATTCGATCAAACGCAGGGCAGTTTGCACGATCTAGGCCCAGTCGAGCGTGAGTATCTATGGGCGGCGGCTATGTTGCATAACAGCGGCCACTACGTCAGTCATTCGGCGCACCACAAGCACTCTTACTACCTGATTCGTAACGGTGGTCTGCTTGGCTTTACCGAAACCGAAGTCGAAATTATTGCCAATATTGCCCGCTACCATCGTAAAAGTCAGCCTAAGCGTCGCCACGAAGGCTACAGTAATTTGCCCAGTAAGCAAGCGCGCAAACTGGTCGATCAGCTCGGCGCAATCTTGCGCGTGGCGGTAGCGTTAGATCGAGGGCGTAGGGGCGCTATTGCTTCAGTTGATACCGCCTATAATCACAGCGCCAAAATCCTTACGCTCATACTTATGCCCGTTAATGCTGACAACAAGTGCGAACTAGAGCTATGGAATATTGACTACAAAAAAGCATGGTTTGAAGAAGTGTTTGATCTGAAGCTGAAAGCTGGCTTAGCACAACAAACTGTTGAGGCATGAACGTTGAAACATAGACAGAGAGAGCTGTGATGAATTGGAACGCATCTTGTTATCAAACCCAGCATAGCTATGTGTGGCAGCATGGAGAGAGTTTGCTATCGCAGCTTGATCCTAAAGTAGGAGAGAAAATTTTGGACTTAGGCTGTGGGCTGGGGCAGCTGACTGAGAAGATTGCGGCGAGTGGAGCAAAAGTGATAGGGGTGGACAGCGATCGCGCTATGGTCACCCAGGCCCAAAACAACTATCCTCAAATCTCCTTTCAAGTCGCCGATGCGACTAACTTTCACTTGCCGGAGCCTGTTGATGCTGTTTTTTCTAATGCCGTGCTGCACTGGGTGACGCCACCCGAAGCGGCAGCAAAGTGCATCGCTCAAGCCCTTAAGCCCGGTGGCCGATTTGTGGCAGAATTTGGCGGCAAAGGCAATGTCAAAACGATTGTGGCAGCACTGGAGCAGGTAAGCGGACGATCTGACCTGAACCCTTGGTATTTCCCTAGTATTGGCGAATATACAGTAATTTTAGAGCAGGCTGGATTAGAAGTCGTGTATGCTCAGTTGCGCGATCGCCCAACGCCGCTGGGAACTGCTGGATTAGCCGGATGGCTAACGATGTTTGGTCAGCGCTTTTTTTCTGATTTATCTGAGTCAGAATGGGCCGATATGGTCAAAGCGACAGAAGCTGCTGCGCAGCAGCTTTATCAAAATGGAGACGGGCAAAATAGAGATGGGCAAAACGGAGAGTGGGTCGCTGACTATCGGCGGTTGAGAGTAGTTGCACTTAATTGATTGAATTGCATTGGATATTGTGAGTAAATCATTTGATTTCTTGCCTGCAAAGCCTTAAGAGCCAATTAGCTGGCACAGCGATTATTATGGGAATAAGCAAACTTAGTTACAACGTTTACACAGGGGGCCTTTTCTGAAAAGGAGACGATATGAAAATCACAATCGACCTATCGCCAGCATTGGAAAGATCCCTCAATCATCAAGCAGAACAGCAGAATGTTCCGCTGCAAATATTGATTTTGAAAGCTTTGTCTAACTGGATTTCTACCTCAGAGAATCCGTCTGCTTCTGAGCGTCAAAGTTCAAAGTGGCCTGAAACAATCCTCGCTTACAAAGGTGAACCTGACTTTCCAGCTTTTGAAGCTTATCGTCAAGAGCTTTCACCCCTCAAGGAACCAGAACTCTTTTGATCCGCTATTTGCTTGATACTTGTGTGATTAGTGATTTTGTTAACTCAGATCTTGCACCATTCTCAGTAGGGGTTGCGCTGAGGGCCAAAATCTGAAAA
>QBMP01000419.1:0-2518 GCA_003242115.1 Phormidesmis priestleyi
GCGGTGTCTTGTTTGGCGATCGCTGCCAAAGTAGGTGAAACAGACAGCCGACTAGCGTCTTCATTATCCAGCACGAGCTGACGAATGCGAAACATGTCAGTGCGCACGCGCAAAAAGCCAAATTCAATCTGGTCGTCGGCCTCGTTAGTCTGGCGTTCTAAAAATAGAATAAACTCTTCTAAGCCTTTTTCTTCAATGGTGTCTAGAGCGGTGTTATCTTGCGATTGTTCAAAGAGATCGGTGACGGCCTGACGGTAGGCAGCGGCAACAGTAGTAGAAACATCAGTGCCCACAAGACTTAATAGCTGATCGCGATGGGCTGTGCTGAGGACGCCTTGAATGCTGAGCGTGCGAGCGCTGGCAGTTACAGATATGGGGATACTGGCAGGAATTCTGTTGAGCAACGCGGTGATCTGTTGGTTATTGGTATCTGTATCTGAAGCGGAAACCCGTACAACGTCACGATCAATGGGTGAGGTGGCGAGGAGATCTGTTTTGAGATCGGCGATCGCGCTAATGAAACCTCCCTCGTCTCCATCACCCGCTAATTCTTCAATCCCATATCTCTCCTCAAACGGTGTCAGCCGCTCGGCAGCGTTGAGCCATAGCCAAGGTTCATTGGTACTGAGAGCAGAAGCGCCAGCGGGCAAATCGGTTGAAACCCAGAGCTGTTCACTGCCCGTACCATCGGCGCGCGTATCGAGTCGGGCAGTGTGTCCCCAGGCCGCGCGACCATTGAACAGTGTAAACGTCATGCCCGTGAGCACCGTATTCGGCGTGAGGCCAACCGCTGCAACCGGCACTTCTAACCTCGTCCATGCGCCTAGAGCGGGCAACTCACCCATGCGCTGGCGGCTGGCTGTACCGGCAACACCTCGGTTAATTTGGCTAGTAAATCCACCCCAGTAAGCGCGGTGCTCGCTGTCTGCACCCACTTGAAAGCTGAGCATCAGTTCGGTGGGCAGATTCTCAGCATCGAGATAAACGTAGGTGGTGAGAAGAGAATTTTCCTGAAGCGAGAGAGTGGTGGTTGCGCCCGTGAAGCCATGTTCGTGGAGTCCTTGAGCAATAGCACTTTGATGGGCTCTCGGACTGCTAAAGGGCGCATCCGGCTGAGATTTTTCGCTCGCTTCTAGCTGATCGGCGTCGGGGGTGGGGAACAGAATTGGCCTGCCGCTAATCGCTTGGTTGAGATGGGAGGCGCTTGAGCGCACGAGCTGACGGCGGTGCAGCACTTCGGCGCGGCGATTGATCAAGCGAGTGAGGGTGGTGTTGAAAATCGGGTCAATGGTTTCGATCTTGAGTAAATCAGGCTCGTACAGATCTTCTGGCACAGGTACCAACAGCTTTACCTGACTAGAAGCGTCGTTGCTGACGGTATCGTAGGGTAAGAGCGGGGCACTTTCTTTAAACACCAAGTCGAGCTGTTCGGCAGGAATCGGGGCGACTTCAACCCGGTAGCCCGTGGGGAAAAAGAGCTGGCGGCGGGTGACGGGGGTGCCATCGGCAGGCAGCGCAAGATTTTCAATCACATTGGCAGGTAAAAAGCCGACGGGGGGAAGCCAAGCGAAATAATCGTCGAGCTGTTCGGGCGGAATTTGGCTCAGATCTAGCTCGCTGAGCTGTTCGGCAAATTGTTCTAAACGGGCCTGCCACAGAAAAGGATTGCCTGAGTTTGGGACGGGAATGGCACGATGCAGGGCGCGGCCTCCTTGCCGGACGACGGCGTAGCGATCGCTGAACAGCGCCTTCCAATTCGCATCAAACCCAATCAGTGCAATCGGCACCCCAAGCTGGTTCCAAGGCATCGGCTCGGCCAGCTCACGGCGAAAAATGCTGTAGGCGAGGTGGCTGCGCCAGCGGTTGATTTCAGCGGGAGTCGGTTCTGTACTGAGTGCGGTCAACGGCGGTAGCGCTAGCCATTCTGTTGGCCATGCGTAAAAAATTAGTCTTACCCCATCGAGTCGCTGCAAGTTGGCAAAGGCGAGGCCGTCAATGTCGATGGCACAGGGGTCGGTGCTGGGCACTGCGCCTGAGCTTTCGGTGGTAATAGGCTGGAGAACAACAACGCCTGCGGTCGGTAGGGTTGCGCCTGCGGTGATGAGCGATCGCAGAGAGTTTCCTAAGCGGCGAGGCTCTAGCGGTCTGTCGCCGTTGCCAAGCGTGGTATCAGCGCCAGAGAGATTGGCGGGGCGGGCATATACGGGCAGATTTCCCAGCGTAACCACCTGATCGCTGGGCAGGTTGAGATCTTCGCCGTGAATCGTCAGGCCATTTCCGTTAGTAAGAACGATCTGAGCAGCTAGCGGATTGGAGAGCGTGTCGATGGCCGGATTATTGGAGAGATCTGCCATTAACCCATTGATGACGCCTGCTGATAGCTGTTGGCCAAGCAGATTGAGATGGATGTCGCGGTGAGTTTGTTCTAGGGTGAGATTTTGGTGGCTGAGGGCGCGTCCGGTAAATAGGTTTAGCCGCCGTCTGCCTAAGGTAGAATCAGGGCCTAGTGAGGCGTCTG
>QBMP01000419.1:2528-2882 GCA_003242115.1 Phormidesmis priestleyi
GGATTGGCTTGGTCAGGATTAGGCAGCGTTTCTGGGGCTGGACTGACAGCGACCATGTGCTCACTGGGTAGCGAATCGGTGATGGATTTGATGATGCTCATCGGATGCCCTCCAAACGGTTGCGAATGAGAGAATTGACGCCGACTGTGCTGCCGCCTCGGGCAACGGTAGTGAGTTCGCGGCTAAAGCTGGTGAGTTCGGCGGGGGTGAGGTTTCTCGCAATTTGATCGAGCGCGACGACGTTGCCAGAATTAGCCAGGGTATTGACGACAGTTGGATCGGTAGTAAGCCTAGAATCGGCAGCTTCTAGGCGGCTAAGCCCTTCGCCCAAACGCGGATCACCGAAGCGCTCAG
>QBMP01000041.1:0-2072 GCA_003242115.1 Phormidesmis priestleyi
GTTCAGGCTATCTGCTGAACCTTCAGAGTTGAAGGAGCCAGCAATCCCCTCCGCAGAACCGGCTCCATTGGGTGACCTCCAGGAATGGAAGTACAGCCACGCGACGGTTAGCGTTGAGGGAGAAAGCAATCGCATCAACGTATTATTTGATGAATGGCCCAGCCCTGAGTTCAGCGATGCGCTAAAGCAAAACGGCTTCAAGGCAGAAAGAGCCACTGGGCCTTGGTCTGCTGCTTATAGTCCCGAACAATTGAAAATAGCAACGCACGTTGCCCAGAGCTATTCAACTTCGATCTCTAGCCCCCAGGACGTTGCCAGAGAAAAACCTACGCCTAAAAATCACGGTAAAGTCACTGCTGTTCAGCCAGCAACGCGGTACCTGCAAAGAACCGAAAGGAAAGTAGCAGAGTTTTTGCATGAAGCCGGACTGGCTGAAGCCGTCATGGGCGAATTTCATATCAAGATCGAGAACCCCCCATTTATTCCTCTGACAGTTGAATCTCATGCCGTTGGTGAGGGTGTAACCCAGCTTTACCTAACTCACTATATCGAGTTGAATGGCGATCTCGCCCATGACGGAGAAATGGTCTTTAACATCAGCCCAGACGGAGCTTTGCGGCTAGAGGAAACCGCGGTTAAAAATCCTTTCACGGGCGGCGAGTCGCGAATATATGGTGGGGGCGATCGCACCTTTGCTAATACTTTTGCCCGTAACATAGTCAGCCAAGGATTTGCAAAAGCTGCAAAAGCAGAGATGGCCCAAGATGTGCAGCAACCGATGAAATTACCTGAAATTTCATCGCCGGTAGACACTCAACCAGAACCAGTTACCGAACCAGAAATGCCTACTTTGGGAAAGATATCTCCTGAAATGCCGACCATAGAAGACCCGGAGCAGAAAACGGCTGATGTAGTCACAGATCAACCTTCGGTGCCAAAGGACAAACCGCAAGTCACAGAGCAGCCTTCGGTGCGAGAATCTGAAAAAACAGTCCCGGCCTCTCAGCTAATTCAGAGAACGATAGAGGAGCACGACCCGGAGCTGCACAAAGCGCTCATAGTCTCCGACAATACTGTACAAGCATCTGTCCAGAACCTACGAGATTGGTATGTATCAGTCAGGACGCAGATTAAAGCAGAATTCCAAAGCCCAGAGCAAAAGCGCGACTTGGAGGCGCGACTTGGAGCGATCTCATTACAAGGGCAACAAGCCCAGGTGGGTAGCGCCCAAATTACCCCAGCACAGGCAGAGCAGATGAACGCCGATTTAACCTGGCTTAACGAACGATACTCACCAGAGTCGGTCACCATTGGAGAACTTAGGCAGTGGTATCGAGTCAATGTTGCAATAGATGAAGGTAAGCATACTCATAGAATCGAGCAATTAGCGACTACCCTGAAAAGCTCCGGCAAAGAGGTCATCGAAATTCCCGGCCTAGAGTATAAAAAAATGAAAACAGACTTACACAACTTGCAGGTGAAAATCGGCTTAGCAGCAGCACCCAATGTTCAAAAAATATGGAATGCTGCGGAATCGCAGCGCCAAATTCAGATAGATGCTGCCGGACAAAAATCACTGCCTGGGAAAAATTATAAAATTTTGGCAGAAGGCGATAAGTTAATCCTTACGAACCAACGTACAGCGGCACAACTGACATTAGAGAACGGTCAAATAGTCGAAAATACGCTAACCCAGACGGATGCCGATCAACTCCAGCGGTTCGCTAGCCACTCGGTGCAAGTACCTCCGCAGACGGCAGGCGTCGAAAGATAGCAATCAATTAGTCTTGGTCGAACTCAATCCACCTTCTACAGTCCTGACGCTCTGATCTAAGAGGAATAGAACCATTCTAAGACGGTCGCGCCGCGTGGCCGTTGCCCTTTCTGGTATCACTGCCATCACAGGATCAGAAACCAGCTTCTTTATCAAAGATAGTTCTTCCAGTTTCGATTCATCCGGCGTCGAGAAATAGAAAGGAAAGTCGGCTATCAGCTCTAGATAATCATTCACTAGCGCTGTCTTTGAGCAGCCTCTCTTCAGCGCTTCGGTTGCGATGAAGGCTCTAGTCTTC
>QBMP01000041.1:2082-10157 GCA_003242115.1 Phormidesmis priestleyi
AAGTCTGGACAAGCCATAGCAGTCAGGTTGTTCACGCATAGTAGGCAAAAAATGAAGTTAGTAAATCTAGCTGAGTAAAATTATAAACTAATAAATCTATCTGAGTACAATTACGCTTGTAGCGAAAGGCATAAATGTACATGCTTGCACAAAAACTACGAGCTTTTGTACCTGTTTGGTCTTTTTTTTTTGCGAAATTGATCCATTGCCAGCCCGTTCCCGAGGCTTCCTGAGCGAAATTGATCCATTGCCAGCTCATTTCCGAGGCTTCCTGACAGTTTTCTCGCAGAATTTCTGCCCGAACGACCGCACTTGCCTACCGTCGAGAAGCCCAGCGATCCCATCTATGATTGGGCGCTGGGCTTCTCGACGGAAAACTAAAAAATGTATGAATAAGTTCTGTACGTACTTTTTATAAATTTATACTTCCACCCAAACAGCTAGAAGTAGCTTGGGTGGATACGAAGATCCGCTGATTAGCTTTAAAGCCTTATGCAGTAGTCACTTCGGGCGATTTTCGGGTGATCGCTGAAATCCTTGCTACACAAAAGTTTCCACTATTGCCGATAAAATCTAATAATAGTTGTAAGCAAAACTATAGGAGTGCCTCGGACGAGTACAAAAGCCGCTGAGCAGTGATCGCCCAACTTCTCAGCCAAAAATGGTCGTCTGCTGCTGACAGCTACTACTGGCTGAGCTGTCCAGGTACATACGGCTCGATTTCTTGAATTGTATAGGTATCTTCAGGCGGATATATCCCTAGCTGATGCAGCGCCCAAATGTCTTCTGGTGCAAACGTAGGCAGTCTTTCGTTTCCATAAGAATCCATACCACCGAGATAATCGTCTGGAGCCAAGATCCCTTTTTTAAGTTCTTCAATGCCTCCAATACTTTCTGCTATCGTTCGGTACGACTGTAACCTCAGAGATCGAGCTACATCCATGTCCACATGTTCGCTCAAGGTCTCGCCCCAAGCAGTGGTGTATGTTATGCCGCACACACCCTCAAAATCCATAACAGCCCATTCCTGCCATTGGCCCTCAGAAGTCAGGCCAAATAAGTAGTAGGTCATCTGATGGGTATAGCCCCCTGCTGTACTCTCATGCTCATGAACGCCGCGTAGAATTATGTTGGTAGCGTCGTCGGGCAGGCATTGTAGCGCGGCCTCTTCTGGTCGAGAAGTTTCAGAAGCGTTAGCGATGACAGGAACTCGCGATTGTTCGGCAGACATCTGTATCAGGGAAAGCATACCGCCGCTTGCCGCAACTAAAGCCGCTGTGAAGAGTGATAAGACCACGAGCAGTATTCTCCTTGTTTTCTTTTTCATTGCAACGAGCCTACCAATCAACTAAGGGATAAGGATCAACGAGTGAACCGTTCATCTGAATTTCAAAGTGCAGGTGCGGCCCGGTTGAACCGCCCGTCGAACCGCAAAAGCCAATGACATCACCCTGGCTCACCTGATCGCCCGCTTTGACGTTGTACTTGCTGAGGTGAGCATAGCGGGTTCTAACGCCCGGTTTGTGCTCAATAATAATGAAATTTCCATAACCGCCAGTGTACGCTGCGCTGACAACTACACCGCCGTCAGAAGCAATTATGGGTGTACCTTGAGGCGCTCCAATATCCTGTCCAGTGTGTAACTTGCTGGTTCCATAGATGGGATGTATTCTCCAACCATATGGGCTAGTGAAAGTCCCACTGGGCATAGGGTTTATGAAATTTCCAGATGATTTGCCACATTCAGAGACACCTTCTGACGCAATGATTCGATTATAGGCAGCGATTAATTTGTTGCTGTAATTAGGCTTGCTGCCTACACTTGCGCCTGTCCCACCATGATGCAGCTCCCCCACTCTGCCAAGCAAAGCCTCTCCCTCAAAGCCTTCACCGATTGCCTGCTTGATTAAGTCATTCTGGTCTTTACGAAAGAAATCGTCCTGAGCTTCAGGTGGAAAGTATTTGTTCAGATCTGCGACAGATACTCCACCACCTCTATCAGCCTTTGCCAAAAATTGTGCCCCCCCTGCTTTTGGCATGATTATCGCCCGAATATCCTCGCGATAAGTCATATATTGATATCTCCCTAGTGCGTACCCCCATAGAGGTTGACCCCTTCCTCCTTCACCTCCATATGTGTACGGCCCAACAGAATCGTAGTTATCAATATTGCTCTCGATAGTTTTATACGCATCCGCGAGTGCTTTGTAGTCAATCCCCCCAGGGCCTTCTCCGCACAGGCCGCCGCCAAAACTAGAACCACTTGGGGTATTTGCTTTAATAAAGTCTGCGACCTCTGGCGGCGTCTCTGGGCGTAAGTCTTCCCATGCCTCCGGTGCTTCGATGCCGCTCGTCGCGCCCCCCTGCCCGTCAAGCAGTCCGGTAATCACCATGCCTTTTTCCTTTGTGTTCAGCAAAGGCATCGGAATCGGGCCAAGGAAATAGGGCGTACAGCCCAGATCGTAAAAGGCTCCCTTCACGCATATGTTGAAGTAGAGTCCAAATTCGCCTGTGCCTTTGGACTCAGTGGTTTTTGTCAGTACGATTTTAAATGCTTTGCCAAAGGGATGCCGCCCAGTAGGCTCCTCCCCGCTGTTGATAATCCCCAGCAGCCCTCGCCCGCCTTCGACCATCTGCTGCCCTTGGCCGTCACCCCCTGCAATCCATTGTGCCCCGTGCATTCTCCCTGGCCCTTCCAGCTCCAGATTAGAGCAGCCCCTTTCTTGAGCGCATTGCACTTCAAAGCCGACCTGATCGCTGCCGGTAATAGAAAACTTGGTCAGTGTCGTTCGATGCTCTTTCGGCCCATAGGTCACGTCATGCATCGCCGTGACTCCGTTGAAGGTGGCCATCACATCGGAGAGCGCACCCAACTCAATATCAGCGAGTCCTGGAATTTCAGCGATCGCCAACGTCTGCCAGTTGGCAAAGTTGCCCAAGGCGGTCAAGTCTAAGTTCGGAATTTCGAGGATCGAAAAGTCTCCGAGATACTCACTAATCTTTAGATCGCCGATCACACTATCGAGCGATATCACTTTTGCCAGCGTTTGCTCCAAGTCTCCGCCAATGATGTCAGCGAGTGCCGGTATTTCTTTCAGCGTAAAAGCGCCTAGCGATGGCACAGCATCTAGCAGCTCGGATAGGGTCGCTCCCTGCAAAAAAGGGATGTCGGCAATTCTTAGGCTCGGTATATCGAGCCCTGATAGCTGGGCAATCTGATTGAGATTCAGCTTTTCGGCTTGGAGGCTCGATTGAAAATCTCCAAGCGTGAATACCTCAGCAGGTAGATCACCTGGCAACCAGTCTCGTTTTGGATCGTAGCCAAGTTCAACTGCTAGGTCGCCCGCTGAAGCAATAGAACCCGCTTTTTCATAGGCAGGCAACGAGTTAAACGTCACATGGGATAAGTCAACAGTGGATACCTCCTGTGCTTGAACAGGTGCTATCCAAAGAAAGAACGATATTAGGAATACAGCAAGTATTTTTAGCAAGGCCGCTAGCCGAAACGACTCATTACCGGCCAGCCTAATTCAGATCTGTTAAAAATCCTACTGCGGCTAAATTGGCGAAAATCTCTGAGATAGACAAGGAATGTACATAATCTTTGTTTTTTGTACAAAACCCAAACCTGGGTCAAGGCTTTTTGTACATTTTTGATTCTTTTTGTACATTTCAGTTCTCTCTCTCTCCGTTTTTGTACCAAAACTCCTGATGAATAGATCTTTTTTGACCTTTTTTCGCTTAATAAAAATTAAATGTTTTTTTCAAAGCTCTAAGCCGCTTCCAGGCTTCTGCCGAGAAGAGGTTTCTAGGCCCGCTTCTAGCTGAGCTTTCAACCGTATGCATTCCTCAGGCGATCTCAATAGAACCTCGTCTATCAGAGCGGCTGACTTGGGGTCGTTCTGGAGCTGATGATATTTCCCCAATCCTGCCAGAGAGTAGGCTTTGCCCAATTTATACCCAGCGATCCCGATGCCGTCAATGCTGTAGCTGATGCCGATTTTCTTCCCTTTTCGTTCCTTTACCCGAACCGAGATTTCAGGATATCTAGCCCGCATCTCCAGAATGAACTTGATGAGCGAATCGTTGCCTTCAAGGCAACTATCTATAGCGGCCCAGAGCTTTTCCTTTGCCACGGGTTCTCCCGTCCGCTCCTTCATTCGATACTCTCCCGTCGTCAGATTCCTGATGCTGTCTGGGGATCGAGGTTGCGATCTCGTCAGTCCAAATTTTTGCTCTAGCTCTCTTTCGACAGTGCGTAGCCGGTGTCGGTCAAAGCTATCGTCTACCCACTTTCCCGCATAGCTAACCGTACTGGCTACCAGATGCCAGTGTTTTTGGGTCGCGTCATGATGCTCTACCCCGAAGTATGGGCATCGGTTATGACCCATCTCGTGAAGCATCGCTTTTGAAATTGCCGCCATCTGCGATCTCTCAATCTGTCCGCCGTCGCTGGGGGGCAAGCTAATCGAATAGTGGGCAACTATCTTTTCAACCCTGGAGTTCAGTTGTGCTATTTGCCGCAGGTACTGAGCAAGCTGCTCTGCGGTGCTTCCTGGCATGGTTGAGCAGACCAGGATAGGCCCGACCGATTGATTAGATTCAATCGCCGCCTGCTCCTTCTCCGGCTGTTTCCTTGGGTCGAGGACATACCGGCACAGATCTCCTGGGTTACCTCCTCTGGTCACTTTGATCAGCAAGCCGACATACCTCCGAAATTCTTTCTCTCGCCTCTGATATCGCCTCCCCGTCCATGACAGACTGGGCGATCTCGCGCAGGTCGTCTTTGACTTCTTCCCCAACGACCTGGGCTTCTATGAGCTGAATCATGAGCATGACTAGCTCTACCAGCATGGCGCGTTCGTATAAATCATTCTTAGTCTTGCGAAGAAGATAGCTGCTGACAGTCAATCCTTCTGCCTTTGCGCTTTGCTTTATGGTCTCTCTTTCGGACTCGGTACAGTAGATTCTAAGCTTTTTCATAATAGGGGGTCACTTTGCCATATCTTGCTGCTTTTTGGAGGGGCTATAAAAGAACTGTCAAAAGCCTGATGGTGGGTGGATAATTATCTGGATAATATACGGATAATATACGGATAATATACGGATAATATACGGATAATATACGGATAATATACAGATACTATACGGATACTATACGGATAATTATCTGGATAATATACAGATACTATACGGATAATATCTATTCCAGGATATACTTCTGATATCTGATATGTAGTTGGCACGAACAAGATTTGGCGTGATAGTTTAATTTAAATGCAGAATCTTTCAGCACGTCGAAATTGTTCCAGTACGATGACTTGCTTTGGCTCTTAACATGGTTGAGGTTGTACAGCTAGGAAAGCTCAGAAGAACAAAGCCTAGTTCTTCAAGCGCCGAGAGAATAAGAAAGCTCTTACCTACGATTGAGCACTATCGTAGTGAAGGCTATGGCCTAACTGAGATCTACAGTGCTCTCGTTGAAGAAGGTCTTTGGCCAAAGACTTTTAATACGTTCAAGTGCTATTACTATAGTGAGCGTCGTGTAAGAGGAGACGCAGCTCAAAAATCCATATGTCAGCAGGGTGAAATTAACGGCATTAAGGCTAATGCTGATGTGCCTGCATCGGGAGGCAAGGTAGAAGAAGAAAAGAAAGAAAAAATACAGGTGCCAGATGTAGAATCTTTAACCGGAGTCTCTGGTAGTGAAAAACCTTCTAAAAAGCGTAGGAAAATAGATTTCTCGGTAACCCTCGAAGAGCATCAAAAGCTGGCAGCATCAAGATTTTACAAATAAGGATTAGGAGTCTGTAATGGTTAGAGTCCATTTCATCACTGGGAATAAGGGAAATATTGGTAAGAGCGTTTGGGCGTCTGGAGTGGTCGAGTACTACCGCCACCACCAGAAACCCTTGATTGTGATCGATAGTGACAACGACTCTAGAACCCTCAAAAGCACCTACCATGATTCAAAGATCTTGGTGTTGTCAGATGACCCTATCATGGCTGGCCAGCCAGATCTGATTATGACAATTGCTTATGAAGAAAATCAAAAAACTGTAGGAGAGCCAGCGGATATTCTAGTTGACCTTCCCGCAGGCGGCGAGAAGGCTATCAATCAGTGGATTGAGGAATGTGGCCTCGACGTTCCGACTGATAGTTTTGAAGTAGACCTTATCAAATGGTGGGTCTGTGACTCTGACCCTAGCTCTATAAAACTTTTCGAGGATTCCGTCAAAAAGTATTCTTCAATCAAGCACATATTCCTGAAAAACATGGGCCGTAGCCGTGAGTATCAGTGGGACGCTTTCAATGAAAGCAAATCTATTAAGTCTCTATGCAAGAAAAACTCTGTGTCAGTCGTTGAGATTCCTGTCCTGACGCCCACTGCCATCAATAAGCTAAGAGAAGAAGGCATTGAAATGAATCAAGCCGTAGAAGATACGAAGCTTGAGAAAGTGGATATCGGCACAAGACTCAGAGTGATGAGTTGGCTATCGAGAACTCAACATCTCATAGAGAACGAAATTTTGCTGGGCAGTGAAAAAGAAGCAAAGCAAGCTCAATTAGAAGCAGAGCAAGTTCAAGAGGTAACGGCTTCAGTCTGAAAATAATACTATGAATGCAGGAAGGGACGCAGACTTAATTGATGCGATCGCTCATCTATCTGCTCAGATAGATGAGATGCGTATTGAGCAGACCCAGCACAATAGAGCCGCTGAGGAGGTTTTAAAGCAATGGAGCCAAACCAATCTCCATCTAACGGATTGCCTAGCCATCCAGGCGGAGGATTTGAGTGGTTCAAACCTCATGCAGCAGGAGCTAGCGAAGCACTTGATCGTTTTGGCGCAGCACAGCGGCGAACTAGGGACATCAACGCAGGAACTAAAGCACTCGTTGGAGAACTTGACGCAATACTTGCAGGAAGCCCAGTCTCCACAGATCCTTCAGCTAGCCGAGAATACGGCACAACTGAAGGACTCATCGACCAACTTGGTAAGCTTCTTGAAAGGGGAGCAGGCACAACGACTGAAGCTGCTAGAGAACGGCCTCAAGTCACTGATAGAGATATACGACGTTCAAAAAGTGCACCCTCAATCCCTCCCACCTCAGATAGGCAACCCCGTAGAAATGAAGAACCAGAGATTTGACTTTTTGCAAGGGCTGTCTCTGGTCGGTACGTTTTCAGTGGTGAGCTGTGGGTTAAGTCTGCTTCTTTGGTATTCGGGTGGGATAGGAAATGCGCTCACCAGAATTGATGAGCGCTCGAATTGGACAATGATTAAGCTGGAGCGGATTGAATCGGTTCTTGGAATCAACTGAGCCAGGGCAAGCGTAGCTCAGTTGATTGCGGTGCGCTCCAGGATCACCCGCCGACTAGGTGAAGGGTAGACTGACTTTTTGTACGAGGCCGAGCCATTGCGGCTAGATAGAGTGCTTTCAGCTCGGTCTTCTTAAAAGCGCGGGTCTCTCCTCTTGGCCGTAGTGGGATATCGAATGTCTCGCGGAGCTTCATCCCACGGAGATCGGCTACTTTCCACAGACCGAAATCAACCGGTTCAGAGACGATCTGACTAGCCGAATGCTTCAAGGTTTCGTGCTGGAATGATGGAGTTGGCGATTCGGCGATAACAGTAGGCTGTAGTTGCTGTGCTTCGGTCTTTGTCCCTACATCAGCTTGAGCGATCGCCTGAGTCGATGTAGGTTCTAGCTTTTCTTCAGGATTCGCTGAGAGGTCGCGGCGAACTACAAACAGTGGGAAGCTAATTGCCAGCCAAAGACCCGTGCCATAGATTATTGCGGTGAGCGCTAGGGTAAGGAAATTGTCGAAAGATTCGTAAGTCATTTGTCTTCTCCATGAAGTGGGGGAGTGTATGTTTGGTTTGTGGGTGTTCTTTTTAAGCGCTGTAGCGATCGCCCTTTGAGAACAGTTTTAAGATAGCGGCTAGCTCAATATCTGTCAACATCTTGGTGCCGATTACGAGAATCTAGAACCAGCCTCAACGCTTCGCTGCGCTAGCAGTTTGGAGAATCAGAGGCAAGCCTGTTCTGCCTGTTTTTCTTGGTTAGACAAT
>QBMP01000041.1:10167-19777 GCA_003242115.1 Phormidesmis priestleyi
TCAGAGATTGCTTGACTCATTTCTTGATGGTCTGTCGAGCTGATGGCGACATCAGGATGGCAGTAGTCTAAAGGGGGAATAGCTTCAGAATCCTTGCTTGCTTCTCTAAAAAGGTCTCTAAGCCTCACTCCTTTATCAATAATCCAGGCTACCCGTTCCATGTCTTTGTTGTCGTGGGCTACCTTGTGCCATTCGCGAAGTTCGTGTCGTGATGGATTGTATTGGTCAGGTAGGTCATTAGAGGCGCGAAATTCTGTGCTGCTATCCGCCTTTATTTCCAGAGGGCTGACTATTTTGGCAGGATCGGCTAACTTCAGTACTTGCATCTTAGCCGTCTTGCCATTCTCCTCAATAGCAATATCAGCGATTACTGTAGTCTCTAGCGGCAGGTGAAGAGAACGTGCGTCAAGTACACCGAAGTGTTTGGTGCTGCCGTCTTTTTCGACGATGGCGATGGAAGGCGATGTCTTGGTTTCTCCCACTCTATTGGTGTAAGTCAGCTCACTAAATCGCGCTGTATACTCGCCTGGAGGAATCTGACCGACTTCATTTTCTTTATACTGAATGCCGGTGAGCTTAATTTCAGGGATAGTTTGCAGGCGGTCGCACAGCTGGTCAGTAAACTGCTTGAGGGCGATGCCCATCCCATGACTGTCGCGCCAGAATGCAGCGGCAAAATCAGCGCGCGATTCAGGTTCGATTTGGGTGACGACTTGAAGGTATTCCGTCGCCCTAGAGATCATCCCATCGACATCATTCTGTTGAGCGAAGGGTACTTGAATCTGCACCTTCGGGCTCGACAGCGTGAGTTCCCGCCCTTTCGCTTGGATGCCTGCATCTATGGCTGGGCCATGCTCATCAATAGACGCGGGGGATAGATAGCCGAGCAGCTCAGTTTTTGGTTTGCCACCTTGACTTGGAAAGTTTAAATGTGCAGAGAACCGGGTTTGTCCGGGCTTATTTTGCTCATTACGCCTAATATGAATTTTCCAATCGGGCTGCACACCGGCAGCTCTCCAAATCGGTAGCTCGCCGCTCGAATCTTGCAAATTCTGAACGATGAGCTGTTTACCACCGAGCGTTGTAACGGCTAGCGTTGGCTGTTGGTCTTCCGGGCGTCTCTCCCGCAGTTGGTCTTTGGCTACTCGCCAGTTACCTATCAGACCGTTGTAGGTGCGGGTAATTTCCTGCGCCCGCTTTTGCTGCTGCGGTGTGCAGGTTTTGGGGACGATATCTTTGTAGGCTTCATTTCTAAGCTCTTTTAACTGCGCAGCTTGCACACTTTCATAGATGTCATTGACAGTTTCGATGGCCCAGCCGATAGGCTCCTGGGTATTGGTCGGCAGTGTTTTACCGCCCGTGTAGTTGTCGGGATCTCGTTGGTGCTTGCGTAGCTCGTGCTCTTTATAGCCCAAAGCCTTGACAAAGCTGTGAATTCCTTCATCAATGGGCACAGCGCTTTTGGCTGTGTCCACAGCGGCCTGTAAGTTGGCAGCGTTAGGGCCGTTTACGATGTCTGATAGCAGGCTAGAGGCATCTTTTAGATTCTCATCAATAAACTGTCGGCGCTCTTGAGGATCTTCAATCGTTGTGAGTTGGGATTTAGCCTGCGCGATCAGCTTAATTCGCTCCTCAAATTGATAGGCTGGAAACCCCTTGGCTTGCAGATCCGCATCATCGGGAATCTCTAGTTTGCCTTCCTCTATTTTCTCCGAGAGATGAGCCGATACCTGAAGTAATAACCTCTCTTTTTGTGGCTCAGGGGCATATTGCATCTCTAGGGCAAAGGATTGAAGCGTCATTCCAGCATTCGCCACTTTGCCAGTTGGGTTGTTTGCTGTTATTGAAAAAGCCCGCCAAGTCGCGGCTGTATGAGATTCTGCTGCTTCCCAAGGATGCTTGACCTTCTTTTGCTTCGTGATTTCAGGCGGTTTAACTTCTGGAGCATTGCGCTCGATGAATTCTTTGACCGCTAGCGGGTAGTCAGCCGGGACAATGCGCTGTTCTTTTCCTTGCTCCATCTGCTGAACCATCTGCTCAGACAGTGAGCGCCATGCTTCATATTGCTGGGGTAAGGGTAGTTTCTCAGCTGTCGCTAGCTGCTGGCGGATTTGCTGGGGCAGGTCAGGAATAGTCGCTTCATACCCCACAAAGTAGCCGTTTGCATCTCTATCAAAGTCGGTGATGGCGACATTTTTAGCTGTCCAGGGGTTTAGGTAAGCCACCCCTTGCTTGGAAAATGCTTCTCTATCTTTCTCTCTAATAATTTCAGTATTATTGATAGCGATCGCCGCTGCGCCTACGTTGGGAAAGGGGGAGCGATAGTAGGCCACGATAGCGCCATGTGCGAGGTCTTTATTGCATACCTCCCAAGGCTTGAGCTGACTGTGATGTTGCGCCATTGCTGAAGGCACTGTAATCCCGCTTACAGCGTTATCTAGCCATTCATCTTTTACGTAGCGGTTAAGCGCTCTGTTGATTTTGCTAAGGCCAGAAAGCTGGCCGTACTCATCGGCCTTCAACGCTTCGTAGAGCCAGTCAGGACGCGCTGGTTGCTGCTCATCATCAAATTCAGCGCTATCGGCTATGCGCTCGCGCTGCTTCTCTTTCTGCTGCACATAATATTGGCTCAGCCGAGTTGAATCGTTGGCAACAGCTGCGAGTGCTTCGGCTTGAGCCTGTTTTCGAGGATTGAACTCGTGCAGCGTAGCTTCTGGAATACAGCCCTGTACCTGCGGCCCGACTACTTGTTCGCCATAGCGACCATCTGACTTCCGGTTGATCCAAAAGCTGGGAATTGTCTTTATTCCTGGCGAGGACAGTCTGCCATCATCGCCTTTGATGTCATTGCTAGAGATGATGGCATCTACGCCCAGGCGTTCGCACCATCGGCTGCTGCCCATTGTGCCTTTGATCAGCCCTGGTAAAGCCGGTGTGGCCGCTCGAAATTGGCTCACCAGTCTATTAGCTCGGCCATCAATCAGGCGCTCGGCTAATTGACTGGCTTCTGCTGTCTGCGAGATGTCTTGCGCGAGGGTTGTGATGTCATTGCTGATGCCCGCTTTTTCAAACACCCTTGCCGTGATTTCATCGCACTCTTCTGGTGTCATTAGCTCTCGCATAACGGCTGAAGGCACCAGCATCGTGCCATCGCCCATCTTGTCGTAGAGCTTTTCTAACTGCTTTCCTACAATGGGTTTCCCTTGCAGGTCAATGAGCGGGGCATCGCCATGTGTTCTGCGCTCGTCGTCGATGACCAGGAGGCGGACAAAGGAAAGGGAGGTTGCTGAAATGCCATCAGAGGCAACCAAGCTGCCATAGGCTACAAAATTGTGAGGAGAATTGCGATCGCCTGCGTAGATAGGTGAAATATTCTGGCTTGGATCTCCCGCCGTCATTAGTTGAGCGGTATTTGGGTCGGTAAAATAACCGTCTTTCCCGTTTGTAAAGACAAGTACCTTGCCTTCCTCCTCCAGGCGCAGACGGTCTGAATCGTTCACCCCGTCATAGAATTTGCCTGTGTAGAACTGGGCAGATAGCTCATGCTCTTGAAGCCAGTGCTCTAAATAAGAATGTTCTATCTGTTTTATTTTGGGCTGATCTACACCTTCAATTGTTTCGTGTAGCGCTAGCCCAGTTTTAAGGTCAAAGCGGTTGACTTGAAACATTCGAGTATTCTTTCTTATTCCATCGGGCAGGATTTCGATAGCCGTGGGCTATAAGCCATTCATTTTTTTGCTTTATCTGGGCTAACGCCTCTTCTCTAGTTAGAACTGGCTGCTCTGGCAACTCAACACTTTCTAGATCCTGAGTGACCTCGCGCTCGTCGTCGTCGCCATTTAGTACTCCAGCAGCAATCAGGTCATCAATATCAGCTCCCCCCGATAGAAGATCTCCAGGATCTTCATCACTGCCACTAAGTTCAGCAAGATCTAACTCTCTTGGACTGGGGTCTCCGATTTCACTTGATCTATATCTATATGCCATTTTCTTGTCACTCTCTCTTTACTCTACGAATTTTACATCAATTTTTCTGAACGCTATACCCTACGAATTTTACATCAGTCTTTCTGAACGCTATTTTCCAAATTTCCGTGCTTGGGACTCCACCAGCCTGAGTCCGTTTGGAAGTAAACAGCCTCTTTGTGCTTAGCTTGATTTCTAGCTTTCGTGTCCGAACACCGCAACAGCTTTTTAGCTTTGCCGTCTTTCTCATAGCCATACTCTTCCATCTGCTTTTGGCAAACCGGACAGGAATGCTCCGTTAGCGTGGCTTTAGCAGAGCTTAGCTTTGGCCCTTCGCTGCCTTTAGCGCGAGGTGGCTCCCACTGCTTGCTGTATTTGGAGTAAAACAGCACCACGTCCTCACAGCCGCTGACGCACTTGAGAAAATACTTTTTCTGAACTTTGGTGCTGGGTACTTTGGCCATTGGCTTTTGGCACTGAGGGCAGGGTGTTTTAGACAGGGCTTTGCCACTGCGCGAAACCGGCGTACTCGATATGTGCTTGGGAACGACCTGCTGCGCTTTAGTCAGGGCTGGAATGAAGTACTCCTGATTCCAGCCGGATAGGTAGCGCTGCCAGTCTTCTTTCCCTTCTGCAATCTGGTCGAGCGCCTGCTCCATCTGAGCGGTAAAGCTAGCTTCGAGTAGATCAGGAAGTGCCTCTTTAAGAAAAGCATCGACCTCCAATCCCAGCGCGGTGGGAAGAAGAGAGCCTTTGGCCATCTCTACATATAGCCGCTGCTTGAGCGTTTGAATCGTAGGCGCATAGGTGCTGGGTCTGCCAATGCCCTTGCGCTCCATCATCTGCACTAGCTTGGGTTCGCTGTAGCGGGGCGGTGGCTGAGTCTGTTTCTGTTCGTGGGTTGCTTGCTGAAGAGTAACGACTTGTCCCTGCGGCAATCTAGGAAGTTCTGCATCGGCCTTCAAATTATTCCAGTAGCGGGTATAGCCGGGGAAGATCACAACCTGTCCTTTGGCTTGCCAGCAGACTGAACTCGACTGCGTGTTGATCTTGGTTTGCTGCACTTGGGCGGGTTTGCACTGAGAAGCGATCGCCCGCTTCCAGATCATCACGTATAGGCTAAAGGCATCGGCAGAAAGCTGTGATTTTAGGTCTGCTGAAGGCCGATAGATATCAGTTGGGCGAATTGCTTCGTGCGCTTCCTGTGCGCCTTTTGCCTTGCGATGCTGGGCAACTTTTGCCGGGACATTATCTAGGTCGTTACTTTCTAGCCACTGCCGCGCCTGAGCGCAAAACTCAGGGCTGAGCATCGTGCTGTCTGTTCTCATGTAGGTAATCAGACCCGCTTCATAGAGTGACTGGGCAACCTTCATCGTTTGCTCTGGGCTGAAACGCAGCCGCGAACCTGCGGTTTGTTGCAGGCTAGAGGTGATAAATGGTGGGGGCGGCTTGCGGTTAGTAGTCTTGCCTTCAACGCTGGTGATGCGATGCGGATGCTGTTGGGCGATCTCTACCAGTCGATTGGCTTCTGCTTCAGAGGTGACTCTAGCTGACTCTGGTGCTGATTGCTCGGATGGATGAGCGGCATCGTCGGGCGCTTCTTCCTCAGATGTCTCGGCAGCGCTCCCTTGATAGTAGGCCCGGAAGCCTTCGGCGTAATCGACAAAGACGCTCCAGTAGTCCTGCGGTACGAAGGCTTGAATCTCGCGTTCCCTGGTGCAGAGGATATGAAGAGCAGCGCTCTGGACGCGGCCCATGCTTTTGGCTCCGTTCTGCAACTGCCACAGCAGCGGTGAGCCTCGGTAGCCAACCAGCTTATCGAGTACGGTGCGGCATAGGCCAGAGTTAACCATGTCGAGATCGATAGTGCGCGGCTGGGCGATCGCTGCTCTGACGGCGTTGGGTGTAATTTCGCTATAAACGACGCGCTGCGGATTCTTTAGATTTAGCGCTTCTTGAAGATGCCAAGCAATTGTCTCGCCTTCTCGGTCGGGGTCAGTGGCGAGGACAACCGTTTTGACCTGACGCACTGCCGCTTTTAAGCCTTGAATTGTTTTTGCGCCGCGATCTCCACGGGCAATGAACCGGCAGCGAACTGAGCGGCTGTCTATGTCAAAGCCGAGTGAGTCATCGCCGTCGCTGGCCAGTTCACGAATATGGCCAACGCTGGCTTTGACCAGCCAATCAGATCCAAGGATTTGGCTGAGCTTTTTAATTTTGCCAGGGCTTTCGACGATGAGGAGTTTGGAAGGCATAAATCTTCATCACTACGAAAATAGCTGATATGTATTGATTTTGTACCATTATCAGGATTCTGACTAGCTGATTTTATCCCGTTAACAGACAATCTCTTCTAGAACATCCTGGGGCAAAAATAGACAGCTTCTGAGAGAACTCAGAAGCTGTGGGATAGTGCTTGCACTAGGGGGTGCAGATGGGTCGCTATAGCCCGACAGAGATCGCGCCAGCGTAACCTGCGTAGCCAGGGGTGCAGTCCCTGAGCCAGTTACGCAATTGAACGTATTGACCCAACGAGATTTCCTCGTGGTTATTGTGTTCGACGGTTATACGGCGGTCGAACTCTGTGAAGATGTAGGCTTTTTCTTCTTCGTTCCACTGTCCGCCGCCCTCATACCACTGTCTTGCGATCTCGCCAGCCACTTGGTCTGGGGTTTGGTCGCTTCTGATATGAGCCAAGCAGTGCTCGTGGTAGCAGAAGCTGCCGTTGTACTCCACAATCGTCACAAAGATGTAGTGCGCCGCTGCTGGAACGCCCTCGATAGGTGTCAAATACTCGTGGTTTGAGTGCATCGTTCGTCCCGACCACTCTTTGGAACTAGGCGGAGTACCTAGCGGTAGATCCACGAAATGAATCTCTGACGACTCACCGCCTATGTTTTGGGTGATCCTTGCAATTCGCCCGAAGGCCATGCTTTCAACTCTGTTGACTCTGACAATTTGACCGGGTGTGAAATTAGTCGTAGTAGTCATGAAAAAATCCTCATTCAGCATGACTCCGCTGCGATAGCGGTGCTGAATGGGGATGGAACAGATCATGAACAGAATTTAGTCTAGTCCGCGTGTTTGGCGACGGATGTATTCGGCTTCTGTGTTTTCCCCGTAGCTAGGCCCAGAGGTATAGCCAGGGGTACAGTCGGTCAAATCAGTGGCCAGATTGATGTACTCGGCTATAGTTAGCTCACGCCAGTCTTCGGCAAGCACAAAGTGGTGCGTATCGAATCGCCAAGCATTTTCAGCCGCGTCCCACTCGCCGCCACTTTCGTACCAGCACTGGGCGATGCTGTCGGCCAGCGTCTCCTGCCGCTGTCCTTGTATGCCATTGGCAAGACAGTGGTGGGCATAGCGGCGATCTCCATCGCGTTCCACAATTGTGACTAGCAGATAGAGCGCAGCGATTGGGACGTTTGTGATTAGCGTTAGATCGCTGGTCGCAAACGTCTCCGTGAACCCTGCTGGGTTTGGCGCGGCGCTTACGGTTTTTGGCAAGTCAGCAAACCGTACTAGCGATCGCTCTTTCCCCTCGGCTGTCATCACCATTGCGACTCGCCCGTAGGCGAGACTGCGAAGGTTGCTAATGCGAACCAGTTGACCAGCTTTGAAATTTGTTGTAGTAATCATGAAAAATCCTCATTCAGCATGACTCCGCTGCGGTAGCGGCGCTGAATGAGGATAGTTCGGTGTTTGCCCACGCGCCTATAGATCTCAGAATGCCTGAGATCTATAGGCGTGTGGGCGATGCCTAGATAGGTCTAAGCAGCTTCAGCGTTGTCTTCAGCACCGTCTCCTTCGGGCAACAATCCGGCGTTGTCTAATAGAAGGTCGGCGGCTGTCTTCGCGAGCTTGAACGCCTTGAAGAAGACTTTGCTATCGTCCTGGATCAGAGACATCCATTCGGCAATGTAGCTGGCGTGGTGCTCTAAATCGGATGGAATTCCCAGCGTTCCGCAGACGAACGCTGCGCCCATATCGGCGACTAATTCCTCAAAGGCGTACTCAGGACTCCTTTTCTTTCCATCCAGGTTACGAGCTAGTCGGCTTTGATGGCCGGTACGATGAACTAGCTCGTGAACAGCCGTAGCGTAGTACGCCTCTGCATTAGAAAAGCTCCGGTAAATCGGCAGATGGATTTTGTCTAGAGAAGGTGAATAGCAGGCTCTATTACCGCCGAAGACAATTTCTGCCTGCTGCGCAGCAATGAGCTTCTCTGCGTCTTCAATACGAGCGCTGGTGTTGGGTTCACCTTGGAATCGAGCGATTACATTTTCAACCTTTATGTCTGCCTCGTCGTCGTCAACGCAGTCGAGGTTGAAGACCCTCAGCCATCGGCTGAAGCTGTAGAACTTCTCCAAGGTCTCTCCTGTTTCAGAATCAGTTTCTTGCTTGACGCCTTTGCCGCCCAGACATAGGCCGGTTGCTTTACTGCCTTTGCGGATCTTCCAGCCTTTGTCAGCAGCTTGCTTAAAGCCCACAAACAGAGTGGTTGAGTAGCCGGAGATCATGACATCAATTTCTGCTAGCAGTGGGTTCATGCCGGTATAGCAATGGCCTGTTAGGGCGTTGGCATAGGGCGTACTGCTCCAGGTTTTGTGCCAAGGTAAGGTGCCTGCGCTCATCAACGCTAGTAGTTTGTCAGCGATCAGCTTGTAGTCATTAGTTTTGGTTTTTTTGGATGCTTTGGGCATTGTCGATACCGAAATGAAGGTCATTCCTTCTTTGCGCTAGCAAAAACCCGCGTTGAGGTTTCACCTTGGGGCGATCGCTTTGTGACTGAACCTGACAGTGAGGGGGCGTTGAGTTTTCCCTGAGCCATAAAAAAGAAATCCCCAGAGAAGGACTCTCTAGGGGGTGATTGCGGTGTCTCGTATTAGCAGTAGCAAAACTATCTAGCAGCGGAGAGCTAGCTTTCGAGCAGACGATGAGCGATCGCCTGCTCGAAAGCTTCTAACAGCACAGTCTCACCTGCTTCAGTGAGGAACGTATGAACCCAGCCCAGCACTGTTTTAGAGCGTTTCTTTGACGCTCTGTTAGCGAACTTTGGGGCATCCATGAGAAGCATGATGTTATAGGCCGCGAAGGGTCTGCCGGGATATTGCTTTGAAGCTTCGTCGTAGAAGGCGTTGACATAGTTGACCGCCTGAGTTTGCAAAATATCTTTGACGATTGAACGGGCAACTGCTCGCTTCTCAGATGGATCGGTATGAGTTTTGCTGTTTTGAACCACCTGCCACAAGGTGCAAGGCTTGTCAGTAGGAAATTTCTCAGAGAATGTTGCAAGTGCTGATGAAGTCATGGCTATTCCTTTTTGGAAATAAGGGTTTGTT
This sequence comes from Phormidesmis priestleyi, assembly GCA_003242115.1. Classification (GTDB taxonomy): domain Bacteria; phylum Cyanobacteriota; class Cyanobacteriia; order Phormidesmidales; family Phormidesmidaceae; genus Phormidesmis; species Phormidesmis priestleyi_A. The sequence continues at coordinate 19,476 of QBMP01000041.1, forward strand.
GTCGGAGCAGCGACGGTTCTTTGCTCCTCATGCCTTCGCTGCGGTAGCTGCGCAGAAGTTCAGCCGCACTCCCATTTGGAAGAGTGCGGCTGAATAGAGACGCGGGATTAGTTCGATATATCAGCCCAATGCTGAGCTACCAGATGAGCGATCGCCTTGAATGCCTCATCTGTCCAAAACAGCGTTTGCTCCGGCTCACAGCTATTGAGCAAGCTGAGCAGGAAGACGGTATTCCATTCATCGAGCAAGCCAAGTTCGTGCAGCGTTCGATGCAGCTGGTGCCGCTTTCTCATCGACATCTC
>QBMP01000420.1 GCA_003242115.1 Phormidesmis priestleyi
ATCTAAACTGGACGCTTCAATACGGACTGCAAGCAATCGACGACAGCGACCTGCAAATTGCCGCCGACACCATTTGGCAGCATCCCACCGATGAATTTATTTACCAGGATCGCGCCGTCGAAGCCCCACAAGAAACCCTGCTAGGCGGCTTGGGCCGCGCCACCCGCCTGTACGAGCCGATTAAGCAAACCCTCACTCAGCAAGCCCCGACCCACCTGACGCTCGATCCGATTGAGGCGTATCAGTTTCTCAAAGCCTCAGCTTGGCGACTGCAAGACAGCGGCTTTGGGGTGATTTTGCCGGATAACCTGATTGATCCCAGCAAAGTCAGCGCCAGTCGGTTGGGCCTGCAAATTAGCGCGACGGCCCCACCGAAGCAGCAGCGCTTGGGGCTGCAAAGCCTGCTGAACTTTAAGTGGGATCTGTCTGTCGGCGGGCAGATTCTCACCCAAGCAGAATTTGATGATTTGATTACGCAGGGGACGCCGCTAGTTGAAATCAACGGTCAGTGGATCGAGCTGCGACCTCAGGATGTGCGCGCGGCAAAGGAATTCTTTGAAAAGCGCAAGGGTCAAACTAAGCTTTCGGTGGAAGAAGCGCTGCGCATCAGCACGGGTGATAATCAGCTCATAGACAAGCTGCCGGTCGTTAAGTTCGATGCTTCCGGCAAGCTAGATGAGCTAATCACCACAATGACCACCGGCAACCAAAGTCTGACGCCGATGGCTGAGCCGGAGGGCTTTGAAGGGCAGTTGCGGCCTTATCAGGCCAAGGGCGTTTCCTGGCTTTCCTTTTTGGAGCAGTGGGGGCTAGGGGCTTGCCTTGCCGATGATATGGGCCTGGGTAAAACCATTCAGCTGATTGCTTTTTTGCTGTATCTGAAGCAGGAAAAGGCGCTAGGTGGCCCGGTGCTGCTGGTGTGCCCAACTTCGGTGCTGAGCAACTGGCAGCGAGAGGTGAAAAAGTTTGGCCCGACGCTAAAGTCGCTGATCTATCACGGCGACCAGCGGCCCAAGGGTGCGGCGTTGGTGAAAGCCGCCGGAAAGCTGGATTTGATCATTACCAGCTATACATTGGTGCAGCGAGATTTAAAAGATCTCAAAAAAGTTGAGTGGCGCGGCATGGTGCTTGATGAAGCTCAAAATATTAAGAATCCTTCGGCGAAGCAGTCGGTGGCTGTGCGTGAGGTAGAAAGCGAGTTTCGGATTGCGCTGACAGGTACCCCGGTTGAAAATCGGCTGTCTGAGCTGTGGGCGATTATGGATTTTCTCAATCCGGGGTATTTGGGGCCACTGAACTTTTTTAAGCGCCGCTTTGCGACCCCGATTGAAAAATATGGGGATACAGATTCACTCAAGACACTGCGATCGCTCGTCCAACCCTTTATTCTGCGCCGCTTAAAAACAGATCGCACGATCATTCAAGATTTGCCCGACAAGCAGGAAATGACCGTATTTTGTGGGCTCACCGCCGAGCAGGCCGATTTGTACCAAAAAACGGTCGATAGCACGTTAGGTGACATTGATGAAGCCACGGGCGTACAGCGCCGAGGCATGATTTTGGCCTTATTGGTCAAGCTCAAACAAATTTGCAATCATCCTGCTCAGTTTTTAAAGCAAGATACATTAGGCAAGTACCGGCGTTCGGGCAAATTGCAGCGCTTGGATGAGATGTTAGAAGAAGTGGTTGCCGAGGGCGATCGCGCCTTAATCTTCACCCAATTTGCCGAATGGGGAAAGCTGCTATCGCACCATTTAGAACACCGTCTCAACACCCAAACCCAGTTTCTCTATGGCAGCACCCCTCAAGCCAAAAGAGAAGAAATGGTAGATCGCTTTCAGCTTGATCCTAATGGCCCCAAAATCTTCATTCTCTCGCTCAAAGCAGGCGGCGTGGGCCTTAATCTCACCCGCGCCAACCATGTCTTCCACTTTGATCGCTGGTGGAACCCCGCCGTTGAAAACCAAGCCACCGATCGTGCCTTCCGCATCGGCCAAACCCAAAACGTACAGGTACACAAATTTGTCACCACCGGCACCTTGGAAGAACGCATTAACGACATGATCAACAGCAAAAAAGCGCTAGCCGAGCAGGTTGTTGGCGCAGGCGAACAGTGGCTCACCGAACTCGACACCGATCAGCTACGCAATCTCCTACTATTGGATCGCGATGCTGTCATTGATGAAAGTTAGCGGGATCTGTAGGGTTCCATAGAAAAATCAATGGTTTGGTGAATCGGGCTTAAAATAAAGAAACACCTATATTTACGATTGGGAGAGTCAAGCTATGGTTGCTGAATTCATGGTTCAACCGTCTTCCTGGATAGAAGAAGGTATTACAACTCAGCTTGTGAGAGGTATTCGACTCTTTAAGTTTAACGAAGCGTTACAGCTACGCTTTGAAGAGCTGATAAATTTGCACAAATTGCAACAGCTTACTGAAGCTCAAACCGCTGAGCTTAACGGTTTACAAGAGCTAGACCGGATTTTTACATTGCTCAATGCCAAATTCATTGCGGCAGCATGAGCATTAGCCTGACTTTGAAATTACAGATCCGACAGAGGGCTGAATATTTATGCGAATACTGTCATTCATCTGAAGAAGCTAGCACTTCGCAATTTACTATCGACCATTTACAGCCACGGTCTTTAGGTGGCTCCGATGAGTTAGAAAATTTGGCACTGGCCTGTCATCGCTGTAATATCCGGCGCTACAACTTTACAACTGGGATTGATCCACAAACGAACGCTATTGTCCCTTTGTTTAATCCTATAGGAGTTACGCATTGACAGGATAGGCAAGTTGTATGCTGATGGTGAATCCTTCGTCGCGAGCGTTTGCGGTGCCATGCGTCAGCTCTCAAAACCGTCTACAGC
>QBMP01000421.1 GCA_003242115.1 Phormidesmis priestleyi
GCCCTGCTGTAGGCCATGAAGATGACTATCCGTTGGCAGAAAGTTTTGCCTGTTGTGGTTCCGGTTGTGCTGGTCGGTTTTTTCCCACTGGTTTACGAGAAGCTAAATCCAGACTATTTTTCAGGGGTTGCCTGCGTGCGTGTGTATCCGGATCAGAGCGTCGAAAAGGATAGGGGAGAGAGCTGCTACGATCCTAATTTACCAGCAGCGATAGTGCTCAAACGGCGCTAGGGGTGACCTTTGATAAGCTTATAGTCGTCGAGAAAGGGCTTGGCCGTTTTCGCCGACTACCTAGCGCCGACCATAAGCTTTGAGGGGCTGCTCCCAGGTGGCCGACAGCTATTGCTCCGCCACCGGCCTCGCCTAGCAAGCCGGTAGTCCTAAAACGCTCCAAATTCTATGGAGGGGAGATTCAGGAGCCCTTTCAGCCTGCTAATGTATAGGCGGCGAGATGGCCGCTCCAACTCACCTGCTGTGTCGAGAGCTTCTACTATGGTCGCCGCGTTTGACGCTCAGCCCATGCCAGCTGAGGAATATATGAAGTGGGAGCCCTGCCAAGAGGTTCGCTACGAATACTGCAATGGCCAAGTGATTGCAATGGCCGGTGGCACTAAGAACCACGATAAGCTGGCCTTCAATCTGCGGTTTGCGCTAAGGGATCGCGTCGAGGCAGCGGGCTGCGATATGACGGGTTCAGACGTAAAGGTATTCGTTGAGAAAGGGCTCTCGTACCGATACCCTGATTTGGTCGTGAGCTGTGATGAACGAGACCGAGCTAATGATACGTTCTACGAATTTCCAAAGCTGATTGTAGAGGTGCTTTCTCCCGGCACGGAGGCAGTAGATCGCATCGACAAATTCCAAGAATATATTCAGATTCCGACGCTGCAAGAGTACTTATTGATTAGCTCTGAAGACGTAAAAGTAGAGTGCTACCGACGCGGTGAAGGTCGTATGTGGTTGTACTCTCAATACTACGCTGAGGAATTGATCGTGTTAGAAAGCGTTGGCATTGAGTTATCTGTCGAGCTAATCTATCGCAACATACAAATGTAGCTGAATAAGGAGACTGATGGAGCCACCGGAAGAAGGATTATCGCTTTCTAGCTACAGTCGGATGGTTGAAGAGAGCCATGCGGAGCTAGTCGAGCTGGTGAGATCGCGTCAGTACAAAATGCCGAAGGGATATATTGCTTGGCATCATTTGAGTGCGCTAGTAGCGATGTATTTAGCGGTTGTAAAAGCAGGAATTGGCCATCGGGAAGATATTGCGACAGAAATTGCGGCGTTGAGAATGACGCAGTGGTTTCTTAAAGATGCGCCAATATATTGCTTGTCAATTGATTTGTTGAGAGCGGTTGAGAACGCGGAGCTTTCCAATGTATTCGAGTTATTTGAAGGCTTTGAGCCGAGCTTGCCGGCGTTTCTAGTGGCCTTGCCCAATAATGCAGTAAGAACAGAGGAAGGCAGTGCGCTGAGCTTTGTGTGTGTGCATGTATCAGCGCGCGATCGCCCGGAGCTGTCAATCGCTGAAGGGTATGGGCTGAAGGTGCCCTACCTAGAGCACGAGGGGCCAATGCATGTCCATCTATCTTCGATGGATAGCGTTGGTGTGACGTTGATTAGTGGTCTGACTGTGAACCAAGCAGGCCAACTCTACGACTCGGGCCGAATCTTGAGTCCTGAGGACTTGAGCGCGAGCGAGATCAGCGATGCCAATCGGATGAAAAAAATAGCGCTTCAGTGCCTATTGGCATTGGCCTATTCGCCAGAACTATTGGACGATTCAGGCAGTTCTAGTTCAGTGGCAAAGACCCCGAGCCGTCACCAAAAGCAGAAGAACCCGTCCACTCGAAGTCCTAGGTGGCTACGTCCTCAGTTTTCACGCTCAGTGCGCCTTCAAGACCAGGGCGGAAGCCACGCTTCGCCAAGACCGCACTGGCGCTCGGCGCATGAGAAGCGTGTTCTAGTTGGGCCAAGAGAAAAGAACGAGCGTAAGGTTATTAGGATCGGGCCAACATGGGTAAATCCGAGTGAGTGAAGATTGACGAAAGCTTCTAGTTCATTAGGTAGGTAGGTCATCTGAGCAGGGCATCTTAAGGCTATTCAATTTTCGCTAGCGAATGGTGGACAGGCTTAAAGGTCTGTGTGAGCTTCTGAAAGCAGTGTTTTACTGTAAGCGACCGGCCAAAACGTCTAAGCCAACTCCTTAATTGTCTTTTATTTGTACAAGTGAAAAGCTATGCGTGGACTATCGTTAGTCGGATTAGTAGTAGGGCTCGGAATAGTAGGCGTATTGGTAGCTAACCAAGTCAAACCATCGGCGGAGACAGGAAAGTCTGTCCCGACTGAGAATATCGAAAAAGCTAACGAAGCGGCTCAAACTATGCAGCAACAAGCAGAGCAGCTACAGCGAGACACGCAAGCATTAAATTAGGCTGAACAGTCAGGCGTCTGCCATCCGATCATTATCGGTTGACCCTGCTCATGTCGGTATAGCGATCACCAGCGGCAATTCTGCGTGGAGAACGGCATCAATGCGGTCTAACGCTACATTTCCCTTTAGTATAAACAACTACTTATACTCTTGAAATAGTATAAGTAGTTGTTTATACTGGAGAATAAGGATATTGAGCGTAAAGCCATGCAAGTGACCGAAGGTATCCGAGTCGCTGATTTCAAGCAATACTGCGCAGGGTTGCGGCTGTCAAAGACGTTAGAGCAGCGAGTGGCGTTGTTTTTAGCGAAGCTGAGTGGCGCAGCGAGTGCTGAAGAGGTGCGGTCTGTGTGCCTTGAAGAGAAGTCATTGTGCGAGTCGCAGTACCGAAACGATAA
>QBMP01000422.1:0-1227 GCA_003242115.1 Phormidesmis priestleyi
TTAGACAGACTCCTAAAACCTGAAAAGTCGTAAGCACCAATTCTAGATCTATCTGCTAGCCAAATCAGAACCGTATGTGCAATCTTGCTGCTGGCTGGTGCGATCTCTATCAAGCTATCTCCCAAAGTTGCGGAGCAACTAACTGCTGATGTTACGCCTGCTAGTTCTGACATCAGCAAGCATTACAACGTTGTTCTAGGTAGTATCTACGACGGTGATACGCTGCGCGTCAGTGATGGCAATCAAGAAATCAAGGTTCGCCTTTGCGGTCTGGATGTTCCGGAGAAAGAGCAGGCGATGGGTATAGAGTCGCGCGATCATCTTCGGAGTTTAGTCGCGCAGGGAAATGGCCGCATTATCTTAGTTGAGACTGATACTGACCAGTATGGCCGAACGGTGGCTGAGGCATTTATACCCACGAGCGATGGGAAAGAAGAAATACACCTCAATACTCAGATGGTGGCTGATGGCATGGCATACGTTTATCCCAAGTACGTTGGCAGTTGTCTGAACGGCTCTAGGATGCAAGTTGCAGAAGAGGCCGCTAAGCGGCAAGCCATAGGCGTATGGTCTAACCCTACCTCACAAAAGCCTTGGGACTATCGCCGCCGTTCGTAGGAAGGCTTGCTTAGATAGCTAGGTGCTCCGATTGGCTGACTTTGAATTTTTATGATCGGTTGGGGCGCTGGACGAAATAAAAAGCAACCCCTTCTCTCAAACTCTCTTCAAACGCCATAAGGTTGACTGCTATTGGCTCACCCTGATTCTTTATTCATGATTGTGTGTACAATTATCATTTTGTACACACAATCATGAATTCAACTTCGTTCCTTGCGGCTGAACTCAACCGGCTTTTGCAGCTAGAGCGCGATATCCATGCTTCTGGCCCTGTTGCTGAATCTGGCTGGGCCATTGATACGTCTGGGAGATTTGCTCGTGCCTGCCCGCCAAGGGTAAATGGCAAAGCGATCGGCAAAACAATTGCTATAGGCCAAATTAGTGGCAGCGAACATCGTGACTGGCAGAGGAAGATACAGCGGCGCAATGCTTTGCAGGAAATAGCCAGACGAGGGATCATACTTCAGGCGATGATAGATAGTCCTATCTGGCGACCGGAGGGCTCTGCTCGCGTCAGGATTGATTGAGCTGTTTGAGAGGGCGATCGCACTATAGCCTCTGTAGGCATTCTGAGCTATTGGTTCCCGTCTTGCTAGCACAGGGCTTTCT
>QBMP01000422.1:1237-2828 GCA_003242115.1 Phormidesmis priestleyi
GGGCTGAAAGAGGACTACGATGCGCTCAAAGTGGGCGTCAGGTTAGAGGTCAATGACAGCCAGTGGAGGGCCAGAACAATCGGCCATAACGAGGCAAAAATACCCTCAAAACATTACCTAACAAGCGTTACGACCGAAATTCAGCCGATCTCTTAAAGCCTAATGTAGAGAGCATTTCAGCTATTGCCGATAAAGTCTAGTCATTCTTTATGATAAGAATTGCTGACACTGTGTATGGTTTATTGCCAACTTCCTCAGTTATTAGATATATAGAGATAGATATTATAAAAGGTAGCGAATCTTGGTAAGAGATACTTCTAGAGACGGCTTTATTAACCGGCTAGAGTTATTTGTGTTGACCAACTTTGAGTGGCTGTGGCGATTAGTACAGCGAAGCCCACTGCTGACGCGCTGGCTGAATCGCTTTTTAACGAATCTCACGGTTTACAAGGTGGCGACTCGGCCCTATCCATTTAGCCTGATGACGCTAGATGAGCATATTCCTGATACGGATAGGCTCAAGAAACCAGAGACGTATACTTCCTGGGATTCATTGAGGGATCGCACCTACACCGGACGACACCTCCCACCCTCTTCCGAGTTTAACCAACAATCCACCCTGCCTACCCCAGAAGATCTCGCTGACCTCTTTCGCAAGCAAGGCGGCGAAACAATCTACTCTAAAAAGTCAACGCTGCTGTTCCCTTACTGGGTTCAGTGGTTTACCGATGGCTTTTTACGCACGGATCGCAACAATCGATTGCGCAACACCTCTAACTATCACATTGATTTAGCGCCGGTATATGGGCTCACCCGCAAAATGACGCACCAACTCAGAAGTTTTGAGGGCGGCAAGCTTAAAAGCCAGCGAAATGAAGAATATCCTCGTTTTTTCTATGAAGATGCTGAAACTGGAACGATTAAAGAGGAGTTCAAAGATCTCTACATTCCGTTAAATGATGAAATCAGGCAGTCGCCCGACCGGAAGGCGAAGCTGTTTGCAATGGGGGTAGAGCGAGCCAACGTACAAATTGGCTATGTGATGCTCAACGTAATTTGCCTGCGGGAGCACAATCGCATTTGCGACATCCTAGCTGGGGCGTATCCAAGCTGGGATGACGAACGGCTGTTTCAAACAGCGCGAAATATCTTGATAGTGACGATTATGAAAATCGTCATAGAAGACTATGTGAATCACATTACGCCTTACCACTTCAACGTTATTCTCGATCCACAGTCATTCCCAAATGAGAAATGGTATCGAGAGAATTGGATGTCGATTGAGTTTAACTTTGTTTATCGGTGGCATAGCGCCCTGCCAGAAACATTTGTGTATGCTGGCGAGCCTGTCGCTATCGTAGAATCACTCTGGAATAATCAGATGATCATGGACAGAGGGATTGGCGAGCTACTGCAAGAAACATCCGCACAGCCCACCAGCAAAATTGGCCTGTTTAATACTCCTGACTTTTTGATAGAGCCTGCTGAAATACCGACGATTAAGCTAGGACGTAGAACCCAACTGGCAAGCTACAAGAGTGCATCCCGCTTTTGCATTAAGTATTAATACTTAGTTCTAATTTTGCTGGCC
>QBMP01000423.1 GCA_003242115.1 Phormidesmis priestleyi
TTAGACAGACTCCTAAAACCTGAAAAGTCGTAAGCACCAATTCTAGATCTATCTGCAGTATGCAAAAGTACTCGCCCAAGGCACCCCTCGCAAACTAGCCTTGTTGGTGGGGATAAATCGTTATAAAGAGAGTCAGCGGTTTGTGAATTTGCGAGGCTGCGCTACCGATGTAGAAATGCAAAAACAGTTGCTCGTTCATCGCTTCAAATTTCATCCAAGAGACATTATCACGCTTTCTGATGAAGCCGATATGCCCCCTACCCGTGAAAATATTCTCACCGCTTTTGAAGAACATTTGATTAAACAGGCTACCCCTGAGAGCGTTGTAGTGTTTCATTTTTCGGGTCATGGCTCACGGGTGCTAGATGCTGACCCGATTCATGCAGATGATCTCAACAGCACCTTTGTTCCGAGTGATGTAGATGGAGACTTAGAACAGGTCGATGACATCATGGGCAAAACGCTGTTTTTGCTGATGTCTGCTTTAGAGACAGAGCAGGTTACGGCAGTATTAGATAGCTGCTATTCGGGTGGCGGGACAAGAGGGAACGTGAGGATTCGCGCTGCCGATGGCGGGCGGACGTTTAGGGCGAGCGATCGCGAACTCGCCTATCAGGAAAAATGGCTCACCGCCCTCGAAGCCAAGCAAAAGATTAACCGAGCCGAATTTTTAAGCCGCCGTGAAATCGGGGTAGCCAAAGGTGCCGTCATTGCCGCCTGCCAGCGAAACCAAGAATCTGCCGATGTCACCTTTGATGGCTTCGATGCCGGAGCCTTTACCTATCTGATGACGCAGTTTCTATGGCAGCAAACCGACAGCCTGCAAAGCACAGTGTCTCGCATCCGCTCCGATACTCAACAACTTTCTGGGCAGATCCCCTTGTTAGATACGCAAGGAAGTGCAGACGAGCCTGTTTACTTTGTGTCGCTGGCAGCCCAAGCCACTCCCGCCGAAGCAGTCGTCATCGCTCAATCGGAGGATGAAACTACCCTCTGGCTAGGGGGCGTCCATCCTGATGTGTTAGCAACCTTTAGCCGAGGCAATACGCTCACCACCTTCAGCGAGCCGGATTCTCCCCTCGTGATTACTCACCGAGCGGGTCTATTAGCAACGGTCAGCAGCAAAGCTCCCTTGCCGATAGATACCTTGCTGCGTGAGCAGACACGGGTATTGCCCCAATCCTTAACGTTGGTAATCGGAGTTGATCCATCGTTGGACTCAGAGGCAGCGGATATTCAAGAGCGGATGAACGACTGGCCGCATATGGAAGCGGTTTTACCCGATGCAGATGGACTGTATGGTACGGAGATCCATTACATTGTGGGGCGGATGACGAATGAGTATAAGGCCCGGTTGATCAATCTGAAAATTGCTGCTAAAGTCACTGCTGAAAACAGCCTTGGAGACAATGCTAAAGTTCGCGAAGCTGCCAGCGCAGAGATTGCGAGCCTGTCTGAAGACAATGCCATTGGATTGTTCACTCAAAATATTAGTGCTGGCATACCCGATTCTTTTCGACCTGCGCAAGAAGCCTTACAGTCGTCTCTGAATCAGTTGTTTATTAAATTGCGATCGCTCCTCGCTGCCCAAGTCATCCGAGCTACCTTAAATGCCCAATCGTCTCAGCTCACCCTTCAAGCAACGATAAAATCACTAGAGAGCGGACAGATGATTGCTAGCGTTACCACTGGTCGAGAGGGTAGCGCTACCACCCCCACATCCATGACCCATCAGCTCAAAACAAACGAACGCTTTCAAATTTCTATCAGAAATTTTGAAGCCCAGCCTTTATATGTGAGTGTCATTGGGGTGCGTCCCTCAGGTGATTTGATCATTCTGCTACCTGCGAATGTATCGGAACCCGTCACTCTCGCGCCGAGTCAAACCCAACAAATTCCTGAGCCCGCCGCCGCTCTTGACTTCACGCTTGGTAAGCCCGGATATTACGAGGCGATAGTATTGGCTAGCAAAACGCCGTTTACTCGTGCGCTGAGAGGGTTGAGCGTGATCGCCCAAGGTACTCGGCTCACCGAGGCTCCTGACTCCAATGCAGATCTTTCCGGTCTAAACGGATTGTTTGAAGACTTTGATACGCCTAGGGGAGAGCCAGGTAGTGGGATAGAGCCAGTGTTAGCAGTGGATGCGATCGCTGCTCTCTCCATGACTATTGAAGCCGTGGAAAGCTAAGTCTAGAGGCCGTTGCCAATCAGTGTAAAAGGAGCCCAATAATAGGGGTGGGCCAGTCCGCTATCGGGGCGCGGTGCATCTTTCCCATTTTGAGGCATTAACCGGAATCGATCGGGGTCATTGTTGTCTACTGGGTCATTACTTCGTATCAGGGACAACTGTGCCGCCTGCAATGCCGCCGCTTTCGTCACTGGCTCCGCTACCGTCCCTACCGACAAATTCTGATAAAACTGCTGCATTAACTGGCTCGTACTTGAATCACTCACATTCCACAGCGACGCCATCACCGCATCGACCTCATTCTGGAAAAAGTAATATCCCAATCCAGCTACCTCCAAGCCTTCCTCATCGGCACCACCCAAGCCCGTTTGACAGGCAGATAAGACAGCCAGATGAATACCCTTCAGCGCAGACCCTAGTTCAGCGATTTCGGGAATTAGTAGCTTTTCCCCATTGCCCATCAACAGGTAAGAGTCATAACGGCTACCAGGGACAAACTCACCATGGGTCGCAATGTGAAGGATTTGCTTGCCTGACAGGGCATTCTGCAATAGACCTGTTGGGAAATAGACGGTAGTATAAAGCAACTATATCTGAGGCCAGCGATGCTAAATTTAGAGCGGATAC
>QBMP01000424.1:0-2357 GCA_003242115.1 Phormidesmis priestleyi
GCTTGAAAATCGGTATCAGCGATCGCGGCCACCCCCGCCGCTGCCGCCAGCACGTTCACGGCCCAAGGATCGCGCCATAATTGCCAGCGCTTCAGCGTTTCCGGCTGAGCCACCGCATAGCCCAATCGCAAACCCGGCATACTATAAAACTTAGTCAACGAGCGAATCACCACCAAATTGGGCAACTCAGCTACCCAATCAATCACACTCTGTGCTCGTTCAGGCGGCAAAAAGTCCATAAACGCCTCATCCACCACCACCCAGCCAAAGCGCAACAGCAAAGGCCGTAGCCGCTCCCGGCTAAACAGCGCCCCTGTTGGATTGTGCGGATTGTTTAATAGCAGACCGCATCGACTCAAATCCATCGAATGACTCGCTAAAGAGTCCTCCCATTGATCCGCGATCGCTCCATCCTCCTTGAGCAGCGAAATCGCCTTTAACTCGCAGCCAAACGACCGCAGCGCCCGGTCATAATCACTAAATCCAGGTGATAGGCAAAAGCACCCCTCCGGCAGCAGGGCCAAATCGCGCGCAGCCCAAGTCAACAGCTCAGCCGCCCCGTTGCCCACCAGCACCTGCTCTGTCGGAATCTGATGGTGCAGCGCCAAAGCCTGACGCAACTCAGCATAGTCTGTCTCTGGGTAGGCCACCATCAACGAAAAAGCCGCCCGAATCGCCTCACTCACAGAGCTAGGCGGCCCAAGCGGACTAATACTTGCTGAAAAATCTAACAGTTCATCAGGCGCACAGCCCGATAGCCGAGCGGCCCAAGCTAAATTGCCCCCATGAACTGGTCTAGACATGCTGTGCAGCCGACGTGAAACGAAAAAATCCAAAGCAACAAAAGAGATCTTCTGAATTACTTTTTCTTTTTACCTGCCACCATTTCTTTAAACTGCTTACCCGCTGAAAAAGCAGGCACCGTCGTTGCCGGAATCACCATCGTGTCGCCAGTTTTAGGGTTGCGACCTTCGCGCTCTTTACGAGCTCGTGGTTCAAATGACCCAAATCCGACTAGGGTGACCTTTTCACCTTTAGACACGGCTTCCATAATGGATTCTACAGCCGCCGAAATCACAGCATCAGCCTGCTTTTTCGTGACGGATGACTTTTCTGCAACTGTATCGACGAGTTCACCTTTATTCATGCTTATCTCCTTGGAGGATGATTGGATTACTGAGATCTCAGTGAGTAAATCTCAGTGAATAGATCTCAGTGAATGGATTTAACTTGACTGAATCTGACCGACGTAAAACCGATTTGATTACCGATTTGACTAATTTGGACGTTGAACGAACTATAGATTACCTAATGGCAAAGTTAAAGTTTTTATGAGGCTCAAAAAAAAACGACTGGACGGCAATCGCTGAAACCCTTGAAACCTCATATTTTTACTGACTCATTTTAAGGGGTACTTGCGCAATCTGAACAGAGAAAACCTTTAATTTGTATGGATTTCAGGCATTTTCAAGAAAGTTCATACTTCTTTAGGAAAAAATTAAAAATTCTGTCTTGACAAAAAGCCGATGCTTCCTGAGAAATTTAGAAGCATCGGCTAAAATTCATCCCATCTAAGCAGTCAATAAGCAATTAAGCAACCCAATCTACTGATTTTGCCGCTCTTGCAAAAGCTGCTGCACATCCTCACCTGGCGTATAGCTATAGCCATACACACTCGAATCAGAGTCACTAATGATTTGCGGTGTCAGCAGCACAATCAGCTCCCGCCGCTCTTCAGTGCGATTAGTACTTCTAAATAGCGCTCCTAACAGCGGAATATCGCCCAAAATCGGCACTTTAGTCGCCGTAGTGCGATCTGATTCTTGAATGATTCCAGAAAGCACTAGGGTTTGACCATCTCTAACTCGTACTTGACCTGAGGTTAACTGTCGTCTAGAGAGCAGCGTAATGGTGCCTTCGGCGCTGGTAAATTCTCCGGTCGGCGCAGAGATGGAAGGCGCAACTGATAGATTCACAAAGCCGTTGTCGTCAATTTGGTCGATCTGAACTTGAAGATTAAGTCCAGCATCTTCCTTTTCGATTTCAGTACTGATCTCAATTCGCCCAGCATCGTCTACAGTTTCTTTTCTTGTGAGATTAGTCACAACTTCTTGCGTGAGCTGCACAGCCGCTGTCTGACCTTCTTGGACGACTAGCGTCGGATCAGTGACAATTTTTGCGTTGCCGTTAGTTATTGTGGCTTGGAGTCTTGCCAAGAACTGAGTTACAAGACTAATCGGATTTCCGCCTGATAAAGCGCTGCCGAGCAAGCTACTACCTAGCCCGCCCACATTAGGCTCGGCTGAGCCGAAATTGATGATACCGAGCCCACTGGTTTGGGTGACGCTAGTAGCGCC
>QBMP01000424.1:2367-2809 GCA_003242115.1 Phormidesmis priestleyi
AGTAGCGCCTGTGCCAAAAGAGAAGCTAGTGCCAAAGGCATCAATGGCATTGAGATTGACGTCAATTACGCGCAAATTAATCGCGACCTGACGACGGCGCAGATCGAGCTGTACCATCTGAGCGGTGGCGATTTCAATTTGACGCGGCGTACCGATCAGCGTCAGTGAGTTGGTGCGCTCATCGCCAATAATTTGCAGCCCGCGTAGCAAAGGTGAAGAATCTTCAAAATCAGCTCTTTGGCTTTCGACTGTAGAGGCAGTTGTGGTTGTTTGAGTAACATCAGTTCCGGCTCCGACCTCGACCGCATTCACGCTAGTCACCGCCCGTTCGCGAGAAACCGCACTCTCTGCGCCCATTGAGACTAAGAAGTTAACGGCACTGCCGACGTCAATTTGATTGAGTCGGATGCTGCGCACCAGCACATTGCGCGCACTGTTCGGG
>QBMP01000425.1 GCA_003242115.1 Phormidesmis priestleyi
CAAAGCCGTATGCGGCCCACAGCACTAGAAAAAAGGCCAGCTCCGCGAAGAGGTTACGGCGCATAATCGCCCCAATCGGCACCCAGGCAATCGGCACCCTGGATTTGCGGACTGCCAATCGCGTCGTGGGCGCTGCGGGCGTTTCAGCCGTAGCAGCGGTAGATTCCGCTGGGGCCTCATTTTCAAACGCATCACTCATCGGCGCAGGTGTCGTGGGTGAGTGAAGTGGACTCTGAATATATGTCATCGCAAGTTTCCTACAGATCGAGAGCGTTGGGTTGAGTGCCCGCTTTACTCGCAGCAGAGCCGGGGCTTGGAGTTGACTTATCTAGATTGGATTGAGGTTTGGGCGGCTCACTTTCTTGCTTTGGTGCGGGTGCGGGTGCGGGTTCAGTGGTTGTTTGAAGTAGCTGGTTCCCGATAACGGGAGCAGCGTACCGAAATACCACCCAGGAGACTAGGCAGAACAACACGAGCACTAAAGACGGTTTGATTAAGCGCCTAGACCCGCTCATCGCAAGTACGCCCAGGCGGTGAGGACGCTTAAAGAGCGGTGCTGTTTGAGCCCGCGCTGTAATGGCCTTACTCTGGCCCAATCCCCCCGTTATGTATTGGCGCGGTGTTTCGCCGAGGGCAAGGCCACTGCCCTCAGTAGGCGAAGCCGGGAGTAGTCGCGGCTGAGACGACTGCTCGGTTAGCGCTGTCAGTGCCTGCTGATACTCAGTAATTGCGGCTTGGGCTTGGGCTAGCTGCTCCTGCTGCGTTTGAATGACATAATTCAGGTTATCGAGCTGCTGTTGAGTCGCAGCAGGCACTAACGCTCCCATGCGCGACACCTGATGGCCTGATGGAAGCAACAGCTCTAACAGTTTTAATTCGGCCTGTCCGTCGGCTTTAAGTTCGAGCATGGTAGGAGCAAGCGATAGAGGTTAATGGAAGCCAGCACCCAGGCTAGTGCGGGGCTGGGCGCTGCCGTTTAGAGAAGCATTAGCAAGTGGTGCAGAGGGCAACTCTTGAGGAACAGATTTAGAACTAGGACGAACCATTGCCAGCGTGAGCGTATCAACCCGCTCCGCAAGCGAATCGAGTTTGGTTTCTAGGCGCTCCTGTCCGCCAGTATTTTCAGCGAGCTGCACACTATGCTCACCCAATCGAGATTCAAAGCGGTTGAAGAATCTCTGAGGATTGACTAAGAGCTGCCGTGGTACCTGAGTGCCCTCTAAATCTTTGTAAGCGCAGGTGAGCGCCGCCGTTAGCCCGACCGCCATACTCGCACCGATATTGGGCGGCTGGCGCGTAACCGCCATCTGGCCAATGCAGCCTGCGGTTGTGCCAAAGCTGAGCCAAAGGAAAACGCTAACTAGGCGACTGGTGAGATCTCCTGGCGCTCTAGGCTGCTGCTTTTTCTCTGAAGGGGGTATCTGATAAGTAGATGAGATTCGGGCGCGGTTTTGCTTAGCTTGGGGATTGTCTGAATCTGGGTGATTTTGTGATTCCATTTTGATTTCTCAGTTAAGTAAACACAGAACAAGATCTAAGACTTAGCTACCGGATAGCTGAGGGCGATTCGTTGCTGGTTTCTCAACAAGTGCTTCTCTCTCAATGCCAGCTAATTCATTAGGGAAAACGTTTCCCAAGATGGCGCGGACAGAAGCAGGAAGCGACAATTCCCTGCCATTGCTCCCTGACGTTTTTAGTGCGGGATGAGGAGCCTGATAAGGAATGTTCAGGCTACGTAAAAGCCCAATTGCTTCGACCCGCTTAGCCGCGTCGGGGTCGTCAGGATATTCGCCCGAATCTTCGTAAGACTTGATCCATTGATGGGCGACGCCTAAGCCTTGTAGCCGATAGCTGTACTCGGTAAGCATTCCATCAAGAGCTGCAATGCCAAGCTCAGTATTGCTAAGTGCCTCAGTTTCAAAAGCTGCATTTGCGCTATTGCCATCAGCAGTTGGTTGAGGCGATCTCGCCTTTCCATTACTAGCGATCCGCGCCCTGATTTTCTGCTCCTGCTGTTCATCTACTTCCGTGCCACCGTTGGCATTGGGAATAATATCTTTGACTTTTTCTGCTAGCTCATTGACGGGTAGCTCTAGCTCTTTGGCGAGTCTGTTGAATTTCATGACTTAAAAATCTCCAATATGGAATGGGTAAGTTGCGCGGCTTGCTCAGGAGAGATGTTGTGCTCTTCAAACAGGTCTCTTAGAGCATTTTTCTCGGCGTTAGACATAGTGGGAGGAAACATCTTTTCGGTTAGAGCATCACCTCTTATGCCTGCCGCTGTATAGTCACGGTATGTGATGATCACTTCCGCCTGTTCTGGATTGAGGAGTGAATTGGGGATGTAGCCTGTGTAGGCAGGGTGACGGTTTTCAATCAGCCAGTTTTTTGCTCGCCTTACGTTGGCGCGGCTAACCTTCAGATCTTTCGCTAGCTGTCGCAGGCTTATCTGCTCCCGGTACTCCTCATGAATAACGGTAATAGCGGGGGGTACCGATGATTGCGAACTAGAAATCATTGATTCTTCGTAGGATTGTTGAAGAGCAAGAAGAAGATCTAATCATCTGCTAAAGCTTTTGCTGCTCCCTGGAGCAGTAGTGCTCCCTGAAACGGTAGTGCTCCAGGAGCACAGGACACCCAGGGGAGGGGAGCAGGTGGGAGCAGATACCTCTATTTTTCAACCGGCTCTAGCGTAGCCTCTGCGTCTTGGGCTGCTTTAGAGCGAGTGAAGCGTTCCATCAGAGCCGTTCGCTTGTCGGCATTTGCGACAGTCACGACAGCGGTTTGAATGC
>QBMP01000426.1 GCA_003242115.1 Phormidesmis priestleyi
GTCTGCGAAACAAGAATCTCCGACTATACCCGTAGGGTTAGGGGGAGAGCGTCAAGTGGAGAATGATGTCGTCAGATTGAAGCAAAATCAGTGCGTCGGCTCTGATCGGCTCTAGCGAAAGTTCTGAGGGACTCAGGGCTGTTAAGGCAACCGGCTCACCTAGTAGCCAAGTGGCAAAGTCGGCTGGAAAGGTTTCGATTAAGAATTTACAAACGGTATCAAACATGCCGAGTAGCTTAGCATTTTGGCCTCAGCGTTCTGGGTTTAGCTTTATGGGCAGCGGCGCTGATGCCTTGAGTAAAACTGGGCTAGCCTAGCGTCGTTGAAAGAGTCCTAGCCCTAGCACGTAACCATATCCGACTGAGAACATCAGTAAAAACGGCAGCGATAGATAATGTGCGTGGTAGGCGGCAAAAGCAGTCGTCACGCCCAAATACAGGAGCATCAGCAATTCCAAACACAAAACGCCTGTTTTTGCGCCACGATAGCGCTTGGTAATCCAGGTTTCTGAGCTTTTAATGACGCCATGCTTGGGGGTACGAATAAAGTCTGTGCCGGTGCGCAGCAGGCCATCGCAAACCGCTAAAGACTGGTTGAGGCTAAGGCCAATGCCAATGCTCATCAGCAAAAAAGACTGATAGCCAAACCGCCAAGCCGAGAGTTGCATAGACTGTTCTTTTTGAGAAACCCAGTAAAATCCCAACAGATTTAGGGTGGTGCTGATGAAGAGGGGAACATAAATCAGCAGGCCGTAGGTCAGCTGGTGCTGGGTAATGTAGATTTGGTAGGGCAGCAGCAGTAACAGCAGCAACAGCAAGAGCAGATAGTTAAAGTTGTTGGTGAGATGCAGAAAGGCTTCAACTTTGACGTATAGCGGCTCTTGAGAGCGAAAAATGCTGAGCAGCAGTTTTTTGGCGACTTGGCTAGCGCCTTTTGCCCAGCGAAACTGCTGCGCTTTAAATGAGTTCATCTCCATCGGCAGTTCGGCAGGTACGACAATATGGGGCAAATACCGACAGCGCCAGCCTTTGAGCTGCACTCGATAGGAGAGATCGAGATCTTCGGTGACGGTGCTGTGCTGCCAACCGCCCGCGTCGGCGATCGCACTCACCCGCCAAATGCCCGCTGTGCCATTAAAGTTAAAAAAACAGCCGGAGCGGTTACGGGCAGTCTGCTCAATCACAAAATGCCCGTCTAGCATCAGCGACTGCACCTCGGTGAGCAGTGAATACTGTCGGTTAAGATGCACCCACCGCGCTTGCACCATGCCGATAGTCGGATCGGCAAAGTGATCCACCATTTTCAACAAGGTATCGGGTGCGGGCACAAAGTCGGCATCGAAGATCATCACTAATTCACCCGCAGCTTGGCGCAGCCCGTAGGCTAGCGCACCTGCTTTGAAGCCTTTGCGGTGAGGCCGATGGATGTAGTGAATGTTGATGTTTTGCTGCTGCATAGCCGCGACTTTGCGCTGAGCTATTTGTTGGGTTTCGTCGGTGGAGTCATCAAGCAGCTGAATTTCGAGGCGGTGAGGTGGGTAGTGAAGTTGGGCTATTGCATCTAACAATCTCTCTACAACATACACTTCATTGAAAATCGGCAGTTGCACCGTCACCATTGGCAAGGTTTCATCAGAAAAAGCACCAAACGATTTTAAAGGTTGGGTGCGGTGCTGATAAAAGCGCCAGATCATCAGCACCTTATGAAACCCATAGAGTGAAATCACAGATAAAATGCCGAGATACAAAATCGGCACCATCCCAAACCACGATCCAAACCATGATCCGAAGAGAGAATTTGCCATAAGACGCCTAGCGATAAAAAAACTTAGAGACCATTTGCACACGCTCCCAGAGGACTAAATCTTCAGGTCTGTCAATGTCTGAAAGGGTCTCTAGCTGAGCCCAAGAAAGTCCTAGCTGCCGAATTCTCGCTTGGGTTTGCTGTAATACGTGCGGGGTGCTCCAATCAATGCCGTCAAATAGCGTCTTCAACGTGGGTCGAAATTGGCGAATGCCAATCAGATAATAGCCGCCGTCTTGAGCAGGGCCAAGGACAATTTCTCGATGCTCTAATGCCTCAAAAGCTTGATGAACATGGTCGGCACTCAGATCAATGCAATCTGCGCCAATCGCCAGCATGGGGATTGGCAATTGATGTGTCTGAGGGTGTGGCTGAGAAGGTTGAAAGCCCTGTTGAAAGCCATATTGCAGGCGATCGCCCAAATCTTCCCCCACCTGAGCGTAATAGCTCAGCTTATTGCCAAGCCAAGCGATCATCTCCAGTCTAGTTCCACCGGTAAAATGCACCTGTAGCTGCCAGTGGGGCTGCTGCAACCGATGCAGCAAATATTCAGCCATTTCCCGCTGAAGCTGCGCCGCGCCTGCTGCACCTAGCGTCGGAATTAAACGGGTCTTAGTTTGACCAGCGCGAGGATAGCGCACAAACAACATCAAACGCTTTTTGAACATGTTTTCTGGCAATATTTTTCTTGCTACGGATCGGTTCTTTTATCGGTGCTCACTTATCGGGGCTCACTGCATTCTGTTTGCCGCTATGGCTATCGGTTGAGCGCCCAATCGTAATTTGCATAGCGAACCTGATAGCCACCGGCTTTCAAATACGCGCTATCTTCTGCGTTTAAGTAGCCACTGATAAAATTAAGTACCGCTTTTTCTGGCTCTTCAGGAACTGCCGTGCAAGGCCCCTACATCTAGTGTTGGGATGAGTCAAAACCTTGTGGGAGAATGAGAGTAGATGTGATGTA
>QBMP01000427.1 GCA_003242115.1 Phormidesmis priestleyi
GAACGCCAATGTCTAGCGCGTAGCCGTCGGCAGCAACGCAGTAGTAGTCTTCGTAGCTAGCCGCGCTGCTAGTGTTTTGGTGGCCTAGAAAGTCTTCGGCAAACGAACCGATGGATTCCTCTGGGACACCAAACAGGTAATAGGCAATGTTGATGTAGGCGGCGCGCAGGTTGGTCGCGCTGAGCTGTTCGTCACCCAAGGGCGATCGCAACACTTCGCCAAAGATTTGCCGCACCGCTTTATTGATAGTCGCATTCAGGCGGCTATCGACGGCGGTGTTCTCTTCTCCCTGCAACGTCTTTATATTTGCCGTGCGCCGGAACCGGGTAAACGCATCAATCAACAGATGCGACCGACACAAACAATAGATTGGGTAGGTTTCTGATTTGCCCCGGCTCTTGAGCTGGCCTGTAAACTCCACTTGATAGCGATTCACTTGGTTGAAATTGCCCGACTTCAAAATCTCCGTGGGTCGGCGGCCAGTGAGCAAAATAATGGCGGCAGCTACCTTCCGGTAGTCATCGGAAGCCAATGCGGCGATCGCGCACTCTATCACCGGAACCGGATCAAACGCGACTCGCTGCCGTCGTTGCGCTTTCGTCTTCGCCACTGTCGGTGCCTGCCGCGCTGCGTGGAAACGACTGTCGTAGTTCATGAGCTTCAGCGCTAAGTGCTGGCGAACAGTTCCCGATTCTGTCTCCTGCTCGTAAAGCACCGCTTCTGGAAATGGCAACGCTGCACTCATCGCCGCGATCGCTTTCCGATAACGCGTCATATGCGCCGCCCGCGTATTATCATTTTTGTACTGCTGCTCGAACAGCGCTTTCTCCTCTGTGCAAACCTGCTTCACTTCTTCAGCACTCGCAGATCCACCCAGCTTCGCTAAAAACAACGCCACTCGCTGCTCTAATGCCTTTGACAGTCGCAGCCCTTGGCAGTATTGCTTGAAATCGGCTACTCGGATCGCTTCTGTCACTTGCATGGCTTTATGCCCAATATCTTTACGCTCCAGTATAAACAACTGCTTACACTATTTCAACAGTGTAAGCAGTTGTTTATACGATGAAGCTAGCTCAAGGCATTGACATTGTGCCAACTCCGGGGACTACGCAGCGCAAGTACATGGAGGAAAATGCAGCGGCAGTAGAGATCACGTTGTCTCAAGCCGAGTTAGCCCGCATTGACGCCGTTGCCCCTCACGGAATTGCCGTAGGCGATCGCTATAGCGATATGAGTACGGTCAACCGATAGTAATCGGAAGGTAAATGCCTTAACTGTTCAGCCTAATTTAATTTTTGCGTGTCTTGCTGTAGCTGCTCTGCTTGTTGCTGCATGGTTTGAGCAGCTTCGTTAGCTTTTTCGATAGGGTGTGACCTAAATATGATGTTATATTATCAGGAGAAGCGAGAGACTGTAAAGCTTTATTCTATTGGAGTGTAGCGAATATGGGTGCATTGATAGTAGAAAGTGATGCAAAATCAGTCACTATTCAAATCACGATTCCCTACGAGAGCACAATGCTATCGACCGAAGAGAGCATTCAATCGGAGCTGAATGAAGCAGGCGTGCTAGCGAGTGGCAAAGCCCTAGAGCAGTTCGATACCGATGGTTCGCCGCTAGAGATCGAAGGTGTACGTTGGACGAGCAAAGGACAGCAACCAAAGCGCTACCAGAGTCCGTATGGCAAGGTATCGATAGAGCGTCATGTCTACCAAAGTGCTAAAGGCGGGGCCACGTTTTGCCCGCTAGAGGTCGATAGTCGCATCGTCTTGACCTCAACGCCCCGGTTTGCCAAACAGATTAGTCATAAGTATGCCGAAATGAGCGGGCCTCGGGTGGTGAGCGATCTGAAGGAGAATCATGGTCGTCAAGTGACCCGCTCGTTTGTGCAAAACGTAGCAGAGATGGTCGGCAGCATTGCCTTGAGCCAAGCAGAATCGTGGCACTATCAGACACCGAAGCCAGCGGCAGCGATTACCACTGTCAGCATTGGGATGGACGGCACCTGTATGCTGATGTGCGAAGACCACTACCGAGAAGCGATGGTGGGCACGATTAGTTTGGTCGATGCCGCAGGCGAACGGCACCATACTACTTACATCGGTGCCAGCCCTGAGTATGGACGAGCCAGCTTTCTGGCGCGCATGGAGCACGAAATTACGCACATTCGAGGGCTGTTTCCCGATGCCCACTATCAAGGCTTAGCCGATGGGGCGGCGGAGAACTGGGATTTTCTAACGCCGCTAACCGAGACCCAAGTGTTGGACTTTTATCATGCTAGTGGGTATCTCAAGGGGGTGGCTAAAGTCCTCTATCCTCGCAGTCCCACCAAACGAGAGGATTGGTTAACCAAACACTGTCATGACTTAAAACACGAAGTCGGTGCCGCCCGCCAAATCCTGTCGGAGATGGTGGCGATTGATGACGCTAAATTAGGCAAAACGTCGCGTCAGACATTGCAAGCCACGATTACCTACTTTCGCAATCATCACCATCAAATGGGCTATGCCGAAGCGAATGCCCAGAATTTACCGATTGGCTCAGGCGTGACTGAAGCGGGCTGCAAGGTGATTGTTAAAAGTCGGTTGTGCGGGGCCGGGATGAAGTGGAAGGAGGCAGGTGCGGCGGTGGTGCTGAGTTTACGCTCTCTGAGTTATACCCAAGGCAGATGGGCTCAGTTTTGGGCCAAAATTAACCAATATGGATTTTCTCTCGCCTTTTAATCCTACATTAAATTCAGGT
>QBMP01000428.1:0-417 GCA_003242115.1 Phormidesmis priestleyi
CAATTTGATTACGCTCGGCGCAATCAGTCAAAAAACGTCTTTACTAAAGTAGTCTCACCAAATCTTGCTATGGAAACAAACAAAAAGAGCAAATAGACTGTGGTGCTAACTCAAGCGCGTTGAGGCTCTCATTGCATCTGAATCAGAGCCTCAACACAATTCCGTCATCCTCACAGCCATTACTCACATTGCAACATAACGTGACTGTTGCATCGGCTTTGTTACCTACTGATCTGCGCCCATGACTTCAATGTCACGCACGACTCGTCTCGCTTGACTAACCTCGTCGGATGATCCACTGACCACTACGCGAAAATTGCGAGGGATTGAAGGATCTGATTTTTGCTTTTGATCCAAGGATTGAGCGTCATAATTGCGTTTGCCGAGGATAAGCCCCAAAATACCGCTGCCAAGCGA
>QBMP01000428.1:427-2724 GCA_003242115.1 Phormidesmis priestleyi
GTGCTATTGGCGGCAATGCCATCCAGCCAGTATGCGGCGGCTGTTGCGGCCAGTATGCTGAGCATTCCACCGTAAAAAGTACCTAGCAAAAAGCCAGCTTCTGAACCAGTTGTGGTTCCTAAGGCTTTGAGCTGAGCTTCGGGCGTAACATGGTCGTCAATGGAGACTTTTTGAGTGGATAAACCGGCTGACTCGATTGCCTGCTTGATCTCCAATGCAGAGTTGCGGTCGTTATATACCCCAATTACTTCACCTAACAATGACGACGTGATTAGTTGACTTGTCATATGGCTCATTTCCTTTTTCTTGCAGACAGGCAGACCGACAAATGTCCCCTGCCAAAACTCTCTTAATAGTGAAGAATCTAAGGCTACATTTGCTCTATAGCTTGATAGATTCAGCGGTCTGTCGGAAGGCGCTTAGTTTGCCGTTACATGCAAATCTACTGTGCGCTTATTGGCTTACGCCAATAGAAATTCGCCGGTTCAAAAGATGGTAATACCAGCAAAACCTCTGTGCGATCGCCGATCCAACCCAGAGCCCAAAATCACCAGCATCAGTACAAACGTCAGCAGCGTTTCTAAGAAAAAAGCCTGAAACCAATTGTCATTGAGCGGCAGAGTCGCCCCCATATCAGCACCCAATCCAAAACAAAAAATAACAGCTCAGCAACAGCCGCCGCCATCGTAATACCAAGTAGAGTCAGTGACCGTAATATCAGAAAACTTATCTAGCTTCCCAGCCGTCTTGTCACACACCGCTAAGGGAATACCGGGCATCAGAATATGACCTGCGTTGTCGTCAAAGCTATCTTCTGCACCGGTATACACAGCCATCTTGCCGGTAAAGATGCAGGCTCCATCCTTGGCAATCGGCACCTTGAAAGAAACCGAGTCTAAACTCTCTAGCATTAAGTTCTGATCGAGTTTGTAATGTTTAGCGTTCAGCAATCGATATGGGCGACGAGCGCGAATTTCTACCTGTCCAAAGCCTGCTTCAATAATCTTTTGAGTGTAATCTTCATAAGTCAGTGCGCCGGATAAGCACATCGCTCTTAAGCGATCGTCGCTGCGCAGATGCAGGGGCATTTCTTGGGTGCTGATGGGATCGCTCATCACTAAACGGCCATTGGGCTTCAATACCCGATAAGCTTCGGCTAAGGCTTTGGCTAAATCTTCGGGTTCAAAAATGTTAAACAGGCAGTTTTGAGCGACAACATCTACTGATCTGTCGGGCATTGGGAGGGCAAAAGCATCCCCTGAGCGAATGCTGACAAAACTGAGATCGAACCATTCGTTTTGCTGAGCAGCAATGGCCAAATTGCGCTCGGCGGCGGCTCTCATAGAATCGACGGGATCAACTGCGATGACAGCCCCTGATCGCCGAGAGAAGTACGCGAACTGTAGCGCTTCTAAGCCACCGCCAACGCCGACATACAATACGGTGGGGTCGCCTGTGAGTTCGGCAGGGTGAACGGTGGTGCCACAGCCGTAGTTCATCTCCTGCATTTGCGCAGGAACGGTGAGCCCTGGCATCTTTAGAGGGGTGCTTTGCACACAGCAGAGCCCGACATCGGGCGTTTCAGCGACTTCTGCATAAAAATCGGCAACAGTGTCTAAGTAGCTCACAGTGTTCTCTTGAGGGTAGTTGGGGCAGTTTGGCGGTATGCAGAAAATAATTAGCGTTAAGATTTGCTGAAGCGATGCTAGGCGATCGCAAGCCTATGATTCACTTTATATGTTTGTAGCTTAATGCTGAACAAAGCGGCGAAATTAGTTTTCGCTGAGAAAATTGGCCAGAAAATTGGCCAGAAAACTTTTAGCGATAGACCGGTAAGCATCCATTGCCGCATGACCTATGACTCGAAAAAATTACCAACACTTGTCAAAGACTTACTCAGTATTTACCAAGGTAAACGACTGCCGTCCCATGAGAAAAATTCGCCGCTATCGGCTATCGTCAGCGCTGACATGACCGCTATAAGCTGACGAACGGTGCGCTCAGTAGAGAACAGTTTTTCGGGTGGAACCGCTTTTTGAAAGGGCTTAGAAAGCTGAGTGTCGGTTGTGCCAGGATGCAGCATGACCAAGGTCGTCTGAGGGCTGCGGCGGCTGTATTCAATCGCCGCT
Organism: Phormidesmis priestleyi; assembly: GCA_003242115.1. Classification (GTDB taxonomy): domain Bacteria; phylum Cyanobacteriota; class Cyanobacteriia; order Phormidesmidales; family Phormidesmidaceae; genus Phormidesmis; species Phormidesmis priestleyi_A. Next base: position 2,557 of record QBMP01000428.1, read on the forward strand.
GTTCTTAAAAACATGTTGAGAGCCGCTTTAGAGGCGCGGTAACCGTACCAGCCGCCGAGATGATTGTCGCCAATGCTGCCAACCTTGGCAGAAATCGTGGCAAATAAGCTGGGTGATTTGTGACTCAGCAGCGGCAGAATGTGCTTGGCTAATAGCGCTGGGCCAATG
>QBMP01000429.1:0-1406 GCA_003242115.1 Phormidesmis priestleyi
ATCGCGAATTCTACAGCCGCCTGTTCAAGCTTGACCAAACGCCTGAGCAGCTCAATCCGCTATGGTACGAAACGCCTATTGCACCGCCTTTGGCAGCGGCATTAGAAGGAAAGCGGGTAGATATTGCCAAAGCTTGGCAGGTATTTTCACAGCTAGAATCTGAGCGGGATTGGGTGCTGGTAGAGGGCGCGGGCGGGCTGGGTTCGCCGATGGCCGAAGCGCTGACGGTGGCCGATATTGCGGCGCAGTGGCGGTTGCCTGCGGTATTGGTGGTGCCAGTGAAATTGGGCGCGATCGCCCAGGCGGTAGCCAACGCGGCTCTCGCCCAGCAAAAACAGGTGAAGCTACTAGGGATTGTGCTGAACTGCACCCATCCGCGCACACAGAACCAAATCGATTACTGGGCACCGACTGAGATGATTGAGTCACTGACTCAGCTACCTGTGTTGGGGCAAATACCTTACTTAAAGCAGTTAAATGATCCAGCGGTGCTAGCCGATGCGGCGGCCCAGTTGGACTTGGAGCGGCTAATGCCGAAGGCATTTTGGGCATGAGCATGACAATAAATTTAGCTTCGGCGGTGGCTTCTCTTCGAGATTTTTCGGCGGTGCGCCCTGAGATTCAGGCACTGCAAGATCAGCTAGTCGATTGGCGGCGGCAGATCCATCAGCGGCCTGAGTTGGGTTTTCAGGAAGAAATAACGGCGCAGTTTATTAGCGATCGCCTTCAAGCCTGGGGAATTGCGTTTGAAAGTGCGATCGCTCAAACCGGCATCATCGCCACTATTTCTAGTAATGCCGCTCAATCTGCTGACTCTGCTGATTCTGCTGCGCCCGTCCTTGCCATTCGCGCCGATATGGACGCGCTCCCCGTGCAGGAGCAAAACCCAGTGCCGTACCGCTCCCTGCATGACGGCAAAATGCACGCCTGTGGCCATGATGGGCATGTAGCGATCGCGCTCGGCACAGCCAAATATCTCAGCGAACACCGAGATCAGTTTGCAGGCACCGTCAAAATTTTGTTTCAGCCCGCTGAAGAAGGCCCCGGTGGGGCGCTGCCAATGATTGCAGCAGGCGCACTTCAGCATCCAACCGTAGATGCACTGGTGGGTCTACACCTGTGGAACAATCTGCCTTTAGGTACGGTAGGCGTGCGTAGCGGGCCAATGATGGCCGCGACCGAGTTTTTTACCTGCACCATTCAGGGCAAAGGCGGTCATGGCGCAATTCCACAGCAGACCATAGATGCGATTGTGGTCGCGGCGCAAGTCGTCACCGCGCTGCAAACGATTGTGTCGCGCAATATTGATCCGCTCAAGTCGGCGGTGGTCACTGTGGGTGAATTGAGAGCCGGAACGGCGGTCAATGTGATTGCTGACAGCGCTTTTTTGAGTGGAACGGTGCGCT
>QBMP01000429.1:1416-2597 GCA_003242115.1 Phormidesmis priestleyi
ATGGCGAACTGATTCCTAAGCGGCTAGAGCAGGTGATAGCAGGCGTCTGCGCAGCCCATGGCGCGAGCTACGACCTCGATTATCAAAGGCTGTATCCGCCCGTCATCAATGACGAAGCGGTTTCTGAACTGGTGCGATCAGTAGCTTTGTCAGTGATTGAAACGCCTTTGGGCGTCGTCCCCGAATGTCAGACAATGGGCGGTGAAGACGTTTCGTTCTTTTTGCAGAAAGTGCCAGGATGCTATTTCTTTTTGGGCGCAGCCAATGCCGCCAAAAGCTTAGATTACCCGCACCACCACCCTCGCTTTGACTTTGATGAAACGGCGCTCGGCGTTGGCGTTGAAACTTTTGTGCGGATTGTCGAGAAGTTTTGCACCGCAGAAACCGGACTATAGAAAGGCAGGAATGATTTAGAGGAGAAATTTTTATGAGTGCGTCTAACCCGGCTAGCCAGCTAGCTTACGACCTGTCGTTGGATGGGGCAACTCGCACCGCAGTTTTGCAGGCCGTGGTGCATCAGCTAGATGACTATGCGTTTGCCGATGTCGCACTCAAGCTTCAGCAAGACATTCAGCGCCGCCTTGAGGGTCAGGGCTATCAAACCATTAATAGTGGCGTTCAGCTAGCCGAAACTCTGACCGCTCAGCTTCAAGCGCTGAGCGCCGATCAGCAAATTAAGGTGTATTTTAGTCCGGCAGTGCTGCCTCATTTAGCGCCACAGGCCGAAATCCCGCCCGCCGAACTCGCTCAGCAGCGCCGTTTGAGTGAGCTGCGCAATTTTGATTTTAATCAGGTGTCGCGGCTGCGAGGCAATATTGGCTATTTGGAGCTATTTAGCTTCGAGCCGCCCGAATTTGCTGGAGAAACAGCGGCAGCAGCCATGCAGTTTTTGGCTCACACCAGCGCTTTGATAATTGACTTACGCCATAATCGCGGCGGCTCTGCCAGTATGGTGGCGCTACTGACGAGCTATTTGCTCCCGGCCTATCCGGCCCTGCATTTGACTAATTTATGCTGGCCAAAAGCAGATCGCACGCAGCAATCTTGGACGCTGCCTTATGTGAATGGGCCGCGCTATCTCGATAAGCCGGTGTATGTGCTGATTGGGCCAGAGACGTTTTCGGCGGCTGAAGAATTTGCCTATAACTTGCAGGCTTTGAGGCGGGCGGTGATTGTCGGGG
>QBMP01000042.1:0-4272 GCA_003242115.1 Phormidesmis priestleyi
GTGCGTGAGGTAGTGTTGCTGGAGGGTTTGCCAATGCGGATGGCTAGGTGGCAGATTGAATAGCGGGATGATGGCAGCGGGGGCAGTAGGGTCGGTGATTAGGGCAGTTTGGAGCGATCGCAGCTTTTCCCCATCAGCCAAATCTCTCGGTTCGCAGGCTTGCTCTACACACAGGGCGGCGGCCATCCCCGCAGCTTGACCAATCCCTAGCACGACGGGCTGTAAGCGGGTTGCGCCATTGGCAATGTGAGAGACTGAAATATTTTTTTCGCAGGTGAGTAGGCCGTCTGTAGCTTTAGGTACTAGGGCGCTGTAGGGGATGGTGAAAGGCGTTCCGGTCTGGCGACCGCCCCAGCGGATGGCTTTGGGGGCTAGGGGCATTTCAAAGCCGGGGTAATGATGGTCGTTGGGGTAATTGCCGAGGGCGATCGCGCTGGCATACCCACCTGCTGTGATTGGTAAAGCCGCTGCTTGAGCGCCGCTAGCCGGTAAGATATCGCCTTCGCAAACGGTAGAGAGGCCAATTAATCGGCGGCTCTCGCGGTAGTAGGGCATCAGGGCAAAGCTGCTGCTTGCTGAGCTATCAGAAGGGCTACTAGAAAGGTTATGAGAAGATCTAGCCTGCGGAAACATCCCTTCAGCTAGGCCATAGCGTCGCCCCAAGCGGGTTTGAATGTAGCGGGCAAAAGACTGGCTGTGCCATTGGGCTGCTTGTTCGTATTGCTTGAGCGCTACTTCAGATTCAATCAGGCGAGATAGCCTTACGCCGTAGTCATTGCCCTGATGAGGCCAGTTGATCATGAAGCGATTATCTGGCAGGCGTCCATAGTTGAGAAAAGCTTCACCAGCGGGCGTCTCGGCATCGCCGTAATTTGTCCAAGCGCCTTCAAAGCAGCTATCTGGAGAGAGTTGAGGAGGGGCTGCGATCGCAGGCGCTAAGGCTTCGCCGTAATCTTGCATAACGACGATCCAAGTAGGCGATTGCACCGGGTATTGCTGCGTGATGGCGTACAGCGGATCTCTCGGATCTGTTAGCGAAACGGGGGCGCTAGGCTCATTCCACACACCTTGCACCTCCCAGCCCCAGCGGTAGGGCACATCGCCCAAAGCCAGCAGATCGCCCAGTTCGGTGCCGTCAAGAATGATCTTTGCTTTGACGGTGAGTGAGTCGAACCGGACGCCGGTAATGCGATCGCCCTGGCGCAGCACTTCACGCGGCCTTTGCCCAGCCAGCCAGTTCAAATTCGGCAAAGCCGCTACCCAGTCAGCAAAAATCTGTGCGCCCACGGCGGGATGATAGGTAAAAAAGCTGACCCAGCCGTTATCGAGTCCGCCGGACTGCCGCTGTCGGAGCGTCTGCAAAAACGCGCCCCAGAGGCCGGTTTGAAAGGCCGCTAGCTCATTGCCGTCGGGGGCCGAAACTCCTGCTGAGGTGAGCATTCCCCCTAACCAAAGGTGCTCAGAAACCAAGACGACGCTGATTCCTTGAGCGGCTCCTCTTCTGGCCGCTTGAATGGCTGCCGCCGTGCCGCCTGTGCCACCGCCAACGACCAAAATATCAGCGGTGATCTGATCCATAATCTATGTCGTAACTAGGGGCTAGTTCAGAGGCCACGATGGTATGAATGGCTGCTTTTTCGGTGTCATCAAATTGGCCATCGGCCCAGGCAATGGTGAGCAATCCGCGCAGCCAGACCTGAATTTGCGCTTGGCTACAAGGGGATGTATGGATAGATGCGGTCATAGGCGATCATGATTTGAGCGTTTTATGCTTTTCGCTTGGGTGATAGCTTCCAGTCTGAGCCAGTTTGGCCGGTGACGACCCAAAGGAGCGATCGCACGCCATCGCGCACTTCTTTGACAAATGTTTCGGGTCGCTCTGGGCTTTGGCTAGTGTGAACGGCAACGGGCTTAAAGCTAATGCCCCGACTGCCCAACACAATTTGGGCCACGATGCTGGCGCGGCGCATGTGGTAATCGGAGGTAATTAAATAGACCTCATGGATTTTGCGGGTCTGAAGCTGATCGACTAGGGTGGTGAAGTTGGTCACCGTATCAACTGCCTGATAGTCCAAATGCCACTGATTTTCGGGCACTTTAGCTTCGTCAAATACCCACTGTGCGTATTCGGGATTGCTGCCGGAAGATACCCAAATTTCTACATTGGGGTGAGTATTCGCAAACTCTGCGGCAAAGCGTTCGCGCTCAGGCGCACCGCCCAGTACTAAGGCCACAGAAGGGTGTAAAAACTGCTGCTGATAGCGCAAGTAGAGGAGGCTCATGGTCGGGACTGCGATCGCCAAAAAAAGTGCCCAAAGCTTGAGCTGAGCTGGGAAAAAAGTCAGACCTAAGCTGGGATTTACCATGTCGTTTTTGGGTCGATGGCGAAGTTCGATCACTCTTTTGAGTTGCATGAAGCGGTAGGAGTTGAGAGTGCAAAATCAGAGTGAACAGTTTGGTGCAGTCAGTAAAATAGCGCTAGAAATAAGATCGGATATCTTAAATATTTTTTATATGGTTAATTGAATCATAAAGCAGTTTTTGATGACACCTAGAAATTTGACGTTAGCTTAAGATTCCTTAAATGCATCTGATCGTCAGGAATGCATCTGATTGTCAGGCGCTAGTTAAATTCCAAAGCTAAAGAAACGTCAAAAACTAAAAACAGTGGGCTTACCTAATCTTTTGTTAAGCTTGCCCACTGTTGGCGGATACGCATCAAGTTAAGTTGTTATCAGTCAGCGTCTGTCAATTCACAACGGTCATACAGCAGCTGTCAATTCATGACTGCTAAGCTTCAACAGCTTGTTTTTCGTGGGTTTCAACCGCCCGATTTTCAGCGTGACCAGTGGCTTGACTGGTAGCTTGACTAGCGGATTCAGGGGTTTTGACTTTAGCTAGCATGGCGCGGAGGCGATCGCCTTCAATGACCTCTTCTTCGAGCAATAGCTGAGAAATCTCTTCTAACAAATCGCGGTTTTCACTCAGCAGCGAAAGCGCCCGCTGATGGGCCGATTCAACAATGCTTTTGACTTCTGCATCAATCGCTTTGGCCGTGTCATCGCTCACCAAGCGCCGCGCGTTGGGCGTCATGCCATTGTCTAGAAAGTTGTTTTGCTTCCCGCGATCATAAGCCAGTGGCCCTAGCACTTCACTCATGCCGTAGCTGGTGACCATTTGCTCGGCCACATCGGTGGCCCGCTGCAAGTCATTGGCTGCGCCTGTGGTAATCGAGCCGAATACGACTTCTTCAGCTGAGCGGCCACCGAGCATGGTGGCAATTTGCCCTTTTAGCTCAGCTTGATCGCGCAAAAAGCGATCTTCTGTCGGCAGTTGCAGGGTGTAGCCCAGCGCTGCCATGCCCCGAGGCACAATCGAAATTTTTTCAATCCGATCAGAACCCGGCATCGCGGAGCCTACCAAAGCATGGCCGACTTCGTGATAGGCCACAATCTCTTTTTCCTTATCGTTGAGTACGCGGCTGCGCTTTTCGAGGCCCGCGACTACCCGCTCAATCGCCTCGGCAAAATCCTGCTGCTCCACCGATTCACGGTGGCTACGGGCAGCTAGCAAAGCGGATTCATTGACCAAATTGGCCAAATCTGCGCCAGCGAACCCAGGAGTGCGGGTCGCTATAGCCTTCAGATCTACGCCACTTGAAAGCTTCACTTCCTTGGCATGAATCTTCAAAATCGCCTCGCGCCCTTTGAGATCGGGGCGATCTACCAATACTTGCCGGTCAAAGCGACCGGGACGCAGCAAGGCCGGATCTAGCGTTTCGGGCCGGTTCGTAGCCGCTAGCACAATAATGGTGGATTCCCCGGCATTAAAGCCGTCCATTTCAGCGAGGAGTTGGTTCAGGGTTTGTTCGCGCTCGTCATTGCCGCCATAGAAGCCACCTGAAGAGCGAGATTTACCAATGGCGTCTAGCTCATCAATAAAAATGATGCAGGGCGCTTGCTTAGTCGCTTGCTCAAACAAATCGCGCACTCGTGAAGAGCCGACGCCCACAAACATTTCAATAAACTCAGATCCTGAGATGCTAAAGAAAGGTACACCTGCCTCACCAGCAACTGCTTTGGCTAGCAAAGTTTTACCTGTTCCTGGCGGGCCGACTAGCAGCACCCCTTTAGGAATGCGCGCGCCTAAGTCAGTAAAGCGCTTAGAATTTTGCAAAAAGTCTACAATTTCTACCAGCTCAGTTTTGGCTTCATCAACGCCTGCTACATCGCTGAATTTGATTTTGGTGTCTTCGTCTTCGACATATATTTT
>QBMP01000042.1:4282-12614 GCA_003242115.1 Phormidesmis priestleyi
GCGACTCTTGCCAATAGAAAAGACGCCGCCTTGACAGCCGCCTTGACCTTTAGCTAGAAACAGCCGCCAGATCCCAACAAAAATCAGGGGCGGAATGACCCAGCCTAATAAGCTACTGAACCAGCCATTGCCGGTTGGCGTTGCGGAGTACTCTACCCCATTATCTTGCAGCAGCGTTGGCAAGTTGAGATCAAATACGGGCGTGGTTTCATATACAGCTCCGCCCGCTTCGGTTTGATAGAGAATTTGCTTTTCACCGACGCTGGCGTTGGTCACCTGATGGTCCTTGACCTGGCTGATGAAGGTGCTATAGGGAATTTTGTCAGCGCCTTGGCCGAAAGCAGGCGGCAAAAAGGTGCTGATAATCAGCACTGCGCTGATCGCTAAAAAGATCCAGTTAGCCACCTTGCGCGGCTGCGATTTGTTCTGGGACTTTTTGTCTTTGATAGGCATTACGGTTACTCGCTTGTCTCTTGTGGATACGTTAGAAGTACGTCGGCAGATAAGTAGTCGTATCGTAACAATGCTGATGAGGCTTCGCGATCGCACAGAAGGCGTAATATCCGTAATCTATCCCTGAGTAAGAAAGCCCATTACTGGGCCTATTACTGGCTCAACTCAATTTCTGAAACGAGGCTGTCAACTTCTTCGGGTGATTTTATTGGGGCGGCTGGGGGCTGTATCGAAGGCCAAGCGGTTTTCAGCTCTGCCAAATTTTGGGTGATGGTGGCGTGCGCTTGGGGGTTGGATGCACTCATTTGATCTGAAATGGTTTGGTATAGCTGCTCGGAATATTCCACAAAGCCTTTGGAGTCTTGATATTCTACGATTTCGACAAATTTGTTGTCAGCGATCGCTGCTTTATACTCTTCAGCAGCCGTGTTAAGCGAGTTAATAATGACTGCCATTACAAAGTCAGGTGACTGGCGCTGAGTATCGGGGATGGCTGCGATCGCACCGTCAATGCCAGCTAATGCCTTGGCGAACTGAGTCTTCATTTCGGCGCTGTCCGGCGCAGACTTTGACAGATCAGACAGCTGATTGAGATCCGCCTTAAAGTCAGTTACCTTACGCGCCGCTAGCTGCTCTTCAATGCCGCCATAAAGCTCCTCTACCGGATGGCCAATGTGAGGCTCGGCTTCTTTGTAATTGCCCGCCGCAACTAGCTCTTCGGCCACTAGCAAATGCCCTTTCATCAGCGCCAAAGTCGTCATGTAGTCCACATCAGGATCGCCAGAGGCACTGCCCTCGCCACCTTCATCGCCTTCGCCGCCTGAATGGCTGGTTTGCCCTTCATCCATCACTTTTTCGGTTGGAGCATTGGCAGCTTCACCGTTGTCACCGCTAATATCCGCAGAAGGTCTGGCGCAGGCGAACAAAGTAGTCGCTAATCCCAGAGATAAAAACAGTTCAGCGGACTTCAGTTTCTTTTGCATGGCAATAGAGAATGATTATCACTAATAGTACACAGACAACCTTATGACCTATTGAGATAAGTTGTCAATTGCATTCGCATAATATTATTAAAGCTGGTGATTTTTCATTCTTATCTGGAGCGCTCAAGTTGGCAGTACCTCAAATAGACCCATGCAGCCGCGCTCTGCGATCGCATCTTGATGAGGATGAAACATATACTTGCCAGGATACGGGTAGGCAAACTCCAGAATGTGCCGTTCGGCAGGCCCCATCGTAATGACATCGGTATCGCCGACAGATTTTAGGGTGCGACCAGTCGGATACACCTCAAACATATTGGCGTGAATATGAAAGGTCACCGCCGAGTCAAACTCGATCATGTTCAGCACATACAGCCGTATTCGCTGATGTTGATAAATCGCAATCGGATGATCCCGGTAATAGTTAGGAATGCCATTAAACGCATACAGCTCATTTTGCTGATCATTGTTGATGTCATAGCCGCCCATAACCAGCACCATTTCGTCGGCAGGCGCGCGGCCTTGAGGCGGATCGACAATGAATAGACCGTAAAGCCCTTTGCTCACATGCCGGGTCACGGGCGCTACGTGGCAATGGTAAGGGTGAACGCCATAAGGCTCAGCTATGAACTCGTACACCGTGGTTTGGTCATGCCGAACCGGCGTGATGCCATCCATTTCGGCAGGGTGCAGGCCGTGAAAGTGCAGGCTGTGAGAATGGCCGTCTTGATTGTGGAAAATGACGCGGACGCGATCGCCTGCTTTTGCCCGCAGCGTGGGAGCCGGAATTTGCCCATTGAGCATCCAGCCAACGAAGGGAATGGCACTATTGAGCTGAAAAGCCGTGCTGTTAGCCGTTACCTCGAATTCTCTAATGGTTTGACCGTTTTCCTGCTTTATTTGCCCGTAGTCGAAGTCTCTTAAAACCGCCATCGGATCGAAGGGACTTTGGGCCGGTGGCTGATAGTCACTAGGCCAAGGCGGTACTCGAATGCCAGCTTTCAGTAGCTTAGAACCGGCAGCGACTGAGGCAGTGACTGCGGCTGCGGCTAGGGCTAATCCGCTAGCGCCCCACCCAAGAAGGTGACGGCGAGACACTGCTTTGAGAAATCGCGCCGATGGATAATGAGACATAGAGGGGGCAACTGGTTAAGACCAGTATCAAGTGCCCTCCTATCATAATTAAGATTGGCTATCATTAAACCCTAAATTCGGGGCTAGGCATTGGCTAGGCATTGGCGTAGCTAGCCGTTACACAGTCGCACCCTAACAAATCCTCAATGCGCTCCAACAGCAGATCGATATCAAACGGCTTATGCACCAATCCATCGGCTCCTAGTTCAAGCCCCTGTCTTTCACTGATCTGCTCATGGGCTGTAACCAGCAAAATTGGAATGTATGGCAAGTTTGGATCTTGGCGAATTTGACGAGTGACTTCGTAGCCGTTCATCCCTGGCATCATCACATCTAGCAAGATCAGATCGGGCGGAGATTGTTTAACGGCCTCGATTGCCAATTGGCCATTCTCTGCGCAGCTAAGGTGATAGTTGGGTTCATCGCTCAAGATGGCTTCGAGCAGAAACAGATTGTCTGGGGTGTCGTCAACAGCTAGTATTTTTCGATTCTCAGGTATTTTATCGGGGTTTTTCATAGCTTTTGCAGTGCTTTGGCGAACAGCGCTTGCAAAAATAGTTTGCAAGAATAAACAGTGCTGCGCGTTTGTTAGACGAGTTTACTGACTGACGGGCATGATCGCACTCCCGCTAACGGTAGAGGATAGCTTCAGAAAGTATGAGATCTTCCACTCAATTTGTTGCTCTTCTGCGTATGGCGCTGTAAAAAATGGAGGCTAGTCTCTACGGTGTTTTCCCTTAAAGCGTTTTGCCTTGGATAGACATATCTAATAGCTGCATGGGGTGCAGTAGCGCGATCGCTGTCCCTTGTTTTGCCAAAGCCTGTTTGATCTGCAAAGAACAACCCGGATTAGACGAGGCAATCAGAGTCGCGCCCGTATTGAGTAGATTAGTCACCTTCATAGTGCCAAGCTCTTCAGCAATTTCGGGCTGAAGCATGTTGTACACGCCCGCGCTGCCACAGCAAAGCGCTGCATCCATTGGTTCACGCAGCGTCAGTCCAGGAATTTGCTGCAATATTTCGCGCGGCTGGCGGCTGATTTTTTGGCCGTGGAGGAGGTGGCAGGCATCTTGATACACCGTTACCAAAGGCTCGGCTTGTAAGGGGTGCAGCTCGGCAGTTAGCCCCACTTCTGCTAAAAATTCTTGCACGTCGCGCACTTTGGCCGCGAATTCTCTAGCCCGCTCAGCATAGTCAGGATCATCGGCTAATATGTGGCCGTAGTCTTTGAGCGTGTGGCCGCAGCCTGCGGCGTTGATAATTACGTAGTCTACTTCTGTTTCTTCAAAGCTGTCGATCATCTGGCGGGCAAGGGCTTGGGCTTGGGCGGTTTCGCCCTGGTGTTCGGGTAACGCTGAGCAGCAGCCTTGAGATTTGGGCACCACAATTTCGCAGCCGTTAGCGCTGAGCACGCGGGCAGTCGCTGCATTGACGCCGGTAAAGAAAACCCGCTGCACACAGCCCAAAATCATTCCGACTCGGTAGCGCTTTGGGCCTTGGGCTGGAATCAGTTCTGGCAGGTTATCGGCAAAGCAGCTCAAGGTGACGGGCGGCAGGAGAGATTCCATTGCGGCTAGCTGCGGTGAAACCCGCTTGAGTAAGCCGCTGGACTGAATTAGCTTAGAGAGGCCGAGCTTTTGATATAGCGCTAAGGGCGTCAGCAGTAGACGGATGCGATCTGGGTACGGAAAGAGGGAAAAAATGAGCTGACGGATGGCTTTTTGCGGCAGGCTGCGGGGATGGTTGCGCTGAATTTGGGGGCGGACGCTGGCGATCAGCTGATCGTATTGCACACCGGAAGGGCAGGCGGTGGTGCAGGCTAAGCAGCCCAAACAGGTATCGAAGTGCTGCACCGAGGCCGCAGAAAGGGGCGCTTCGCCTTTGTTAATGGCGTCCATAAGATAAATTCGGCCACGAGGGGAGTCGTTTTCTTTGCCGATGACGCGATAGCTAGGGCAGGTGGGCAGGCAAAAGCCGCAGTGGACGCAGGCGTCGATTAAGGACTGAGCGGGCGGGCGAGTAGCATCGAAACCTGGCTCTTCGGGCAGATCGGTCGTTGAGGTAGAGAGACTGGTGTCTAGCTTGAGCGGACGACTGGAGGGTGTGGTGGCGCTGGTCATAGCTCTGGTTTTTAACAGGGTTCCTGTCGTTTTAGCTTAGCGTGTGTTGCGCGGGTATTGTCCGGGTGTAGCGCGCTGCTTTGACGGAGCTTTTGGCTATTTGCGGAATGCAATAGCGTCTCTTTGTAGCTTTTTACATGAGGCTGCTGTGACCGATAAAAGCATCAACTGGACTTGTTTTCAGCGATTCCTTTGGAGGGCTTCGCCATCGCCCAGCAGCTCCATCCCCTGCTTTTATGTTTTCTCACGAGGCCGCTGATCAAGCTTATGAACCACTTTTCGGTATTGATTCGGCTATTGCGCGATCGCCGTCAGTTTTTAGAAGACGTGCGCAAGGGCGTCAAGCTAGAGACCAAAATCGCTTCTCTGCTGATTGCCAGCAGCTTTTTCTTCACCATTTACGGCGCAATTCTAGGCGCTTATGGCGGCGGCTTACAAATTATTTCTTCCGCGATTAAGCTTCCGGCTTTGTACTTAGTCACGCTGCTGATTTGTTTGCCTACGCTTTACTTTTTCGATATTTTATTCGGATCGAAACTCAATTTCAAGCAGTATGTGACGATGGCGCTCACCGCTGTCTCTATCATCAGCGTTTTACTGTTTAGCTTTGCGCCAGTCATTTTGTTTTTTCTAATTTCTATTCAAGACTATTTGTTTTTTCTGCTGCTAAACGTGCTGATTATGGGCATTACGGGCAGTATCGGGGTGCGGTTGTTTTATAAAGGCATGAGAGATATTGTCAGCGGTTCAGAAGCGGTTGATCCAAAGCTGCGCCGCTATTTGTTGCAGGGCTGGGTGTTGCTGTACGGCCTAGTAGGCTCTCAGTTGGGCTGGACGCTGCGGCCATTTTTGAGTGTGGAAGGCGAACCGTTTCAAATTTTTCGCCCTGATATTGAGGGTAACTTTTACGTGCAGGTGATCAGAGCGGTGCGCACAATGCTGGGCTGGTATTAAAACTCGACTGAAATTGAAAAAATCTCATTTACTTATTTGCCTGGAGATCTTTAACCATGAACCATTTTTCGGTGCTGATTCGACTTTTGCGCGATCGCCACAAATTTCTAGACGACGTGCGCACCAGCACCAAGCTAGAGACTAAAATCGCCTCTCTGCTGATTGCCAGCAGCTTTTTCTTTTCTGTTTACGGCGCAATTATCGGCGCTTACAGTGGCGGCCTGCAAATTCTTTCATCGGCGATTAAGCTACCGGCGCTCTACCTCATCACCTTAATCATCTGCATCCCAACCCTATACTTTTTCGATATTTTATTTGGCTCTAAGCTCAACTTTAAGCAGTACGTGACGATGGCGCTGACCTCAGTATCAGTAATTAGCGTATTGCTATTTAGCTTCGCACCCGTTGTTCTATTCTTTCTAATTTCTATAAGAGACTACGACTTCTTTTTGCTGTTGAATGTGCTGATTATGGCGATTACGGGGGTAGTTGGGGTCAAGTTGTTTTACAAAGGCATGGTCGATATGGTCGGGCCAGAGGCAATTGAGCACACAATGCGCAAGCGGCTGCTCAAAGGCTGGGTCGTGCTGTATGCGCTGGTGGGTTCGCAGCTAGGCTGGACGCTACGGCCTTTCTTCGGCTCTGAAGGGAAAGCCTTTGAAATTTTTAGACCCGAAATCGACGGTAACTTCTACGCCAAAGTATTTCAGTCTATCGGCGCTATGCTAGGATTTTAGCCTGATTAGGCCATCTCAGCATAAATAACAACACTTGCAAAGGTTTACTCAATCGTTCACTTAAAGGTTCATTCAAAGATTCACTGAACAGAACCTTTGCGAGATCAAATGGTGTGGGCAAATGGCGTGGGCAAAAACTAATGACTGACGGGCTCGTAAATTTAGACAACTTAAGGGTGAGCCAACAGGAGCTAGATCAGCTCACCGATCTCGATATTAGCGAAGTGACGATGGGCTGGGCTTACCGGCAAACGGCTTTTCAGCCACAGCGGCGATTGGCGTGGTTTAGCGATCTGCTGCTGACTATTGGGGTCGCTTTGGTATTTTGTGTGCCGGTGACGGTGCTATTAGCGCGGGCCATCAGCGGCGACGATACTCAAGTTATTTGGCGCTGGTTACCCGTGGGCGGCGTTAGCGCCGTCGCGCTGACAATGGCCTGGACAACTTACCGCTGGCAAGAGGGCAGGCGGTTAATCACGCTCAGCCATTTGCTCGATGAAATTGATCGCTTCAATGAAATGGTGGCGGCGGTCGAAATCTTAGAAGAGTTGGGCTCTGCCAAAAACAGTTCTCTAAATTTAGAAAACCGCCAGGAAGTGATGGAGGCACTGCATCTGACTCGCGAAAGCCTCATCTGCGGGCTGATGACTGAGCGGATTATGCGCAAGCATCAGCGGTTTATGGCAAGGCGGCAGGAGATGTTTTCGAGCATTGAGAGAAACTTGGCGACGTTGCAGCTATTGCAGGTTACCGATGAGGCCAGTGACTATGGCCGATTGCTGAACGAGGCCATTCAAATTGGGACTAGCGTACATCAGGAGCTGAGCCGTGAAAAGCTGCCTTGAGGATATGAGCTGGTCTATTCAACATCGTCTATTCGACCTCATCTATTCAACATGATCTACGAGGCATATTGAATGCGGTAGATTCTGTTGTTGGCTTCGTCAGTGACCAGCAGTGAGCCGTCTGGCATCACCAATAGGCCAACGGGTCTGCCCCAGGTGGTCGGCCCGCTAGGATCGACTAAAAAGCCGGTTAAGAAGTCTTCGTAGCTGCCGGTGGGGCGGTTGTCATCGCCAAAGGGAATAAAGACGATTTTGTAGCCAGTGCCTGCGCTGCGGTTCCAAGAGCCGCGAAAGGCTACAAAAGCGCCCTGACGGTAGCGTTCTGGGAAAGTGTTGCCATCGTAAAATTGGAGGCCCAAGGCGGCAGAGTGAGCTTGAAACAACACATCGGGTGTTTGGGTTTTGGCGGCAAGGTCGGGCGCTTTGCTAGCACCATTAATTAGATGACGCGGGTCTAGGTTTTGGGGTGAAAGGTAGGCGTAGGGCCAACCAAAGAATTCACCCGACTGGACGCGGGTAAAGTAGTCGGGCACGAGATCGTCGCCTAGCTCATCTCGTTCGTTTACAGTGGCGTAGAGGTCGCCGGTTTGAGGATGAAAATCTAGCCCTACGGGGTTGCGTAGGCCGCTGGCAAAGGTACGGGCATTGCTGCCGTCGAGGCCCATTGTCTGGATAGAGGCGCGCGGCGGTGATTCTTCACTGGCGTTGGATTTGGAGCCGACCGATACGTAAAGGCGATCGCCCTCCGGTGAAACCACAACATTCCTTGTCCAGTGCTGGTTATAGCCGCCGCCGGGAAGGCTGGCAATGCTCTGGCCTCGCCCGGTCAAAGCCGTTTGCCCGGATGAAAAAGGAAATTTTAGAACTTCGTCAGTGTTTCCTAAGAAAAGGCTGCCTTGGCCAGTTCTCTGGCCAGATGAATCGGTTGCAAAAGCCATTCCGAAAGGGATGTTTAAGCCATTTTGAGCGCTGGCAAAGGTTTCTTTGGTTTCAGCAACGCCGTTTTTATCGGCATCAATTAGCCGCTGAATTTTGTTCTCTCGTGTCTCTGTCACCAGCACATCTCCATCGGGCGTTAGCGCTAGCCAACGCGGCTTGTTTAAGCC
>QBMP01000042.1:12624-19271 GCA_003242115.1 Phormidesmis priestleyi
CAGCAAAGATATTGACGACAAATCCCGCCGGTACGTTGAGTGCGGCATTGGCGGGTGGTGGAATCACATTAGGTGATTTGCTGGCGCTCTGTGAAGCGTAAGGCGCGGGCAAATCATCTACAGAAATTTTAATTGGCTGAGAAGATAGAGGGTTGGTAGGGATGAGCGTCTGAGTGGGAATAGCGGCTACTTCAGCAACTGTTTTAGGGGTTGCTTTTTCGGTTGAAACCTCTGCTGTTGTTTGCGAGGGCACTGTTTGCTGACAGCTGACGAGCAGTAGGCCGATGACAAAATATTTAATCCAATAGCGCATTGTTTTCAGGGGTTCTAAGCTGATGAGACAAATTTGAGAATCTGTTCTGCTGTTATTCTAGCTTGCTCTAAATGGGGAACGTGGCCACAGTTTTCGATCCATACGAGCTGGCTGTGAGGGATAGTCTTTTCGAATCGGGTAGCATCTTTGGTGCCTAAAATGGCGTCTTGGCGACCCCAGAGGATCAGGGTTGGCGCGGTGATTTTCGAGATTTTTGTCGATAAAAAGTTGTAGCCGCCGCTTTTGGTGAAGGTGATTAGCGCGGTTTGCCAGTTAGGCGTGAGCAGATGCAAAGCGGCGCACAGCTCTGCATCTGGAGTAACGAAGGCTTTGTTGTAATAGGCTTTTTCACTGATCTTGCGGCGAACGCTCGGATTACGCAAAAAGTTAGTAGCCCACTTGTCCAAAGGTGGAAACATGACCTTGCCAATGGCTGGCCCAGCGGCAAAGCCGACCGTATCTATAAGTACGAGCTGCTTGACCATTTCTGGATAGCTAGTGGCAAAATCTATCGCCACCCCGCCGCCCATCGAAGCGCCAATAAGGACGACGCTTTGACCGATTACCTGCTGGCAAAAGCTGAGTAAGTGCTGCTTGATGGCATCGGGATCGACTGGGGCTGTGGCAGGGCGATCGCAAAACCCAAACCCCAGCAAATCCATCGCATACACCTGACAAGCGGCCTGATCTGAACCAATTAACTGAGGCGCTAGCCGCCGAAATTCAAACAGTGAGCTGTCAAAGCCGTGAAGCAATAGTACCGGGGTGCCGGTGCCTTGACTCAATCCTTGACTTACGTAGCTAGTGGAGACGATACCAAAGGGGAGATCGATGTTTGTCCATTGGATTTGTTGCGCGATCGCTACCGAAGTCTCTTCCGTCAGATCCGCCGCTACTGCCGGTAACTTCATGTCATTTCCTTAGCAGCAGCTTTTTTAGTTAATGTCTCTACTGAAATCATGGCCGGTGGCAAAGCCAATGGAGCCCGGTAAGTGCGCCGCACTTCTGCGTAGTAGCTAGCAATAATGCCCAACAATAGCCACCACAGGGTACTAATCTGCGGGCGATACCAAACAGTGTCAAACGTACCCTGTACGAGTAGGCCAGCCGCCGCCGCTAACGCCCCCATTAACCAATAAGCTTCTGACAGATGCACTCTATCCAGCCCAACTTTTTTTAAGCCAATGGTTTTTAGCCGCCCAAGCTGCGACCAACCCTGCTGAAACATCAGCGCCAGCATCCACAAAAAGGCCGTTATGCCAAAAATCCCTGCTTCTACTGCTGTCTCTAAATAGATCGAATAAGCGCTCAATGCGGTGTAGCGCGGCTGTTGATACAGCGGATAAACCTGATTAAAGGCTTCATTCCCCGGCCCAATGCCCGTAAGCGGTCGAGCCTTAATCATTTTGATCACCGCTGCATACACATTCATCCGAAAGTTATTGCTACTATCGCCGCGTGCATCAAACATACTCATCACCCGTTCGCGCACAGGTGTCACTAACACAATACTCGCCAAGACGACGGCCACCGAGCCACCGAGCAATAGCGGCAAGGCCCACCGCCGCCAAAAGGGCGAAAAAGTCGGATTCCACCAAAACACCAACAGCACTATCAGCACAAACGACAGCGCTAAAAAGCCCAGCCAGCCACCTCGGCTCAGCGTCAAAATCAAACAGGCGCTGCTGCTTAAGTAAACTACCAAGGCCAGCAGCTTAGGCAGCCATCTCGACCAAGCAAACACCGCCATCGCGCTAAAGCTAATAGCAGGCATGAGATAGCCCGCCAGCAGGTTGGGATTTTTGAGATAGCTGTATACCCGAGTCGCCCCGGCCATATTGGAGGTAGGATCGACCCAAGTCGCTAAGGCTTCTGCGCCAAAAAACCACTGCCTGAGGCCGTAGACTGACACCACCAGTGCCGTGGTCAGGTACACCAAAATCAGCCCAGAGCGCAGCTCTTTAATTCGTAAGATTCTCGCTGAGAGCATGAACAGCATGATGTTCAGCGTCAGCTTAATCAGCCCTGAGAGCGCCGCCATCTTTACGGGCGAAAGCGCCGTTGCCAGCACCATTGCGCCCCAGTAGGCAACGACGACGATGTGTAAAGGGGTGAGCCAGCCTTCAGCGCGATCGCTCACCGTCAGCAAAATCCACAGCCCCGCCGCCGCCGCCAGCAGCCAGCCAATCATCGCCGTCGAAACATAAGGAGCCAGCGCGATCATAACCGCCACAAATACCCAGGCAATGCCATCCCCCCAAGCCAGCAGCCAGCTACCCTGCCGCCAACTGCGCAGCGGTGACAGCAGCCGGTGCAAAAAGCTCGCTTCTCGCCATTGATCAAAGGCAAAGTTGCTCAGCGTTAGGCGTTTAAACGTAGCATCAAACATACGAGTGCTCCAGTAGGTGCTCTGGCTAGGTTTTCTGTCCAGCCGTTCTCTAGTCGGTTTCTGGGTCGATTTTTGGGTCGATGCGCTGGCGAGAAGGCTCGTGTATCCTACCAAAATCTTGTCAAAATCTTGCCAAAACTTCCTGAGACCTAGCCCAAATCCTGCGAAAACTTTTGCTGATCAAACCAGTAATCTGGCCCCAAGAACCCTACTAGCCGCTTGGCATCATCTTCAGCCGTTTTTAAGCAGGTTGAAGCGCCCGGTGAAGGCGTGATATTAAACAAAATATTGCGGCCCAAAATTTTTGCCTCGCCCATCTCCAGCTTGCGATTTCTTAAGTTGACTATCTGGGGTCGAATGCCGCCATAGCCTTTAGCAAAGGTGAGGTCGCGGGCTTTAATTGCCGGAATAATTTTGCGCACTTTGCCGACAAATAAAAGCTTGCCAATAATGGGAAAGTCATAAACAAAGTTGACAATCATGTACCACAAAATCGTCCAGTCGCTGAGAATAGCGGCAAAGCTCATCAGCGCATCCCAGCTCAGCCCCGCCGTTTTGAAGTATTCAATAATCGTGCCGTAGCGGTGCCGCTCTAGCATTGGCAGCACTTTTGCCGTGGGGCCAAAGCGGGTTTGGCTAGCATCGTGCACTTCCGGGTCGCCGTGAATCGCCGCAAACGGCAGCTTGGCCATCTGTACCATGTACACTTTGCCTTTGAGCAGCGCAGGCGCAAAGTAAAAGCTGCCTGCCGCACTCAACAGCGCATAGTCTTCTCCGTAGCCGAGCGATTTGGCAAAGAGCAGGCTGTGAGCGCCGCTAGTCACCGCGATCGTTTTGCTCAGTAGCTGCTGACCGTTGGCGGTGATCACGTAATGATCGCCTTTTTCTTCAATGGCGCTGACTTTGGTACTCATCATCAAATCAATCGCGGTGTCAGGCGCTTTAATTGACTGCTTGATGGAGCGCGCCACAAATGATTGAGATAGCTTTTGGTAGTCGATGGTGTAGCCGTCTGGTGTAGAGAGGGCAATAATTTCTTCATGGGGCGATCGCCCCTCCACCACATGCGGCTCTATCGCCGCAATCTCTTCTCTCCCAATCACCGTTAAATCAGGAAACAGCGCTTTAAAGTCTTCATACCGATCCTTTAAAAAAGCAATCTCTTCCGCACCTACGCCGAGCACCATCTTGTGATAAAGCCGATAGCTTTCCTGCTGGGGATCATGCTTGAGCAGATAGCGTTTCACCATCGAAGCTGCCCGATTCACCTTCGTGGCCTTCTCTAAGCTGTAGTTCGTTTCTATGTCACCAAAATGCAGCGTCTGACTATTGCTTGTCTGCTTTGAGTTAACCAGCGCCACCTCAGCGTTTTTCTCAATCAGCGCAATCTTTCCTACATTGGTGTAGTGACTCAGGCTGTACAGCAAAGCCGTCCCACAAACACCACCACCCACAATGACAACATCATAAATATCTGCTTTCTCGACCACAGGTTTCTCGACCACCGTATTTTGCTTAATCCTTTTCTCAATCGCTCTTAAATCTTCTTAAATCTACAGAGAGCTTATCTGCTCTTTAGTATATCTTTGGCGCAAATTCCGGTTCCTCAGATGGACGTTAACGGCGCTCAGTTTGTCTGCTTATCATCAATTTTCACAGTAGCGCTTTCCCATCGGCACAGGTGTACAATATTTTCATATCATACACATTGCCGACTCACCTATACGAACAAATACCTATGCGAACCAATATCGTCATTGATGACTCTCTAATAGCCGAAGCTCTAGCACTTACAGGGCTTAAAACCAAGCGTGAGGCCGTAGAGCTAGCCTTGAAAACCTTAGTTGAACTGCGGCGGCAAAAAAATATTCGACAGTTTCGAGGTCAGCTCAAATGGGAAGGTGATTTAAATGAGCTACGAGGCGACCAGTGATCCTGGTAGATTCTAGTGTTTGGATCAGCTACTTCAACGGTGTAGAGACATCAGAAACTGACTTGTTGGACAAATTGCTTGGCACCGTTCCAATTGCTATTGGAGACTTGATTTTGGTTGAAGTGCTGCAAGGGTTCAGGCAAGACAAAGACTATGAAATTGCCCAACAGCTACTGCTGTCTTTGCAGATATTCAACCTGTTAGATCGTGAGATGGCCCTGAAAGTCGCCCAAAACTACCGATCCCTCCGTAAAAAAGGAATTACTATCTGCAAAACTGCCGACGTGATTATTGCAACTTTCTGTATCGAAAAAAGCTTGCCGCTGCTACATGCTGATAAAGATTTTAAACCTTTTGAAGCCCATCTCGGACTCAAAACACCTTTGAATGACTAGCCTTTGGGATTCACTTCGATATTGCGTTGGCGAAGCCTCTGTGCAGGAAAATCGCAAGTCAACAAAGCAACTTTCTCTCCCAGATCCTGAAGCCTTAGGATCTGGGAAAAATAAACCTTCCTTATGGTTCGGCCTTATAGTCCCTCAGGCTAGGCAGTTAAGGTCTTTCAGAGTCATGAGTTTATCAATTTACAAGCCCCAAGGATAGCCTGCCTGTGCGTTTCGTGAGGATGAGCGAGTTTAGAAGCAGTAATTTTTTGTACAAAAAAAGCGGTTAGATAGGTAGAGTGGGCAGCTAAAAAATAAAAAATAAAGCCAAAAATAAAATCTGCCCACCATCGCAGCCAATCACAACGCATCTACTACAGCGGCGCAATAAAAGAGATTTCATTATTCACAAGAGGAGACGGCCTATCCTCCAACAATTCACGAATATTCTCCTTCTGGCTCTCATCGGTAAAATCAGCATAGCTTTGAACAATCTCATAGCTCCCCACCAAAAAGTCTGCACCATCCCCCACAGCCGCGCTCAACCGCTCTGGCGAAACCTCCTCCGGCGAAATCATCCAGCCCTTTCGATGAGACAAATACAGCAGCGTTGGATCGCCCCCTGTCGTGGTCAGCACTTTAGCATTTGGCGGCGTATATTTGTTCACCAGCTCAGCCAGAAGATAAACAGCAGAACTAGCCGGATTTTCAGGCAGCATATAGTCAATCGTGTAAATAGCAGAACCCGTCAACAACGTTACAACAAGCGCCGTTGTTAAAGCAGGGCGATGCCAGCGTTTAACTTTAGCAGTATAGGTTTGAGCCCGACGCGAATCAAACACCCTAGCGCACACCTTACCGATGAATACCACGCCAAAAAACATCACCGGGAGCTGATAATACTCGTGCACGTAGCTAGAGGTCGGTGCCAGCGCGCCCGCTAAAAGGCTGCCGAACAGACCAACTTCCCACATCCAGTCCTCCGCTTTTTGGCGGTAAAAGGTGAGGCCAACTAAGGCAATAAAAAACCCTAATGCGGCAAAATGTCTCACCATAACTCGAAAGAGAATGTCTTGCCAGTATTGAAACGTCAGCAGCGACGCCCAGCTATAGCGGTCGGTATCGCCTGACCAAAAACCAAAGGTTAGCCCCGTGTCTAAAAAAATGTTGTGAGCGTGGATGTACCAAGCTGCGGTGACGCCGAGAATGCCTAGCGCGTAGAGCCATAGATCCCACCGGAGGAATAGCTTGTAGCGAAATTGGAGGGCGGCTAGGAAGAGCAGAGGGAGACCCAGGTAAACAATGGGGAGGACTTTGAGGAGAGTGGCGATCGCAACAAACCCCCACGAAATCAATAAATCCATTTTTTTATAATCGTTACGGAGCCATCGTTTGAAAAAATACAGCCCACCTATGCTGCTCATGATGACTAGCGATTCTGGCTGTATGGTTCGGCTGTAGAACACGCTGAGGGGCAAAATTGCATAGAACAATGCTGACCAAAAGGCAACTGACGCACCAAAGCATAGCTCAACTAACTTGTAAAGAAAGCAGCTAGATCTAGAATTGGTGCCTAGTGACAAAAGCGCAGCTAGGGCATAGACTTCAGAGATTCCCGTCGAAGAGAAA
>QBMP01000430.1 GCA_003242115.1 Phormidesmis priestleyi
TCGCGGGGTTTCTATTGAGGGTATTTTGGGCAGCGGCATTGGCTCTACCACGATTGAAAACGGACGGCTGATTATCAATTTTCGCGCTACTGCGCAAAAGCAATCTTTGCTGTATCGGGCGCTGGAGCGATTGCCGGATGTGTTTCGAGTCGATGCCTATGCCTACGATGACCAGCGGCTTAGAGCGATCGCGATTGCAAAGCTCAGCCTTGGCCCCAAAAACCTGAATGACGATGACAGCTACGCCATCGAAACCATTGTCCAAACCAGTACAGAGCGTGTGGTCATACTAAATGGTTCACCGCCTGCTTTAGACAGTGCCCTGACGCGATTTCGTCAGCAAAATCAGCTCAATGACGTGGTGATGGCTTATATTGCGATTTGAGGTTTGGCGATTTGAAAAGGACTCCCGCAGGATGAGGCAAAAGCCTATCCAAAATCATGCTGCGTTTTGTGAGCGATTTCTCAAAGGCTGAATGGGGTGCTATAAAATAAGGCCATCGTAGAAAAATAGAGTTTTTAACCCGCGTACTATGGAAAATGGCAACTACCTGGTTGTTTACTTAGGCATTTTGCTAGCGCTCCTGAGCGTAGCGACTTTTTTTGTGATTCGGCAGGTGTGGGTGACTCGCCGCGTCGAAACCACACTGTCCGATTTGCAGGGCAAGCTGACGACGGAGAAAGGTAGTGCTGTGGAGTACTACGAATTGGGCAGCATCTTGCTGGATAAAAAGCTGTATGCCCAGGCGACAGTGTATTTAAAAAAAGCGCTTAAAGAGCTGTCTGATGAAGAGTCGGAGAATGCAGTGCTGGTGCACAATGCGCTGGGCTATTCGTATTTTGCCCAAGATCAGTTTGATCTGGCCATTCGTCAGTACAACGAGGCGCTGAAAATTAGCCCTGGCTATGTGACGGCTTTGAATAATTTGGCGCATTCGTATGAGCGTAAGCAGCTGATGCCGCAGGCGCTGGAGGCGTATGAAAAGTCTCTGGCAACTGAGCCGAATAATGAGACGGCAAAGCGACGGTCGGAGTCTTTACGCAAGCGACTGGCATAGGCAGTCAGAGACGATGGCGGTTAATGAGCGGGTGGCTGTCGGCGATCAGGGGGCTAAAGATCGGCAAATTGAAACGATTCGATCCCTCTGGCTGAAGTTGCTAGGGCGCTACCCGGCGATCGCGATCATTCGCGCTCAAACCGTAAAAACGGGCGTGTCAATGGCAAAAGCCGCAGCAGCAGGCGGTTTTTGCCTGATTGAAGTGGCCTGGAATCACAATGCTGATCCGGCTGAGATGATGGCTGAGATTCGAGCGGCTGTGCCTGACTGCGTGGTGGGCGTTGGCACAATTTTGAGTGAGGCAGATTTGCTCGAATCTATCGCTGCTCAAGCACAGTTTTGCTTTACGCCGCATACGGATGGCGGGCTGATTGACTTGGCGCGATCGCACCAAATCCCAATGATTGCCGGAGCCATGACCCCAACTGAAATCGTCACCGCTTGGCAAGCTGGCGCTGCGAGTGTAAAGGTATTCCCGATCTCGTCATTAGGCAATGGCGCTTACATTCGCAGCATCCTGGGCCCGCTCAAATCGATTCCATTGGTGCCGACAGGTGGCGTGAGCTGTGAAAGTGCACCTGAGCTAATTAAGGCCGGAGCCGTGGCAGTCGGGCTTTCGACGGCGCTGTTTCCGCCAGATGAAGTGGCTAAAGCAGATTGGGTGGCGATTGAGGCGCGATCGCGCTATCTGCTGACACTATTGGCAGCCATCTAAGACGGCAGAACCCATTAGCTGCCGAGCTTGAAAGCCTCGACAAAAAAGCCGTAGACCGCGCCAAGCTTGAAGGCATTTAGGGATTCGATGAAAGTGGAGCGCGATCGCACTGGCCCTAAATTTGACCCTCCTAAACCTGATCCTACGTCCGTACCCGCTGGCACCACACCATCTAGCCCAATCAAAGGCACCAGCCGCTGATTGGCTAAAGCCGCCTGCTGCCGCCGAGGCGTAAAGCGATAGTACAGCCAGCTAATCACCTCCATGCCCAGCACCAAAATAGCCGATACGGTCACATCTAGCGTAGCTGTCTGCCCTGCTGTCGCTGAAATTGCCACCGCAAAAAAATTGCCAAACAGTAAGCTGATCAAAATCACCGACAGCCGTCGCCAAGGGTTAAAGGCCCACTGCCTAAACCGCAAGACAATTTGATTGAACAGCGTATTGAGTCTAGTTCTTTGCACTGCAAGGGTTCCTCTTTGCTACCGCTATTTTAGGGTGATCAGGCGCTGAGAGCGCTAACCAAATTTGTAATTGCTGTACTCTAAACGTAACCGTCTGCTTTGATAGCTGTTAGCGGCCAATTTTCCTGCTAATTCTCTTGCCAAGTCCCCTGCCAATTCTCCCGACTAATTCCTATGGCTAACACCTACTTATCCCTGTTCGATCAGCCCAGCCGGAAACCCTTTGAGCTGCCCGGCGCGTATCCTCATTACAACCCTGATCGCCCTGGCCGAGTAGACCATATTGCGCTTGATCTAGCCTTTGATATTCCCAATAAAAGCTACAGCGGCACCTGCAAAGTGCGCATCAC
>QBMP01000431.1:0-1898 GCA_003242115.1 Phormidesmis priestleyi
CCCTAGCGCTGACCTCGGTGGCGGTGCTGCTAGTCGCTAATTTTTGGGGTGAGCTGACGCTGCCTGCTGGCGTACTAGGGCACGAAGGCTCAACGTTGCTCGTCACTTTGAATGGTTTGCGACTACTCAGGTTTAAATAGGTTTGCGCAGTTTAGCCGCCATCATTCAATTGATCCAGTCGTCACAGCCCAGTGGAGCCAAAGCCGCCGCTGCCTCGATTTGACTCAGGCAGCGTGCCTACTTCCTCAATCTCGGCGCGAATTACGGGGGCGATTACCATTTGGGCAATTTTCATCCCGGCCAGCACCTCAAAAGCCTGTTTGCCATGATTTATCAGGATCACGCCTAGCTCTCCGCGATAGCCTGCATCAATGGTGCCGGGAGCGTTTAAAACGGTGATCGCATGGTTGAGGGCGAGGCCGCTGCGAGGGCGGATTTGGGCTTCGGTGTGGGGCGGCAGGGCTAGCGCTAATCCCGTCCCAATCAGCGCCGTTTCGCCCGGGTTAATCGTCTGAGATGCTAGCGCGTATAAGTCCATTCCGGCATCGTCGGCATGGGCATATTGGGGCAATTTGGCAGCGGCGCAGAGCCTAGTAATTTTAATAGAAACAGCTTGCACGAGGGTTCCGAGGTTTATGGGAGGTGTGATGGGTAGCGCATTTTCTTTGAAACACAACGGGCCTTTCAGTTAAACTGGCATTTCCAGTAGATTGGGTAAATGAACATGAAAACGGCTACTCAGCCTGCTATTTTACCGCTCTTTCAGGCATTGGCTGACGGCTATCGGGTGCAGGTGATTGAACTGCTACGCGATCAGGAACTCTGCGCTTGCGATATCGCTGAGCGACTAGGCATTACCCAGTCTAAGCTTTCCTTTCATCTCAAAGCGCTGCGAGAGGCTGGCTTGATTGAAGGGAGACATGAAGGGCGGTGGATTTACTATCGGCTCAACTTGCAGCAGTTTATGACACTAGAGCAGTACCTTGCAGAATTTCGCCGCTTTAGCCCAATTTTACCGGCTCGGACTTGCTCTGAATAGGCTAAAACTAATTTTTATTGAATTAAACTTACGATAATCGCGGCCTTCTCGCTTGACATTTCAATTAAATTTGAAATAATGAGATCGCAGTCCATACTGGGGTCACGTAGCGAAAGTGGTACGAGTTGCGATTAATGGGTTTGGCCGAATTGGGCGGCTGGTGCTGCGGGCGGCTTGGGGCTGGCCGGAGCTAGCGTTTGTGCATGTGAATGAGGTTGAGGGCGGATCGGTGGCAGCGGCGCATTTGCTGACGTTTGATTCGGTGCATGGCCGCTGGCAGCCGAACGTGGAGGCAATCAGCGATCAGCAATTTTCAATCGATCAGCAGCCGCTGAGCTTCAGTGAGTACAAAACACCGGCAGAAATGCCTTGGGATGATCTGGGTATTGATCTGGTGTTGGAGTGCTCAGGGAAGTTTCGGACGCCTGAATTGCTAGCGCCTTATTTCCAGCGCGGGGTCAAAAAAGTGATTGTGGCCGCGCCCGTCAAGCAAGGTGCGCTCAATGTTGTGATGGGGGTCAATGACCATTTGTATCGCCCGGATCAACATCATTTGCTCACGGCGGCTTCTTGCACGACGAACTGTTTGGCCCCGGTGGTGAAGGTTATGCATGAGGGGCTAGGCATTCGGCATGGCATGATCACCACAATTCACGGTATTACCAATACGCAAACCATTGTCGATGCGCCGCACAAAGATTTGCGCCGAGCGCGGGCGAATAGCTTGTCGTTAATTCCGACAACAACGGGTTCTGCAACGGCGATTACGGCGATTTTTCCAGAACTGGCTGGCAAGCTTGATGGCTTGGCGGTGCGAGTGCCTTTGCTGAATGCGTCGCTGACTGACTGTGTGTTTGAA
>QBMP01000431.1:1908-2586 GCA_003242115.1 Phormidesmis priestleyi
GTCAGTGCGCCGACGACGGTTGAAGCCGTTAATGATTTGTTCAAGACCGCAGCAGAGAAAGAACTCAGCGGTATTTTGGGCTATGAAGACAGGCCGTTGGTTTCGGTTGATTATAAAGACGATCCGCGCTCAGCCATTATTGATGCGCTCTCGACGCGGGTGGTGAATGGGACTCAGGTGAAGGTGCTGGCTTGGTATGACAACGAGTGGGGATATGCCAATCGGATGGCAGAATTGGCGCGAAAAGTGGCGCGATCGCTCCCCCAATAACGCTCTGATAACAACGCTTTAACCTCAACTATTTAACCGCACCTGTTCAACCCACTTCGAGGAATCCTCAGCAACATGGACGCTTCACCCAACTTTGATCGAGCTAGAATTCGCAATTATGCCCTCGTCACGCTGGCCTATTGGGGCTTTACGATTACCGATGGGGCGCTGCGAATGCTGGTGCTGCTGTACTTTCACACGCTGGGCTATACGCCGTTAGAAGTGGCCATGCTGTTTTTGTTTTATGAAATCTTTGGCATTGTGACCAATCTGTTTGGCGGCTGGATTGGGGCTCGTTTTGGCGTCAAGCTGACTCTGTATGGCGGCATTGCCTTGCAAATTGTGGCGCTGCTGCTACTCACGCCAGTGAACGGATCTTGGGCAGTGACGCGGGCAGTTCCGTATGTG
>QBMP01000432.1 GCA_003242115.1 Phormidesmis priestleyi
TAACAGACAAGCCGATTAAGGTTAATGACTATTCTGTTGGGCCTTGGATTGTCGGCGCTGTGCTGTGCTTGTTTTTATTTCAGCCCTCGACAGATAACCGATTTCGCTGGGCGCTATCGACTTGGCCGATGATCTCAACTGCGATTAAGGCACTACCTTCGTTTGTCCAGTGGGATTTAAATTTCAAAGTGCCCAAGCGCGAACAGCAGCAGGTGCTGATTATGACAGCGCTCATCAACCTGCTGCTGAGCTGCTGGATTTTATTTAACTTCCGGGTGCAAGACTGGGTGAGTAACTACCCTAGCTTGCTGGTAAGTGACTTTAACCACAGCGCTTTTGTGTACGACTTTAAGGCCGAGGCGCGACAAGAGGAGGCGCAAAATTACCCTCAAGATTTTCAAGGAGCGGCTCTTTTAAATAAAATGGTCGATGCCATTCAAGGCGATTTAGTCGATCAGCCCTGGTATCAAACGGAGCGCTGGCTGTATACCCGGCAAGACCGGCTGCAAGTGATCTCGCAGCGTGCCTTAAATGGGCTGTCAGCCCCTGATGAAGAGGCCTTTTGGCGCATGAGTGTACTGGAGCCGAGGCGCTCAGGTCAGGGCTACCAGCTAACGCTGCGAGCTATTTGGCAAGGGCCGGTGAGTCACGATGCGGGCTTTTTTGTAGAGCGCGCCTGTAACATTACGCCGGAAGATAGGGTACGCTCAGTGCCGGTTGGCGGAACGGCGGCGGTGCCTGCGAGGAGCCCGGATGACGGTTCTACCGGCGGCCAGTCTGCTGAGAAAAAGCCGCCGCAGACATCTCAGCTGACAAACGTAGACTGCGGCGATAATAATCCCGAATTGCAGTGGATTAAGGCTGGTGTTTAGAGATGGCCGCTCAAAAGCCATTTATTCAAATAATCTATTAAACAGTTAGAGATTAGCGATTAGGAGCAGCGTATGGATTTGGCAGCAGCAGGGTTTTCTCGGATTTGGACGATTGCGCGCAATGTGTTTTTAGAGGTGGTGCGCGATCGCATTCTCTATATTGTAGGTGTGTTTGGCATCATTATGGTGATGGCGATCGCCCTATTGCCGGAAGTCGCCGCCGGAACTGAAAATAAGCTCATTATCGACACCGGCCTAGCGGCGATTAACTTGCTGTGCTTGTTTGTGGTGGTTTTTGTCGGCACGGGGCTAATCAACAAAGAAATTGAGAAAAAGACGGTGCTAGTGCTGATTTCCAAGCCGGTCAGCCGCTTGGAATTTGTTTTAGGTAAGCATTTAGGGTTGAGCCTAGTGATGGCGGTGCTAATTACCGCTTTGATCACCGTTATGCTGAGCTTTCTAGCGATTAGCGGCGTTCCCTTTCAGCTCAATTTGATGCTGTTGGCGGTGCTCTTTATGTTTTTAGAAATGGTGCTGCTGATTGCGGCGGCGATGATGTTTGGCGTGATTACCAGTACAGTGCTCGCGACTTTGATGACTTTAGCCATTTTTGCAGTGGGCCACGAAACTCGCAATATTTTAGAACTCGATAGAATTGCTGAAAGCGAGAGCTTTCGCCGAATCGCCGAAGGGCTGTTTTTGGTGCTGCCCGATTTAGAGCGCCTGAATCTCAAAAACGAGATTGCCAATGGCTTTGTGGCTCCTCCTAGCGGCGGCGGGCTGTTGGAAAATGCGGTCTATGGACTGATCTATACGGCGCTGCTGCTGACGGTGACGGTCACCGTGTTTGAACGGCGACAGTTTTAGACTTGATTAACGTCAGTTCGGGTTAAGCAGTAGTCAGCAACGCCCATTCTGGATGAAGTCCAGGCTTTTTCGGTTGATGACAATAGGCAATTAGGCCACAGATGATGTTGACCCAACAATTGACCGGGCTGCGGTGCCGAGAATGCTCTATCTGCGAAATGTTCTTGAGCTGGTCGATGACCATTTCAACGATAGAACGCTGGCGTGTAAGCAGCTTGTCCGTCAGGCGCATCAGATTGTTCTTCAGGTTGCGCCGAGGTTTGGCAAAAAACTCAATATTGAACGCTTCAAGCAGTTGTTTGGCCAGCTTCTTCGAGACGTAACCTCTATCAGCAAAAACTTTACCGCTGAGGATGCTGAGCAAATCCATCACGGGTTTGCGGTCGTCGGTTCGACAAAGCGGCGATCACTCACAATGCCTGGAAGTCCTTCTTTTCTTGCGCTTCTCTGATCCCGAACTGATGTTAAGTAAATCTGTATAAACAGTGGGCGAAGGGCTCTTAAAGTTATGAACAAAAGCAGAGAAATATCGGACAAGTGAGCAGAGCTGCTTGTATATCTTAGAAACTACTTTCAAAGTAGCTTTCAGATAACACTCCTTTGCCAAATACTCCTAAAAAACTCACCATATGAGCGGTAACTCTTTCAAGCAGGCCCTCGCCTGTGCAACAGTTTTTCCAGCAGTGGTTTCAGCAGTGGTTTCAGCCGTTGCGGCCCTCTCACAAAAGCCAGCCTATGCTCTACCAACCCCTGCCATTACCTCTAACGGCAATAGCTCTAGGAGTTACGCATTGACAAATACAGTGTGACAATGCTAAGCGAACGCAGTCTC
>QBMP01000433.1 GCA_003242115.1 Phormidesmis priestleyi
CAGCTAATACTTTGGGCTCTGACTTGGGTTTTCCCTCTTGCCTAACCTTTTCGGCAAGCGCGAATAGTAGCGCAGCCGTTTCGTCAGGATCGAGATCCTGTACAAGCTCAGATATAGTCGGTGGTTCTTGTAGCACTACATGAAATCCTCGACTAGAAGCTATCTGTTCAAGCAGATAGCCGAAAGCTTGATCATCTAACGATTCCAATATTTTCTCAAGCCCGTCGGTTCTGATGGGTTTGCCTCCACGGAATCGTGATATGAGACTTACAGATACATCAGCAGCGCCTGCCAGGACGACTCCTGTCAGATCAAATTTAGATACTGTGTCTGTGAATGCCTTGCTAAGTTTCATAACTGCGTATGCGCATGAAAAAATATTGCGCTTTTACTATACAATACACCTGCACCGAGATGATGTGAGGAGAACGATATCGAAGTAATTCCTTTATAAACAAGCGAAAACCCCAGTTGCACTAACAACCAGGGCTTTCTAATTAATCGGGATAGGCGGGACTCTAAATGCTGTGGCAGGCGTTTTTCTGAGTGACCCTTTGTGCTGTCAACATAATAGCAGCTAATACGTCATAGTTGCAAGAATTGCGATCGCGATTTTCGTTATGTAGATTACAGCGGCCTGTCTCTCACTCACCACTAGAGAGATAGAACTATGATCGCTATACGCAATGACGACTTACTGCCCTCAGATCCTTTAGCTCAGTGGCTTAGCCGCACCTTCCTAAGGAACCGCTGGGACTTCATCTATGCGCCCGTGCCAGACCCGAACCAACCGGAGCAGAAGGAACTGGAGTGGCAGACGGAGTATCTAAAGCCAAAGCCAGAGTGGAAGACCGAAAGCCGCTACCCGATGAAAAGCCGGGTGCTCTACTACCGCTGGGCCGACCCAAGCGAAATAGTCGGCGTGCGGTTTGATCACACGACCGAATATGGCCTGCTGGATATCGACGTAGAGAGTCAGTACCATCCAAAGCAAAATCCAGAAGCGATCGCCAAAATCCAGATAGCGCTAGAAACCATCGGCATTACCCGGACGGTGCTGGTGCGCTCAAGCTGGAGCGATGGCCTGCACCTGTATTTCCCGCTGAACGGAGCAGTTAATACGTTCAATCTGGCAGTTGGCGTCAAGTTCTGCTTGCAGACGCAAGGCTTTGAAGTCAAAGCAGGCCAACTAGAGATATTTCCGAACGATAAAAGCTATGGCGTGGTCACGAAGATCCTCTACAACGGCCACCGCCTGCCGCTCCAGCCAGATACTGGCTCCTGGCTATTAGACGATGATCTGCAAGCAATCAGCAATCAGTTAGGCGATCTATTTCGGGTATGGGACATCGCCGCTATTGGCCAAGACATGACCAGCCTTAGCAGCGCCTTGGAGATCGCACGGCAAAACCGGCTGAAAAAGCCTCGCCGCCGCCTGAACAACGTAGACGCATGGCGACAGGACTTAGAAATCGTGATTGCCGAAGGGTGGACAGGAGCCCATCAGACGAACCATCTGCTAAAGCAAATCGGCTGCTACGGCGTAGTGTTCAAAGAGCTAAGCGGTGACGCGCTGATTAAATACATCATGGAAACCGCGACCACTGCCCCCGGCTACGGCCAATGGTGCGCCCATCAGCATCAGATAGAACTGCGAGCGCGGAGCTGGGCCAAAGCAGTTGAAAAGTATTACTGGCCGCTAGGCACCCATGCCAAGACGCGGCCTGCCAACGACATCGTGCCATTCAATCAGCGGCGCTCGAAGACGGCACAGGAAGAAATCGAGGCAGCGATTTCGATTTTAGAAGAGGGCGATCGCCTACCCGAAACCATCACGGCGAGAGCGCAGGCAATATCGGAACTAGCCGGTACGAGTCTAGGGACGCTGTACCGGCACAAAGGACTATGGCACCCCGCATATCAAGAAGCCGAAAAAAGGTGTGTAATTCCTGATGCTGCGGTCGATACAGCGCCAATTGAGCCGTTGCCAGCCGCCTATAGGAAACAGCCAGACCCGTTGTATAACAGGGAATTACAGACCAAGGAAGGAGTGATGAAGTGTAAGCCCGCCCCGCGTGAAGCCTCTTTCAAAAAAGAATCTAAAGAATCTTTTCCGAGGGGGGTACGGGGGGAACAGCTAAGTTTTCCACAGGTAGAGCGGCCCATTTTGCGGCTAGTGCCGCCAGTGCCTCGACCTAATTCTCAGTCAAGCTTAACGCATTCGATATCTGGGCTGAGTTCTGGCATTGACGCAGAGCAAGATGAGGTCATTCAAGGGATTCAAGCACAGGTGCGCGGCTTAAACTGGACGTTGGCGGAAATCAACGAGTTCATTGCCAGCCGGTTCGAGGGCAAACGCCGGTACCAGTTAAGTAATGATGAATTACTACTGCTGCTCTATTATCTACAAACGCAGCATGACAATCCAAACAGATGATTTAAATTAGGCGGCGGAAAGTCCCTCACTCTAATCTCTAACTGAGGTCTTTTTAGTTTCCGTCAATGCAGGAAGTGTAGTGTCTGTTTTGTGTAGTCAAGAGTTTTTTGCGAAATGAGCGATCTAGATAT
>QBMP01000434.1 GCA_003242115.1 Phormidesmis priestleyi
TTTTTAGCAAGTTGAAAGTCAACTGTCAACGTTTGATTTTCAGACTTCTGAAGTTCAGTGTTCTGGAGTGCCAGTATATTGAATGCCAAAATCGCAAAAAGTCAAGCTTTTGAAGGACAATTCATAAAGACATTCCTCTTAAAACCTGACGAAGTGAAAGTTTTCCTTGATATATCCGCCTTCTGGCCTAAAGACGATTTGGGAGACCCTCGAACCGTCAACTCGGTATACGAAGAGGTGAGGGGAACCGAAAGTGAAGTAGGTAGAAATACCTTGCGACTCGCTTTGGATGGTCGCCTTGATAGAGGTCACTTCGCCAACGCTGTGAAATTAGCTCGTTTGGCCGCTTCTTGGTCAAAGAAAGAGGTGAGTATTATGGATTTGTTGGTGATTAAAGAAAATGAGGCTAGCTCATGACAGATGCTCGGCTCAATAGCTTAGACAGGCTTGAAGTTGTGCTGAGCAGCGCTGGTGAGTTCTTACTATAGGCTAGCCAAGCAAAACACAGCAGCGATCGCGCAAAACGCTGTCGCCGTCGATAGGCTGACTGTCAGGATGGACAGTCTAATAGCAGCTAGCTAGCGGCATGACCGTATACTCGATTACCTGTTGACCCAGCGAGTAACCCACTCACTTACTCGAATTAGCCATAGCTGAGTGACTAGCGAATGGCTTAGGACACTCTGCGGCCAGCGCTTGAGTGCGCCGAGAACTGGACGCCAGGAAATAAGCAGAAAGGCTACCAATTTAAGCCGGGACACCAGGCTTAGTCAAGATTGGAGAGATTGAGGACTTTGCTCGCCGCCGGGGTAAGGGAAGATCAGGCATGAGTGCCAAGACAGTCTGAAACAAATCTGGATGGGCTTGTTTGAAGAGCCGTTCAGCGGCTGTCGAACCATCAGCGCGTTGAAGGTCAAAATTATGGATCGCAGTCATGACATTTAATCGATGAGGTGATAGTCCCCGACGACTGTGATGTATCTGAGTGAGATAGCCGTTGCGCCCCTCCACTGCCGCCGTGGTGCGCTGAAATTTAGTCACCATCTCATTTGCCATTGAGCGCGGACTTATCTGTTCGTTGTACTTGAGTATGCCAATAACATAGCGGTAGTAAGACGGTCGTCAGCCAAACTATCAGTGATTCAGGGAGAGTTTGTACCGTTAGAGATTGATGAACCCACTGCCACCACAAATTGACAATGGCTGAGAGGTCGTCAATTTGTCGATTGAACTTGTCGATACTGCCAGCGGCATCTTTGAGTTGACGGGCTTTCTGGAACTGCTTGAGCTTCGTGACCCGTTGCTCAAGCTTGAGAGAGACCTGTTGAGCGGTTTGAGCAGACTGGGCTTCAACCTCAAACGGATGCAGTCCTAAGCTGATCTGTATCAGGTGCTGACGAAAATCAGCCTGGGCCGCGTGCAGGTTATCGACTTCAACCTGAAGTGTCTGAATCTCAAGGGCTGATGGAGCGGTCTGCGCCTTCAAATCTCGCAGGCGACGTTGCCGCTTTGCCAAGCGATTTTCCAGTTCGCGTCCTAAGCCCTGGGTTAACTTGCACATGGCATGAAACAAGTCAGCGATGCTGGGACATCCGAGGTCGTTTAAGGCTAGCTTGATCAGAGCTTTTGCCCGGTCATTGACACAGTATTGATCTGACCCTGCCATTGCTTCAATACGGGCTGAATCGACTGTTGCCAAGTAATATAGCGATGACTGTCGGTGATTTCTTCCACTAGGAGATAGCCCGAACTCAACGCCATCATCACCAATACAGTTTGTTCAAGCCACGTCTCACCAACGCCTACACACATCTTCGGTAAATCCGTACAGGCTTGGCTTAAACGCTCGTGCTGACCCTTTTGATAGGTTAAAATTTCCCCTTCGAGTAGCCTTTGAATTTTCCGTAGCGACGAGACCGATATGCCAATATGGGTCTCTAAATGAAGTTTATGAAAAAACTCACACAGACTCTCTGCACCGACCCCTCGCTTGATTCCAAACACGTAGATAGCAGCGACCACAAGCCGCTGCAACCATTGCTCTCCAGTAGGAGATGCCCACAGCGAAGATTCTGGAAATTGGTCGCGCTGCCTAATGGCGGTTAGATGGCGATGGACGCTACTTTTAGGAATTCGCGTTTCTGCCGCAATCGCGCGAACTGTTTGATGTCCTGGATGAGAGAGACCAACTGAGACCTACTGGCGGCGTTGCCGTATATTGATCATCGTATCCTTGGGATTGCATTTGAGGATACAGTACCTGCCCTAGCGATTTATCGCAGGGCTTTTCCTACATTTTTGTCCCGCTTTATGGCGGTAGCCAAAGATGACATAGGCAAAGCCGTTAGGATAAGCTCATGTTATCGATCAGCACATCAAGAGTGCCTCATTGTCATGAACGCTCACCTTGGACTGGAATCGTCTCTAGTAATAGCCCTTAGCTTTGGCGCTGGATTGGCCGTATCCATTGCCACATCCGTCCAAGCACAAGCATCTACTTTTACCGATGTGCCTGCTAACTATTGGGCGAATAGCTACATTGAGACTT
>QBMP01000435.1 GCA_003242115.1 Phormidesmis priestleyi
GTCCTATTCGACCCACATAAACAGCATATGCTCAGCGCCAGCACCCATCATTCCAACGTAGACTATTCTCTTTTTGAAGGCCGTCGGGTGCAGGGCAAGGTAGAAAAAGTGTTTTTGCGAGGGCAAATCATTGTCGATGGCGAAACTTGGCTAGGGCGAGCGGGCATGGGCCAATATTTGCGCCGCTCAGCCTCTGGACGGATAATTTCTGGGCAAGTGCTGTAGATTATTTAACCTATTCATCGTGTGCATCATTACCCAGGCCACCGCTTTGACAATCACCTGCAAAATGCCCTAGTGGTACAGCAAACTGATAAAGGCCGCAAAGAAAATAATCGTGGGTAAGACCTTTAAAGGCAAAGAAAAAAAAGCAAAGAAAAAGTCTTGGAAATTTTCACCAAAAACAAACGAAGCGCCTGCATCTGAATAGTCGAGAAAGTTGCCGACAACCTTGCCTAGCCATCGAAAAATTGCCAAGCCAACGGCGGTACGCAGACCATTCAGTTTTCCTAGTGATTGAGTAGAGAGTAGCAAATGGGTGAGCGATCGCAACAGTTCATCCCTAGCTCAATACGGGCTCTAATTTAATCATGTTTAGTCACAGGCGCTGAACTATGGCGCTATTACGGGCATCCTGAATTTTATAGATTTTGATTCGCGGACTCTTAGATTAGCTATGACCATCCATGCAGGGCTATTCAAGCTCGATATGACTGACCACTACGCAGTGCTGGGCTTTTCGCTAGCAGCCAATCCGCAGCAAGTTCGTAAGCGCTACTTAGGCATCGCTCGTCAGCTTCACCCCGATAGCCTCAGAGAAGCCTCAGATCAGCAAAAGCGCCTAGCCAGTGAGCTGCTTTCTAAATGGGTGAATCCGGCCTACGAAATTCTCAGCCAAGAAAAAGCGGCAGCAGAATATCGTATTCTGCTGAAAATCAAGCAAAAGCAGCTAGTTGAAAAGCCCGATCTACTATCCCTGCTATTGACGACCGGCAGCGCGGCCACTCAGCTCATGCAGGCTCAAAACGTCGAAGCTGACTACGCAGCAGCGGTGCAAGCACTAGCCGCTGAGCAGTTTTCTGACCTCACTCAGGTAAAAACTGTGATCAACCAGCTCAGCGAGCTGAATGCGGTGTACTTAATGCGGCGCGGCGCGGCTCAGAAAAGCGCGGAGCAAAGCGGTCAGGCTACTTCTAGCCTGTCTTCTGGGGTTGCTTCTAGCGTGCCTTCTGGGTCACCTGAAAAAGTGAATGCGGCCAAGACCAGAGCCGCGATTTCTTCCCAAATTCGCGCTCAAAGCGGCATCGTTGACAGCTATTTAAACCGCGCCCAAGAATTTGAAGCTCAAGCGGACTACTCTCGCGCTATTTTAGAACTGCGAGAAGTGATCAACTCTCATCCCAAAAGTGCCCCTTGTCACGCCCATTTAGCCAGCCTTTACCTCAAATCTGGGCAGGCGACGATGGCCAAAATTCACGCCAAGCAAGCCCTAACCCTAGATCCTGCCAATGCCTTGGCCCAAACCGTACAGGCAAAGCTAGGCGTACAGACCGCAGATGCTAGCAAGGTCTCGACAAAAGCGGCCAAAGCCGGTGCAAAGCAAGGTGGCAACCAGGGGGGAAATCAGGGAGAGCCCAAAAAGGGTGGTCTTTTAAGCGGATTGTTTGGTGGGAAAAAACGATAGATGCTGGCCAAAAACCTAGCCGAGAAAACATACCAACCCCCGACGGGTGGGCGAGACTTGCTGCCGCTTGATGTGGTGCAAAAGCGCTGGATCGAAGACCGTTTGGAGGCAGTGTTTCATCGGTGGGGCTACCATCGCATTATTACATCCACCGTTGAGACGATGGATACGCTGATGGCGGGCGGTGCCATTGAGCGGCTAGAGGTGATTGAGCTACAGCTCGCTCAGGCAGGCGATCAGCGGCTTGGGTTGCGCCCCGAACTGACCGCCTCAATTGCTAGAGCGGCAGTCACTCGGCTGGCTTCAGTGACTTATCCGCAAAGGCTGTATTACAACGCCAATGTGTTTCGGCGCTCGGCGCAGGGCAGTCAGGGCGGGCAGCAGGAGTATCATCAGGCGGGCATTGAGCTGTTGGGCTCTAGCGGGCTGATGGCCGATGCCGAGACGGTGCTATTGCTGTCAGATTGCTTGAGCGCAGTCAGCCTATCCGGTGCCAAGCTAGTACTGGGCGAAGCCGCTCTGACCTATTCTTTGCTGTCGGCATTTCCAGACGGTATTCGTGAAACCGTGCGCCGTCAGATTGCGGCGTTGGATCAAGTGGCGCTAGAAGGGCTCGGTTTGCCAGATGATTTGCAGACTTTGGCGCTGCGGCTGATGAATTTACGCGGTGCGCCAAATGCGGTATTTGCGGAGCTAGCTACCTTTGATTTAACGTCTGCCCAAAGCGCCATTGTAGAACGGTTGAAGGGATTGATTGAGCTGTTAGAGACTGAAAGGCATCGGGGCGTGAGCGTGCCTGCAATCGTGCTGGATCTGAGCTTAATTCCTCCGTTTGATTACTACACAGGCATTGTA
>QBMP01000436.1 GCA_003242115.1 Phormidesmis priestleyi
CTCTTTGCTCTTTTGCCATCGAAGTCAGCATTGTCAGATCAGCTAAATTTGCTAAATTTTCATCTGTTAGCACTAAGCGATCGCCTAATGGCCATATACCCTTGCCAATCGAGCGATCGCAAAACAACCCGACGTTCACCAATAGGCTGCGGGATCGGCTGTTTGAGCATGAGTGACTCATCCCCCGTAACCCGCTAGCCGTGCAAAGCTATCGGCTTCTAAGCTAGCGCCACCGACTAACGCCCCGTCAATTTCGCTTTGAGCCATAATTTCATCCATATTGTCCGGCTTGACTGAGCCGCCATATTGAATAGAAACATGCTGATTATCAAGCTGTGAGCGAATGAGTCCAATTACCCGATTCGCTTCCTGACTCGCACAGGTATCGCCGGTGCCAATTGCCCAAATCGGCTCATAAGCAATCACAAGGTTAAATTGATTAACGCCTAGCAAAGCTTTTTGAACCTGACTAATAATGATCGCTTCGGTTTCGTGGCTATCTCGCTGCTGCTTGGTTTCCCCGACACACAAAATCGGTGTCAGCCCAGCGAGCTGTGCGGCTTTGAGTCGGGCATTGACGGTTTCGTCGGTTTCGCCAAAGTACTGTCGCCTTTCGCTGTGGCCGACTACCACGTAGCGAACGCCAAGCTCACAGAGCATCGCCCCAGAGATTTCACCCGTATATGCGCCAAATTTTTCCCAGTGAATGTTTTGTGCGCCCACTTTCACCGGTGTGCCTTGCAGCTTATCGCTCAGCAGGCCCAGCGCTGTAAAAGGCGCGCAGATCACTAATTCTCTATCTTCCGGGACGCCTGCTAGCTGAGGCATCAACTGTTGCACAAACGCCAAAGCTTCAGCCTTGGTTTTATGCATTTTCCAATTACCAGCAATTACAACTTTTCGCACAGGTTCATCTTAAATAGGCGCAGCACTTTGGATCGTACAGGTAAATACCGACGTCAAGCAATGAGAAGTGTAAAGCAGCGTCATCGGTTGATCAAAAAATTAGGCTCAAAAAGCAAAAAGACAGACCTTTCAGCCTGTCTTTGATCGTGCTTTTCAGGAGGTAATTAGCCTCAAACTGGCTTAGTCTTCAACGCCAGCGGCGGCTTTTGCTTTTTCGGCTTCGTCGGGGTGAATGCCCAGGCGCGTCAGGTTAACCCGGCCACGGCTGTCGATTTCGCGCACTTTTATCAGCACTTCGTCGTCTACATTCACTTCGTCTTCCACCTTTTCGACGCGGTAGTCAGCGAGCTGAGAAATATGCACCATGCCTTCTTTACCGGGCATGAATTCGACAAAAGCGCCAATCGGAATGACGCGAGTGACCTTGCCCATGTATACGTTGCCTGCTTCGGCGACGTGGGTAATGCCTTCGATCATCTTCTTGGCCTGCATGGCCTTGTCCGAATCAATGGCTGAAATGGTCACCGTGCCATCGTCTTGAATATCGACCTTTGCGGTGGTTTTTTCGGTGATGGCCTTGATTTGCTTGCCGCCTGGGCCAATGACCATGCCGATTTGGTCGGGGTTGATCTGCATGGTGAGCAGGCGCGGGGCGTAAGGGGAGACTTCGCTGCGAGGCTTGTCGATGGTTTCTAGCATTTTTTCTAGAATGTGCAGCCGAGCCGGACGCGCTTTGTTGATGGCTTCACTGATCACTTCCATTGGCAGGCCGGTGATTTTCATGTCCATTTGCAGCGCGGTAATGCCGCTGTCGGTACCGGCTACTTTGAAGTCCATGTCACCGAGAAAGTCTTCAATGCCTTGAATGTCGGTGAGAATGCGGATTTCATCGCCTTCGCGAATCAGACCCATCGCGGCTCCGCTCACTGGCTGCGTAATCGGCACCCCGGCATCCATCAGTGAAAGGGTCGATCCGCAGACGGAACCCATTGAGGTAGAGCCGTTGGAAGAGAGTACTTCAGAGACGACTCGGATGATGTAAGGAAATTCTTCTTGACGCGGTAGCACGGGCATTAAGGCACGTTCTGCCAGGGCACCGTGGCCAATCTCGCGGCGACCGGGCGATCGCATTGGCCGAGTCTCGCCCACGGAATAAGGCGGAAAATTGTAGTGGTGCAGATACTTTTTGTCACCGCCAGGGTGAAGATCATCCATCATCTGCGCGTCGCCAGGAGTGCCTAGCGTCGTCACTGAGAGCACCTGCGTCAGACCGCGCTGGAACAGGCCGGTGCCGTGCACTCTTTGGGGTAAAACGCCCGTGCGGCAGGAGATTTTGCGCACTTCGTCGAGCTTGCGGCCATCGACGCGCCTGCCTTCTTCAAGGATTTGCGATCGCATCAACTTCTTCGTTAGCGCTTTAAATAACTTACCCAACGCCTTCTTATCGGCTTCTACGGCCAATCGCACCGCGTCATCTTCTGAAAGCGCTTTAATTGCTTCAGAAACGTCCGCTTTAATCGCATCGAGCTTGTCATCACGCTCTGCTTTAGTTTGCTCAAACTGCTTCAGCACGTCTTTAATGGCCGCGTTGGCTTTATCAGCAATAAATC
>QBMP01000437.1:0-2191 GCA_003242115.1 Phormidesmis priestleyi
ACCCGGTGCGTCAGCAAACACAGGAGATGATTAAAGCTGATCTAAAGGCCGTCGGCATTGAGGTTGAAATTCGCCGGGTGATTGTGGATGATTTCTTTTCGGCAGATCCGGCTCAGACTCGCAGCCTTAATCACTTTTATGCAGATATGCAGGAGTACAATGCGGGCAGCGATACGCCAGATCCTGCCATTTATATGAGTTGGTGGCTGTGCGATGAAATTTCTTCACTGAAAAATCAGTGGCAAAAAACCAACAATGCCCGCTACTGCAATCAAACCTATGATAAAACCTGGGAGCAGGCTAGCAAAGAGCTAGATCCCAAAAAGCGGGCGCTGCTATTTCAGCAAATGAACAGGATTTTGATTCAGGATGTGGCTGTGATTCCGCTGGTGCGGCGGGCTGAGACGAATGGATTGAGCGATCGCCTAATCGGCGTAGACCCAACGCCTTGGGATACCAGCACTTGGGATATCGGCACCTGGGCTTCTAATCGAGCGCCTGCTAGCGTAAATCCAACAGATTCTGAGAAAACTGAATCAGCAAAATAGGAGAAAAGAAATGCCCTAGCTAACTTCAACGTCAATTACAGTGCCTTCTTCAGTCTCGACAGTGGCATTGTTAATATCTCCGACTTTATCTTTCTTCAGCTTATCCATCAGTAAAGAAGAGAGTTCGGTCACGAGCAATGTCGCCAAGATACCGTCATCGATCCAACCGATAACTGGAAGAAAGTCTGGTGAAATATCGAGTGGGCTCAAGAGATAAGCAGCAGTTCCAAAAATGATTAGCCAGCGGTATTTGGGATGGCGCAGTGCGCCGCGATACCAGCTATAGAACGACTCAACTACGTTGTTCATAAGGGTAATGTCCTGTGTGGGAATAGCGGGGGGTTAGCTTGGGTTGTGATTTTAATATCGCTAGTTTAGCGATTGAAAGCCAGTGTAGATATCCCTCTATAGTGTGTTCTGCTGAAAGTGTGTTCTGCTGGAGCCGAATTTATCGCTTGCGCCAGGGCCAACGAATGGATAGTTTCGTCCCCATTTCGGTTTTGGCTGAAAAGATTAGATAGTTTACCAACAAAGCGACGCTGCCCAAAAACATCGCTATTTCCTCACTCATGCAGGCACCTCGACTTTTTCTGTCCCGGCTAGCCCAAAGGCCGAATGCACGACTCTTAGCGCTTCGACGCCTTGAGTTTGCTCAACCACACAGCTAATTTTAATTTCAGAGGTGGCAATCATTTGAATATTAATACCTGCGGCTGCGAGTGATTCAAACATGGCGGCGGCAATGCCGGGGCGATGGATCATGCCGAGGCCAACGACGCTGACTTTTGCGACTGCCAAATTCACCGATACCTCTTTGTAGCCCAGTTCTGCTGCCGCTGCTTGCAGCACATCGCGCGCTAGCGTGGCCTCTGCTTCAGCAACCGTGCAGGCAATGTCTCTGGTCATTTGATTGTCATGCGGACGGCTGCGCTGAGACTGAATGATCATATCGACGCTGATGCCCCGATCTGCCAGGATTTGAAAAATTCGAGCCGCCAGTCCCGGCTTGTCGGGCACATGGCGAATCGCTAGCTGAGCCTGCTTGAGATCTAGAGCCGCGCCGCGTACAGAGGGTAGATTCTCAGGGGTTGATTGGGCCTGATTGAGTCGAGCCGGGGAGTTAGTGATTTGAAAGTGCTGGCAGAGGGTGGCAATGGCGCGATCGCAATCTGCTCCAGCCACCGTACAGCTCACCTTCACCTCCGACGTCGAAATCATTTGAATATTTACCCCAGCCGCCGCCAGCGCCGAAAACATTCCAGCCGCTACCCCAGGCCGACCGATCATCCCGGCCCCCGCAATGCTGAGCTTGGCAATATTACTCGCGGTTTGCACCTCAGCTTCATCGGTTGCAGAAGGATGCGATCGCAACGTTGGCGCAATATGCTCAGAAACGCTGGTTGCTTGCGCTAATGACCGACTGTGCACCGTAAAAGCAATATCATTAGAATTGCCTTCATGAATAGACTGAATAATCAAATCTACGTTCAGCGCTTGAGCTGCTAGTTCACCAAACAGCTTGGCCGCTACTCCAGGCCGATCCGGCACCCGCAGCAGCGCAACTTTGGCCTGATCAGTGTCAAATTCCACCGCATCTACCGGATTACCCAGCTCTAGCGATTTCAAAGGCCGAGGCTGCGGAT
>QBMP01000437.1:2201-2512 GCA_003242115.1 Phormidesmis priestleyi
CGTTCCAGGCTGATCCGTCCAGCTAGAGCGTACCACCAGCATTACACCGTAGTTACGCGCAATCTCCACCGCCCGAGGATGCAGCACACTTGCCCCTAAGCTAGCTAGCTCCAGCATTTCATCGCAGGTAATTTCATCCATGAGCTGCGCATCCGGCACCAAGCGCGGATCGGAGGTCAAAATACCCGGCACATCGGTATAGATTTCACAGCGCTCGGCCTGCATCGCCGCTGCCAAAGCCACTGCCGAAGTATCCGAGCCACCCCGGCCCAAGGTCGTAATTTCTCCAGTGAGCCCTCCTAAGTCATTGC
>QBMP01000438.1:0-2149 GCA_003242115.1 Phormidesmis priestleyi
TCGATATTTGAAAAATATTTCACAATATCCGCATCTAGCACCCAGTCGTAGCCGCGATCGCGCCAATGAGCCACCTGCCGCACCGCCATGAGATGAGAGAGTCCTGGCCGATAGGCAAAGCTACTGGGTTCAAACTCTTTTTCCATCAGCGGATACAGCACCTGCAACAGCGCCTGCTGCACAATGCGATCGCTGATGCAGGGCACCCCCAACTCGCGCCACTGGTTATTTTTCTTTGGAATAAACAACTGCCGTAACGGCAGCGGTCGATACGTTCTGTTAGCCACCGTTTGTTGCAGTTGAGGCAGCGCATACCCTTTTCGATAGCCAAACGCAACTACCGTCTCGCCATCTACCCCCGCGCAGCCTGCATTAGCCGCTACTTTATCCCAGGCCAGCTCAAAATTTTGCATTGCCAAAAATCGCCGTCTTAGCCCGTGGTTATTCATAGGGCTAAAAGAAGCTGCTGTCTGTTGTTCAGCCATAGCTATGATAGATTGTCGTAGTTATTATGCGGCTGTAGCTACGGGTTAGCCTGTTGCCGCTGTTTCAGCCGATAGGCGACCTGCACCGCCATAATCTGCGGGTAGTTCACCTGAGAAAGATACTGCAAGGGCCGCTCTGGCTTAGTGCAGGCCAGCAATAGCCCAGCCGTCATCCCCTTAGTACCGCCCGTATAGTCAGCGATTACCTCAGATTCATCTAGCCCGATGCGTCGCACGTCTGCGTAAATGCCTTCTACTAGCTTACGAATATGGTTAGGATCATCTACCTGATTGTCGGGTACCAACAGTGAAAGCGAGCGATCGCGCAGTTCCACATCTTCAATCGGATCACTATCGTAGTAAAAGCGTACCGCCTCAGCCCCCGATCGCTTCAGCCTATCCACCATTGCCCTAGCCGCTTCCCGCGACTGGTGAGTGCAAATAATCCAACAAACCTTCAGCGTATTGTTCTGTAAGTGATGACGAATCGCAATCTCTGCGGGAGAATCTTGCATTTTAGGACTCATCAGCACAATTAACCCCGGATAGGCTCGCTCCAAGGGAAAGACATTGCTAGTTGTAATCGGCCCAGCAATCCAGCCTATATTCGTGAGCTGAGATCGCACCCACCGAGTAAAGTTTGTCAGATAAATCACCGCGAGCACGAGTAGAATTAACCCAAAACTCACACTAAAGCGAAACAGCCCCTCACTCATCCACAGCTGCGTTTTAGCCCAGCTATTGAGCCCATCCCAAAACAAGTCAGAAAGTCCGTCTGAGACAAGGGTAAACACCAACGTACCCAGCACGAAATTAGCTAAAAAAGACTTTGTTGGATCAGCGAGAATTTCGATAATAGGATTGCGTTTCACAGAGAAGTACCGGTTAATATCTTGACCATATGCTAATGCCCGCTGGAAGCAGGCACTTCCTAGCGTCTGCCTACTTGCTCTCTTACTTTTTTTGAATGCTGCTACAAGAAAAGCCCAAAATAATTTCAGTGCAGCGCTCTAGCACACATATCGGAAAATTAACAGAGGCGCTGTCTGTCCAAGGGCCAGCCGTTACTGCCAAGATCGGCTCTTGGCAATCAATTTGCTGAGTCGTTTCGAGCACACTATGAACAACCGCCACCGGCTGAAGCATTGGCCCACAAAACTGATGCCATTTTTCCACTGCTTCAGCTAATCGGCTAATCACAATATAGTGTGTGCATTGCTCCAGCAAAGGCTGCTTTTCTACCTGTGGCATTCCGCCCACATCTACCAGCACACAATCACTGAGCCCTCTTAGATTTTCAACGACCCTAGCATGATGGCGATAATAGTCTGGGATGAGCTTAGCCGTCTGAGGATCTTCGTGAATGCGAAATTCATTGCGCTGGACAAACCGCTCCACCATTGGCGTATCAGATTCATACGTCCAATTGCCTTCCCCATCCCAACTCGCCCGATGAAGATAAATTCTACAGTGGGGCAATGCTTTCATTAGCTGAGATCTCAAGGCGTTAGAAAATACACTTTTGCCACTGTTCGGTGGCCCGCCAATCAGAATCGCTGGACAGGCAGACGGATTCACCCGCACCGGAATACAATCGCCCACCGACGGGGACGTCATTCGGCTTTTGATCACCACAATGCCACCGACTGGCCCGTTATAGCAGC
>QBMP01000438.1:2159-2507 GCA_003242115.1 Phormidesmis priestleyi
CGCAGCCTGACACAATTCCACCAGCCGACCATAGAGCCAGTTCGGTAAAGGGCCATACAGAACAACCTCTCGGCTAAGATCTAGCGCCTTGGGCAGCGAAAGGGTTGCCAGTTGGGCCGGGAGAATCGGCTCCCAAGGTTTTTCTTGCGTGATGCTCAAGGTTTGATACTGGCTTTGATGCTGGCTTTGATACTGGGCCTGACTAGC
The DNA here is from genome assembly GCA_003242115.1 of Phormidesmis priestleyi. Lineage (GTDB taxonomy): Bacteria > Cyanobacteriota > Cyanobacteriia > Phormidesmidales > Phormidesmidaceae > Phormidesmis > Phormidesmis priestleyi_A. The sequence goes on from QBMP01000438.1 coordinate 2,367, forward strand.
GCTATCAGCACTGCCTAAACGAGTAAGTTCAATCTGCATTTTTAGAGGGTGTAGAGGGCCTTCGGAAGTGTAATTGGTAGAACTTGACCAACTTGAACCTGCTGAGAGTGCGTCGCCACTACCACCCCACCCCCCGAATGG
>QBMP01000439.1 GCA_003242115.1 Phormidesmis priestleyi
GATAATTTGTCGGCTGAGGGGTTGCTTTACGGCGAATGGATTAAAGACTTCAGGTGCTTGAGCAGTCAGTTTGCCGTAGACGAGGTTTCGTTAGCGTTTCTTTTAGGTAAAGCGGAGAATGAACGATGAGCACTATGTTTGACTTACTCAATCGCGTTCGCGAAAATCCGGGCATGTATATAGGCTATCCCTCAATCAATAGCCTGTTCATGTTTCTCAACGGTTACGAGGTGGCGCGTGGCGAGATGGGCATCGATCTAACGAAAGCAGAAGAACTATTTTACGACGACTTTCAGCCCTGGCTACAGCAGAAGCTAGGAGTTCGCTCGGTTACATCCTGGGCAAAGCTGATAATGCTTTCTTGTCACGATGAACGGGCGGGATTTGAAAAGTTTTTTGAGCTTCTAGCGGAGTTTCAGCAGCGAAGCGCTAGCGCTGACGAGCAATCAGATCCAATCAGCGCCTGACTTTTATCTGAAGACTGTTTTGTTTTTGTATAGATGTGCTCTATTGAGCTGAATAAGAATAGCTGTAGATATATAGGTATGGCCCGTCGAGTTTCTAAAAAATGTGTGGAATGTGCTCAGCTCGCTGCGGCGGATGCGCAGCAGTTGCATGGGAAAAAGGGAGATGGTTGCTGGCACAATAAGCGATGTCCGAGCAAGCGTTCTTACTATCGCAACCGTCGTGAGCTGAACGAAAAAAGGCGATCTCACTACCGGCAGCAAGTATCCGCTGAGGAACCTGCCGGTGAGCAGGTAGAGACCGTATCGCTCTCGGTGGCTGAGGGATCAGTGCCTTATGCCAATCTGTATATTTGGCGAGAGAAGCGGAAGGATGCGCCGATTCATGCGATCGCGGCTTCTGTGTTTCAAGATGGTGCCAAAGTGCTAGAAGTTGCTCCAATTCACTGTGCGGGCTATCGCAAGCGTCAGCTGGAGCAGTATGTTCAGAAAAAGGTGATGCCCTACTTGAACGCCCGGTATGGGATTATCTTTTTCGCGGATGAGATTCGACTGGAGCCGATTGAGTGCCCGATTGAGTGCTGCCCGTGGAGCGATCGCTTCGCGTCTCCTGCGGAGAATCGCCTTGCGTCTCGGCAAGAGAATCGCTTGGAGGTAGGCAATGGTTGATGTGCGCCAGCTAGAGCTGAACTTAGAAGTGGCTTTTGATGAAGCTTCTGAAGTGCCTGAGAACGCTGACGTGCTGAGCCTTTGGGCGCAGTTCGAGGGCGAGCTGGCTGGGTTGCCGCAGCAGGAGCACCTAAGGGTGGCAGGCGATATTCTGGTGAAGCTAGCTGGGTTGTGTGAGGCCAAGTCTGATGTGCTTTGGGAAGATTGGCAGGATGCGCACAATGCTGAAGGGCCAGTGATGGGCGAGGGCTGGCTTCAGGGGCTCACCCGTCAGACGCAGGAGCTGGACTTTTCTGATTTGGTGACTCGTTCGTACCAGACGAGCAGCGATCTGCTGAATGAGGACAAAACTGATGAGGATTCGGTCGTAGGTGATGTCGAGAAACTATCTGTTGTGGATATGATTGACGCGCTGGAGGATACCGATCTAAAGAGTCAGGCATTGGCCGTTTCCCACGCTGAAAATGTATCGGACTGGATGAGGGCGATCGCCGATGGGCAGGTAGACTCGCCGCAGCGACTGGTCGATCTTCAGAAGCAGTTGAGGATGCCATTGATAGAAGTGTGGATCGCGGCGTTGCTCGGCGGGTTTCCGATGGAGCAGCGTGGCAGCTTTTATCAAACGCAGGAAGTTTGGGTGAGTAGGTGTAGGTGAAGACTTAGTATGGAGTATCAGCTAGATGAATGGAAGCGCCAAGACTGGTACAGCGGAAGTCGGCACTATTTATGCGAGGTCAGGCAGAACCCAGGGCCATTTCATTTTCATGGAAGTGAGTTAACGTTTAGCATCTAGCCCTTTCGTCGGATGACTCATAAGCTTATCTACAGCAACGCTGCCTGCAACGGGTCAATTTGGCTCGCACGCTGAGCAGATTGAGATTCTAGCTGCCTTTTCAGAGATTCCTGATACGCGCCATCGCTTAGGCAAACGGCATGACATAGCGCTATGCCTCGCCCTGTTTACGCTGGCAATCGCCGCCGGGAACCAAGGCTTTCTAGCGATAGGAGATTGGCTCAAGAGCTATCAAGCGGAACTCATCGAGTTATTTAACCCACCCAAACGGAGACTGCCTTCATACAGCACTATTCGGCGAGTGTTATTGACGCTCGACTACAAACAGTACTCAGCGGCGTTAGCTCGCTGCTTTGCTGTCGAGCCGCTACCAGGGGAGACGCTGGCGATGGATGGTAAGCAACTGCGTGGGTCATATCAAATAGAGACGAACAACCCCGAGTCCCCGCCTCATCCGGCCATTCTGTTGGTGAGTGCATACATTGTTGAACGTGGGCTGATTCTCGAACCGCATCAGGTAGATAGCAAAACCAACGAGATTAAGGCGCTGCCTGAGTTCATTGAGCAGCTCGCACTTAA
>QBMP01000043.1 GCA_003242115.1 Phormidesmis priestleyi
AATATTCATAAGATTTAGCATTGATTACGGCATACTTTGAGTATAGCTATCTATAAGTCAATGGCACTGACTTAGGTCGAATCAAGCAGCCAGATTAGCTTTGAGGACATTCCGAGGGATGGTAGAACGTCCTGATCCAGAAAATTGGGCAGCGTTCACTTTGATTGGCGATGCCGGAGGCGGAAAATTCAAACATATGGAATGAAGCATCACTATTAAATATAAAAGAATATTGAACAGAGACTTGATATATGAATTATAGATTCCAATTGGTCAAATTACTCGGATTACTTGCAACTACGTTAGTGGCATTACCGATCACCCAAGCATCGGGATTTGCCCAGCAGTCCCCACCACGTAAAGATGTGGATTCGGCTGAACTCAAACAAGCCCAGACAGTCCCTAACCAAAGTGACTTCACTCAGGGGACTCTAGGAGAAACCGACACAGTTTTTGCTGATACTCTACGTCGGTTTGATGCTTACAGTTTTGAGGGTGTAGAAGGAGAAACTATCCGTATTACAGTGACAAGCGAAGATTTTGTTCCGGTCATTTGGCTTATAGATGAGTCAACAGAAGAAGTTATTGGTCATCAAACCGCAGATGCGGAAACAGTTTCTATTGCGCAGCAACTCCATCGTGATGGGACATATATATTTCGAGTCTCTTCTAGTGAGATGATTGGGGAAGGTGACTATCGAGTTAGGGTTGTGAGTATCCAGGAAGCATCCGGGACAGAAGCCGAAGCTCATCGTCTTTCTGATCAGGGCAACAATCAATTTGAACTGGGACAATTTGAGGCTGCAATCGCCTTTTGGGAACAAGCATTGCAGCTTTATGTTGAGCTAGAAGATCGCGCTGGAGAAAGTTCAATCCTAGGAAGTTTGGGGGTTGCCTATAAAGAACTGGGAGATTATGAAAAAGCAATCGATCTTCATCAGCAAGCTTTAGAAATTTCGATTGAGGTCAATGACAAGCTTTTGCAAGCTCGATCCTTAAACAATTTAGGCGTTACATACAAAAATCAGGATGAGTATTTGCAAGCTATTATCGCCTTTGAACGTTCCCTAGAGCTTGCTGAAGAAACTAATAATCCAGAAAAGAAAATTAATGCTCTATTAAACTTGGCCGACGTTCATAAACTTTCAGGGAACTATCAACAATCAATCAATTACTATGAGGAGGTTGTCAGTACCTTACAAGAAGTTGACAATATAAACGAGTTGTCTTTTCGTGCCGACTTGACGGAGATTCGCGCGAATGTAAACTTTGGTGAATTACACATTTCTCAAGAAAACTATCTCCGATCTATCCAATTCTTTCAGGAAAGCTTACGACTCATCTCTGAAATTGAAGAAAGTGATACGGAGATAGCCAATGACTTTACTCTTCGAGCTTTGAATGGGCTAGCAATTGCTCACAGAAATCTAGGAAATTATCAACAAGCAGTCAATTATCTTGAAAAGGTAATCAATACCTCACGAGTAACCGACGACCTGAGCAATTTATCTTCACATGATAATCTGGCGAGAATCCGCGCGAATTTTGACTTAGGTGAACTACATGCTGCGCAAGGCAGTCATTCTCAATCTATTCAGTTCTTTCAGGAAAGCTTACGCCTCATCTCTGAGTTTGGAGGAAGTGATACTAAGGCAACCAACCATTTTACTTTTTGGGCCTTAGCGCGCTTAGGAATGGCCCACAGAAATCTGGGCAACTATCAATTGTCTTTAAAGTTCTTTAGCGAATGTTTACAGCTTGCGCGTCAAACTGGGGATTTTTATTTTGAGAGTGTAGCTTTAACAAATACGGGGAATGTCTATGCTAACTTAGGTAACTCTCGAAGGGCGAGAGAATACTACGAACAAGCTTTGACGTCTGAATTTGATATTCTAGATAGCGCTCATACGGGACAAATTCTGAGAAATTTAGGTGGCATCTATACACAGTTAGGAGATTACCAAGAAGCCAAAGGTTACTATGAGCAAGGTTTAGAGATTGCCCGTGAGCTCGAAGATCAACAAGGAATCGTTAGTGCTTTAGTTGGTCTGAACGAAATATCTAACACTAGAGGTAATGGTATTTGGATCTTCGGTCTCCAGGATGAAGCTTTAGTAATTGCGAGAAACTCCATCACTGATCTTGCCTTACGGGCAAGTGTTCTAAGATCTATTGGTAATTCATTCAACAGAATTAGAGATAATGACAGTGGTGGCATGACAATTGCTACTAACTCAATTGACATTGACCTTCTTGAAGAAGCCTTAACCCTTTATGAAAATGCTGATGCGCTTGATAAGGTAGCAAATACTCGTACGGATCTCGCGCGAGCTTATCTAAGACTTGATCAGCCCAAAATTGCTGAGGAACATTTAATGGTCGCTACCCAGATCTACGATAGTCTTCGCACAGATAACTTAGCAGATGCTGATAGAATTTCACTCTTTCAAGGTCAAGTAGACGCTTTCTCATTATTGCAGGAAGCGCTAACAGAACAGGATAAGTTCGAGGCTGCACTGGTAGCAGCTGAACGAGGACGAGCCAGGGCACTGGCGGCGTTACTATCTCAACAAGAGTCAATCCGTTCGCTAGATATAGCAGCAGGTTCTTCTCCTGATATTACTGGTATCCAACGAATAGCACAGCAGACCGAATCTACGCTTGTAACTTATTCCATAATTCGCGATGTTGATCAAAACTATGACTGGAATCGTTTTTTCTCAGGATATGGGGTCGGATACGAATTTAACTACAGCCTCTATATATGGGTCACCTCACCAAACGGAACAATCGCATTCCGTCAAGTTCCTCTAACCGGTATCGATCTCAGTAATCTTGTTGCCGATAGTCGGCAAGCAATGGGCGTGAGGAGAGATCGCGGCGGATTTGAATTGGCTGACCCAGAGAAAACCCCGGCCCAAGTAGAGGCTGAACAGAACGAAAAACTAAGACAACTTCACGATGTGCTGATCGATCCGATTTCGGATCTCCTTCCCACCGATCCGAATCAACCAGTCGTCTTCATTCCCCAAGACGAGCTCTTCCTTGTCCCCTTTCCCGCACTCAAGGACGATAATGGCAACTACCTAATCGAGAAGCATACCATTCTCACTGCACCATCGATTCAAGTGCTACAGCTTACCTACAACCTTGCCGAGTCTCGTGGCGACACTACTATTACAAATCCTGTTATTGTAGGCGACCCGGTAATGCCCAGCACCACATTTATGGCTGAGGAGGGTGACTTTAAAGCTATCCGTCTTAGCTCTTTGCCTGGTGCTCGCCAAGAAGCACAGGCAGTTTCTGCTTTCCTCAATTCATCGGCTTTAATCGGTGAGGCTGCAACTGAAGCCACTGTCAAACAGCAGCTCCCGACTGCCGACCTAATTCATCTCGCTACCCACGGACTGCTGGAATACGGCGATCCTCAAGAAACAGGAACTCGCGACCTGCCTGGGGCGATCGCTCTTGCTCCGGGGGGCAATGAAGACGGTCTGCTCACTTCTGCCGAAATTCTACAGATGGACTTGAAAGCGGATTTGGTCGTGCTCAGCGCTTGTGATACAGGACGTGGACGCATTACGGGTGACGGTGTGATTGGGCTCTCCCGCTCGTTTGTTGCGGCTGGTGTACCAAGCATAATTGTATCGCTTTGGTCAGTGCCAGATGCTCCTACTGCTGAGCTGATGACTAAGTTTTATCAGCAACTGGAACAGGGCCAAACTAAAGCTCAGGCACTACGACAGGCGATGTTGGCTACAATGCAAAGCCACCCTAATCCAGTAGATTGGGCAGCGTTTACATTGATAGGAGCAGCGGAGTAATGACTGCGAGTATGATCACGACTCCGTTGCCTTAAAGCGTGTCAAAGTTATTCTTTGCTTTCTACTCTGTCTAGCTCCGATTGAATACTTGCTATCAGATCGGTATGGCCAATTTCTGTAGCGATCTCCTCGGCTTTCTGTAAATAGGTTCGCGCTGACTCGATTTTTCTTACGCGCGAATAAACCGTGCCTAACCCCCAAGAGGCTAATGCCTCTTCTTCAGGAGTATCGGCTGCTGCGGCTAGCTGTATTGCTTGTAAGTAGCTCTCCTCTGCGGGTAACTCTAGACCCGTGCGTACAGCGTAGTCGCCTAGTAAGCGGTGGACTTGAGCGGTTTCATAGCCTGAGTCGATTAGTGCCTTTAGATCGTTTATGCCTTGAGCAAATAATTTGTATTGGGGATAGACGTCTTCTACGAGAATCAGCGTTTTTGCTGCGGGATCTATGTCTAAGGATTTGACAGCGGCGATCGCATCTTCCAAGTCTTGCTTTTCTTCACCCACCACCAAGCTAAAAATCGGCTGTTCCAATAGTACTTCTGTGTGCTCTGGGTCGCCAGCGACACTCACTTGTAGAGTATATTCCTTCCCTGGTTCGAGTTCTGACTGATTGCTCGGATAGCAGAGTGAGGCATAACGGCTTGTGGTCGTCCACAGGTCTACCCATTCTCCGCCCTGTCTTTGCCGTATGGTTACTTCGTACTGTTGTGCTTCTGCGACTGCGTTCCAAGATAGCTCTGGTGTCGTGGTCAATACTTGGCCAGCACGAGGGCTGATGACGTAGGGCTTGGTTGGGTCGGCAGCTCCCCACTGGTCGCTGATTCCAAAACTGGGCCGATATCTGCGAGGGGTACCTGGACAGACGGAGCCGACATTGTTAATACCAGCTCCCAACCAATCTCGTCGATTTCCATCCGGGCAAAGCAACACAACCTCTGCGCCTACAGGCACATTGAGTAAATCGTCACTGGTCAGCATCGTGCGTGGGTATGTGGCGTAAAAGGCTGACCAGTTGGGTCGCTGGAGATAGACGGTGCCACCTGTGACCGAGTATAGGCGAGCTAAGCGCAAGGGGGTTGCTGCCGATGGTGTGCTGTGCAGAGAAATTCCTAAGGTTGAGGCTAATGATAGACAGACTAGTAAGCACGACCGCATTCTCCGACTAGCCCTTGCTAGCGGTGGCTTCCCGTTTAGCAACCCGGTTAGCGATGAGTTGTCTTGTTTAGTGGCTTTAGTAGTTAATTTATGAGCTTTCATAGGAATAGCCTTAATGAACAGTTTTGAGGAACTTGGTTTTCTATCGGGGGTGAGCAATGCGAGGAGTGCCTAGACAGACGGAGCCGACATTACTAATACCGGCTCCGAGCCAATTGCGCCGATTACCATCCGGGCAGAGCAACACAACCTCTGCGCCTACAGGCACATCGAGTAAATCATCGCCGGTCAGCATGGTGCGGGGGTAAGTGGCGTAAAAGACTGACCAGTTGGGTCGTTGGAGATAGACAGTACCACCTGTGACCGAGTATAAGCGAGCTAAGCGCAAGGGGGTTGCTGCCGATGGTGTGCTATGTAAGGCGATGCACAGAGTTAGGGCTAAGGATAGATAGACTAGTAAACACGACCGCATTCTCCGACTATCTCTTGCCAGCGGTGGCTTCCCGTTTAGAGGTGAGTTGTCTTGTTTGATGGCTTTAGTAGTTAGTTTATGAGCTTTCATAGGAATAGTCTTGACGAATAGTTTTGAGGGACTTCTTTTCTATTTAGTTTTGTTATTAACGGCGCTATAGGCTGTTGCCGATGAGGATAAAGGGAGCCCAGTAGTAGGGATGCTCTAGGGTGGCGGGTGAAGAATTGGATGCGTTTTCTAGGACGAGTCCGCCGCGCTCAATACCCAACTTGTCAAATCGTTGGTCGAGGGTGGCTTCGCCGTTTAGCAGGCTGAGCTGGGCTTGGCGAAGGGCTTCGGCTTTGGTCAGTTTTCCGGTGGCCATGAATTCGTAGAAGCGCTGCATGAGTAGGCTGGTACCGGCATCGTCTACGCGCCAAAGGGTGGCGAGGACGGCTTCGGCTTTATTTTTGCCGAGGAAGTAGGAACTGACGCCTGCGATTTCGGTGCCGTCTAATGATTCGCCGCCGAGGGCGGTTTGGCAGGCGGAGAGGATGACGAGGTGGAGATTGTTGAATTGGGTATCGAGGGAGCCGATTTGGTCGATGGTGAGCTGTTGGCCGTTGCCATCAACTAGGTAGGAAGCGTCTTTGATGGTGGGAACGAATTCGGCGTGGGTGGCGATGTGGAGAATGCGGTAGCGGCGGACTTGTTCGCTGAGGGTGTTGAAGGTGAAGCTTTCATTCATGAAGACGCGGCCTGGGTAGATGCCAGTGGTGTCGTTTTCATCTTCTCTGATGACGGATTGGAGCTCTTCTCGCACGTTTGGCAGCGCGCTAAAACCGCCTTTTGCTATGTCGAGGCCGAGGCCGAGGGTGTTGGCAGAGGCAACATCGCCCAGGCGATCAGTGGTGTCGGTGAGGGCTGCGGAGAGAACGGTGGAGACGGTGTATTTTTCAAGTAAGTACTGTTCGCCGTCATGGAGGGCGGCCATGGGTAGGTAGCGGGTGGCGCGGTCTTGGGCGAAGACAAGGTGCTGAATGTTGTTGGCTTCGAGTTCTGTTGAGAGAGGTTCGATTAGCCAGCCGTAGAGTTGTTGACCAACTTCTTTGAGTTCGGCGAGTGATTGGCTGTCTTGCTGAGTGAGGAGTTCTCGAAAGCGAACGACGGCGCGGCTGAGATCGGCTCGGTTGGCATCGGGAACTTCTACACTGCCGACAACGCCGCCGGTTGCTGTCCACAGAAGCCAGAGGGTGTCTTCTAAAACAACAGGGTAGATGAGGACGGTGCCGTCTTGGGCGTTGACAATATCTAGGGCGTCGCTGGCAAGGCTGGTGGGATCGTAGAAAACATCATCTTCGGCACGACTGGTGCGAATTGTGGTTTCAAAGGTATCGACGTTTTTATCGAAAGCTGCTTCTAGGGCAATTTGCTAGTCATATAGGGTTTGGTCGCAGTCTGGGTCACAAGCGGAGATCTTGGCTCCCAGATTAATCAGACTACCGTGGGCATCTGCGACGGGTTGTTCTATGGGATCATATTGGAGTTGGCCGCTGCTGTATGTGGCGCGAGTGAATTCTGTGAGTTCTTTTACTTTTAGAAGTTCGAGGACTTGCTGAGCTTCTAAAATACGGCCTTGTTGTAGAAGCAGGTCAATTAGGCTGCGGTAAGGAGATTCTACAGAAGCAATATAAGACGACTGCAAGTCTTGATCGAGATTTGTAATGCCTCTGCGAATAGTTTCAAAAACGTTAATTGAATTTTTGTAGAAGATAGCTGCTATTTCATGCTGGCCTCGCTCTTTCCATGCGTCGCCTAAATTGTTTAGAGATATGGCTTCGCCTTGGCGATTGCCGATTTCTTGCTTAATTGCTAAAGACTGCCGATGGAAGTCAATCGCCCGCTGATACTCACCTAGACTGTAGTAGACAAGACCCAAGTTACCCAGCGCAGACGATTTGCCCCGGCGATCACTGATTTCTCTAGCAAGAGTTAGTTGGTGGTGGTAGAAGTCAATCGCCCGCTGATACTTGCCTAGACTGTAGTAGACATTGCCCAAGTTGCCTAACGAGTTTGCTTCGCCCTGGTGATCGCTGATTTCTTTCGCAATAGCTAGAGACTGCTGATGGAAGTCAATCGCCTGTTGGTAGTCGCTTAGACTGTAGTAGACAATGCCTAAGTTACCCAGCGTAGCCGCTTCGCCCTTGCGATTTCCGATGTCACGATAAATCTTCAGTGCTGCTTGCCATGAGTCTAAGGCTAACTGATATTGACTGAGTCGGGCCGAATCAAGACCCTGCTGCAATAGGCGGTCGGCTTGAGCTTTTAGTTCTGCCTGCCGTAGCCTATTCTCATCAGATCTCTCAACGGTTAAACGATAAGCGCCTTTGCCACTTTCGTCATAAGCATTAGCAATTATCTGGTACTGCCCTGTTTCTGGCAAACGAAACACAATCTCAGCATTCGTTCCATCGCTCCCGTCATCGTTACGAGTAAGTCCTTCACCTGAAGCATTTTGCAGCAGTAAAAATGTGTCGAACGCTTCGCTAACCATCAGAATACGAACAATCTGACCCGCCTCTCCCTCAAAAACGTGCCCATCATAGAAGCTACCATTGCTCAGATGAGCATCGCCCTCTTCTAGCACACCTTCTACGCTGAACAATACATCTGAGTCACTTTGTAAACCCTCCATCGATTGCTTTGGCCAAGGTCGCACACCGTTCTTGAGTTTCTGCGGGCGGTCAAACGTATCCAGCTTTTCAACCGGTTTCTCAACAGTTGATTGAAAAATTTCTGCCCGCACTTGTGCAGGAAACCCCCACAAACAAGCTGCCAATGACACTAACCTCAGCCAAGATAAACCAAATTTCATAGCAGAAACTCCCACACAACTCATTGGCTACATTCAGTCTACAAACGTAGATACTCTCTCCCCCGTAAATATTTCAAGTAAATTTGTCAATAAGCTGTGAAAACATCAGTTAACCACCGATTTACTCGCCGAATCACGTTCCGAAAGCGCCTGGTTAGCCAAACCTTTCCAAACATCATCCTCAGGACGAGTCAACTTACGACGGCAACTCTGCCACTGAGCCAAGGCATCTTCAGCCTTTTTTTGCTTCTCATAAACTTGAGCCAGCAAACAGTAGCTATCAGGACGAGGCTCATCTAGCTTCGTCTCCAAGCGACTCGCCACAATCAGCTCACCTTCCGCTTCAGTCAGCCGGTCTTGCTCCAGCCAAGCCCAACCTAGATTCTTGCGCAGGCTATACTCCAATTCCGCATCGGTGCGCGCTCGCGCCTCATCTTGCAGCGCTGTAATCAACAACACTGCCGCCGACTCAAAATCTTTATCTTCCACAATTTGCAGCCGTGCTAAATTACTCACAGAATTGAGATACCCACCATTCACCGCTTTCACGTATTCCGCCTTCGCACTCTCAAAATCTCGCAAGTCCTCGTAGGTCAGCGCTAGGTCATGATTGGCAGCCGGAAAATTAGGATTTAGCTGAAGCGATCGCTTAAAACTGGCCTGAGCACTGGTCAGCTGACCTTCATTAAAATACTGCCGCTGGCCAGTCTTGTAGTACTGGCCAGCGGCTAAGGGCAACCCGACAAGGTGACCTAGGAAAAATGCAGCTGTAAGCGCCGCAGCCAAACCAAACTTAATCAGGGGCCAGTGGTACGACGATTGTTTCCACCGATTAGCCAGCAGCGTTTCGATAAGCTGTTTGCCCACTTGGGTAAGGGCACCGCCCGTTGCAAACAAAGCCAACGCCGCAGGGGCGATCGCGCCAATAGAACTCCAAATCCCCGGTGCGCCCGTAAAAAAGCGGATAGAAATATCTCGCGCTAGCGCCAAACAAATCGTTAGCAGGGCAATGGTCAAGCCACCGAGCAACCATTCCAGCCAAGGTTGCGGCGATTCTACCTGTTCTACTTTGGGGTACCACCACCAGTAGTGCTCAGGCGGCGAGAGACTCTGACGCCAAGCCGGAAAATCTTTCACGTTGGCAAGCAATCCATTCCACCCGCCAACCACTGCATCTGCATCGGAAAGGGTAAGCAGTAGTTGTGCTGGGAACTGCTCTGCTTCTGGTGCTTTTGCCTCACGGTCAATAATGGCCTGAATGAGATCGCGCTGTCGTAGCATAACAATGACGTTGCGTTTATTTCGCCAAGCAGCCTCCTCCTTTTGGAGTTTTGTTACCTGTCGGCAATAAATGTCAATGGCATTTTTGAAAGAATCGACCATGAGGAAATACGGTAGTTGCAGTAGGGCTAGCTGGCAAGATGACCATCACTTAATCTGACAACTTAAACCGGCTTAGGCAGGATCTCAAACAGAAGCGATAGTGCTGCCACATCTTCAACATCGAGTAATCGCGTCCCTTCGATGGCATCGTTTGCAGCTTCACCCCGTCGGGTATCCATCGCACCAAACAGATCGTTCATCACATCGGCAGCGGAAACATTTTCATCAGAAACATCTGCGCTATCACCTCGGAGGTTATCGAGATCAGGTGCATTGTTGCGCAGCGTATTCAATGGACTGACCAACGACTGAGGGCTAGCTAACACCAGCAGTTCTGCGATGCCGAAGGGCTTAGCACCTTTGAGAGGAATTGTCTTTTCACTGTTACGCCGAACGATGTCAAGCGTAGGATCATCAGTTGCACTAGGCGGATACAGCACGTTGACTTCACCCGCAGAATCAATCACTACAATGCCAAAGTGCAGATCTTCTGGCTGATTATTTTTGATAGTAACCCTGATTTGCTCTCCCTCACGAATGGGCTGGATGCCTCTTTCCGACTGCTCAGGAATGAGGATAGTGTTTTCGCCACTTCCTCTTGTGACTGCGCCACTGCGATCGCCCAAATGCTCTATCTCCACGCCAACATTAAGCTGGGAGGTACGGCCATTCACCATGAGGGCCAGCATTCGGCCAATATGTAGGCTAGTGAATCGGGGGCGGAGTCGGGCGATCGCCGCTTCAATGGATTCTCCAGCAGGGCCGAAGGAGCCAGTCAGCAGGGGCACTTGGCTTGGAGAAAATATACCGATGCTATCGAGAGTAGGCTGTTCGGCACTTGCCGATTGATTATCGTTCAGGTAGGCGTCAATCTCTTCGGTATAGCGCCCGAGCAAGACATGAGCGACCTGCCCTGGACGGGCAGACTCCACATCAAAGTCGGGCAAACTGCTGAACTCACCTTTTGCAGCCTGTTGTTCGGCAGATGTGAGGGTATCATCCAGAGCAATTTTGAGGACAACCCGATCTGGGATGCCCCGCGTTCTTTCTTGCAGAAGCTGTCCGCCAAAGTCGGCAGAGACTGCGCCGCGAGTATTGTTTACCAAACGGGCTTGCGTTTTTAAGCCCTGGCGAGTGCCGTCGATCTGCTGAACTTCTGATAGCACCTCCCCGCTTTGCCGATCAATGATGGAGAAAATAGCCCCTCGGTCAAAGGCGTCTAACCGCTGAGGGTCGAGGCCGCCGAGCCAGAGCTGGAGGCGATTCTCGTTTGGAGCGGCTGCACTAATGCTAGAAGGCGGTGCTGATTCTAGGATGACGGCTTCAGCAGGGTGCGAGACGGGTTCAATATGATAGATAGGCGTTTGGGTAACGCTGCGAGTGATTTCAGGTTTGGGATCGTACTCAGGCTGTTGGTTGTGTTCGCTCAGGCGGGTAGCGCTATTAGAAACATTTAACATGGTGTCTGATAATGGGCCACTAGCTTGCCACAGGTGCTGAGTGAGTAGATAAGTAAAGGCCCCGGCAGCAAAGCCGTCGAAGCTGTAGTCGGCGGCGAGCTGGGAAGCCTTGGCTGCACCGATGAAAAATCCGGGGCCAGTGGGCGATTCAACGGCTTGGGCAAAGTCATCTGGGCTCCAGTTGAGGCGATCTAGCCACTGGCGCTGAGTCGTCCCTTCATCGTTTGAGATTTCGGGCCTGCCGCTGAGGATTTGCCCATTCAGATCTGTGAGGGTGGGTTTATCGAGTGATCGCATGATGGCATTCCCTCTTTTGCCGCCGCCTGCATAGCAGCAGTCGAGTACGAAGGTGATGTTCTCAGTTTTTTTTGCAATAGCAGCGCGTAGCAATAGCAGGGTATGGCCCATAATGTCTTGAGCGGTGTCGGAGCCTGCGGCTTCGTGGTCGATAGGAGCGATCGCGGTATTCAGACAAGTCGCATCTCCTCCTGCAAGGGCAAAGCAGTTATTGCCAGCGAGGTTTTCGGAGACGCGATCGCTAGACTGCACCCGTTCCCCGTGACCAGAAAAATGGAAGACTATAACGTCGCCTGCTTGTGCTGGCTGATAAAGATATTCGTCGAATACACCGAGGATTTCTTGACGGGTAGCTTGCTCGTCTTGCAGGGTGTGGACATCAGTAGGATTGAAGCCAAACCGGTGAATCAGCAGTTGTTTTTGCAGTTCCACATCATTGACTGCACCATTTAAGCGATTGCTGTCGTATTTATCTATACCTATCAGTAGGGCGACTTTTCGGGGTGTGCTTTGGGCTAGGCTGTGGCCATAGCGACTGGCTTGGCGGCTGAGGGCGAGTTGACTGAGGCCGATAGCACCGAGGGCTCCAGCTGTACCTTGCAAAAAGCGACGGCGGCTAAAAATATTCATGACGTTTTCGGGAGCTACAATTTTTTATTAAGTTGCTAATGAGAATAAAAGAGACTCGTTATTAAGGATGATGCAAGGTGGCAGTTGAGAAATTGGATTCGTTGTATAGGACATCTCCTTTAGTTGGCTTCACCGATGAGTGTGAAAGCAGCCCAGTCGCGGGGATTAGGATGCGTCTCCATCGTGGTCAGCATTGCCTGACGCAGGGCTTGGGCTTTGTCTTTACCTTGCTGCCTCTGCCGGTAAAATTCCACCATTAGCTCTGCGGTGGGTGCATCGGGTATAGACCAAAGGGAAACGATGACACTTGTTGCTCCTGCTGCGATCAGTGAACGAGATAAGCCAATCACGCCATCGCCTGTGACTCGGCCAAGGCCGGTATCACAGGCGCTTAGCACTACAAGATCTGCCTGTAAGTCTAGCTCTTCAATGATTTCGGTAGCGGTGAGTAGGCCGTCTTCGGTTTCAGTGGGGGTAAGGGCGATCGCGCCAGGCACATCCTTCACTCCAGACTCTTCTGGGATGCCATATTCCAGCAAGCCATGAGTAGCCAAATGGACAATACGAGCGTTGCCAATTTGTTGCTTGACAGCTTGCTCAGTCGCCTGAGCACCAATTAAAGCTTCCGTTCCGAAGAAATTGGCAATGGCCTTTGCCTCCTGCTCAGCGCCGACTAAGGATGAGAGCTGGGTGAAAGTATCACTGTCAGGGTTCCAAACTTCTGGCATCACGGGATTCCCGACTGTAAGGATGTTTGCTATATCATCAGACCTGTTTGCAGTGGTCGTTGAACGACGCCGAGTAAGATCTAGCACTTGAATTGAAGGTGCCGTTGAGACTGTATGGCGTTCGACAAGGTAAGTGCCAGACTCATTTTTCAACGCAGCGAAAGGCACTAGAAAGAGTTCTCCTTGTGGAATGAATGTGATCTGTTGATTTGGGTCGGTTGGGAGCCAATCTGCAACAGGTTCGATCAATAGCTGGTGTAGCTGGCTAAGCTGAGCAGAGAGATCTCTTTTCTGAGAAATATGAACCGTGTGTTCTAAACCACCTCTACTTCGCAAACCTATCGTCTCTCGACTTTGTCTGATTAGCTCTATGACACCTTCTAAGCTATTGTCAATGGACACTTCTTTAAAGTGAAGCTCGCCTGTCGGCTGGACTACCCAAATATGAAGTAAGAGGCTATCATCAACTGTTGCAATAAGTGAATACTCTACCAAAACACTCTGTTGTTCCTTAGCTACTCTCTGAACCTCGATCAAATCAAATGGCTCGAATGAAGTCTGAACACCAAACTTTTCAGACGACCTTTCAGAAACCAATCGTGAAAGTGAGCGTGTCCTCCCTCTTTCAGAGACCAATAAGGCTTCCGAATATCTATTTTGAGAGACCATTGCTAGCTCTAGATATTCATACGTCTTTAAATGTGTTTCAAATAAACTAATACGTTCAGAATCCGGCAGCTCATAAAATACTGAACCTTCATATATACTAATTGCATCATTCAAACTTTCCTCGGCGGCGGCATAGCTTCCTTGTTCAAGATATGCAAAGCCTATGCTGTTCAGCGCATTCAATTCTCCCTGAATTTCGCTAATCTCACGAGAAATTTCGAGGGACTTCTGATGAAAGCTAATGGCTTCCTTATAATCGCCTAAAATACGATATATATTGCCTAAGTTATTAAGTGAATAGGCTTTGCCCGCAGAATATTCGATGTTGTCGGCTAGGCTTATAGCCTGTAGACACAGGTCAATTGCCTTTTGGTATTCTCTTAAACTAGAGTAAGAATTCGCTAAATTGTTAAGCGAGTTGACCTCCCCATTACGGTCTCCAATATTGCGAAAGATATGCAACGATTCTTGATAGAAGTCAACTGCTGCACTGTAGTTTTCCAAGTTATCGTTTGCCATACCCAAATTGTTGAGGGTGAAAGCCTCACCGTTACGGTCTCCAATTTCTTGAGAAATGAGGAATGACCCTCGATAAAAATCAATTGCTTTCTGATAGTTTCCTATACTGTTATAAGTATTTCCTAAATTGGTGAGAGAAGCTGCCTCAGCTAGTCTATAGTCGAGTTCGCGAGCGAGGTTTAAGGATTCTTGATGAATCTCAATTGCTCGTTGATAGTTACCTAAGCTCCAATAATCAGCCCCTAATGCAACCATCGAGATAACTTCGCCATCGCGATTGCCTATTTCCTGCTCGATAACTATGGACTGCTGATGGAAATCAGCCGCTTGCTGATAATTTCCTAGACTATAGTAGGTGTTTCCTAAGTTACTGAGAGAAGCTGCTTCACCGCGACGATAGCTAATTTGGCGAGCGATAGATAAAGATCGATGGTGCAGGTCAATTGCTTGCTGATAGTCTCCTAAACTCCAGTACGCGCTCCCTAGGTTGGATAGCAAACCTGCTTCTCTTCGCCTATCGCCAAGCTCGCGATAAATCTTCAACGCTGACTGCCAAGCTTCTAAAGCCGTTCGGTATTGACTAGTCCTGAAAGATTCGTTACCTTGCTGAAATAAATTTTCACCTTCAGCTATCAGCTCTGCCTGAAGCAACGCCTGCTCATCGGCATCGGTAACGATTAGTTGATAATCTCCCCTTCCACTAGCATCGTATGCACTCGCCAAGATGCGGTACTGCCCTGCCGTGGGCAGGCGAAACACGACTTCAGAATTTGTTGTCTCTTCACTGCTATCGTCATTGCTAATCAGTTCTATCTTGTAAGCATCCTGTAACAACAAGAGTGTATCGAACTCATTACTAGTTAATCCGATGCGAACAATCTGCCCTGCCTGCCCTTCAAACAAATGCACATCGTAAAGACTTTCATCATCTAGCTGACTATCACTCTCTGCTAACGCGCCTTCCACGCTGAGTAGCACATCTGAATCAGCCTGTTTCCCCCTCCTTGTTTGCATTTCACGAGCTTGGTTTCCTTGGAACCGCATACTAGGATCAAGTTCCCGCTCTTGCACCCGCTTTTCAACGCTCACGTCGAGTCCATCAAACAGTACCACAGGCTCTCTAAAAGCTTGCTGTAAAACGGCTGCGCCGACTTTGACTGGCAGCATCCCACACAAAAGCATTGCTAGTGGCACTAACCTCAGCACAGATAACCTAACCTTCATTCTAGGAACTCCCAAATAGTATATTTGCTGTACTCAGTCTACGATTGCAGACAGCTTGCATCTTTAAACATTTCAAGTGAGCTTGATGAAGATTGGCGAAATATCACGCAAATATCTATAAATCGACGATTAACTGGCCGAAAAGCGGTCATAAACATCTAGAATTCTGCCATACCCACCATCAAACACTATTTATCCTCATAAATAACAGCCCGTAAAGATTCAAATCTTTAAACAATCTGTTTGCAAATGAAATTATACAGCTTCGCCTACAAGGATAAATGCAGCCCAATCCCTAGGGTCTGGATTAGTTGGCATCATTTTCATCATTGCCTGTCGCAATGATTGCACCGTATCTTGCCCGGACTGCAATTGCCGATAAAACTCCGTCATCAACTCCGAAGTCGAAGCATCCGGTACCGCCCACAAAGAAACCATCACGCCAGGGACACCCGCACTAACAAGCGAGCGCGATAACCCAACGACTCCATCGCCCGTAATATCGCCCAATCCCGTATCACAAGCACTCAGAACAACCAGCTCAGCGTTGAGGCTCATCTGCAAAATCTCACCTGAGGTCAGCAGCCCATCATTCTCATCATCGGCAGCAAGAACAATGCTACCGGGCATCCCCGCTCCTGCTTCTTCAAAAGAATCCAGCAGTCCATGGGTCGCAAGGTGAACAATCCGTGCTGTCGGCATTAGCCGCTTCACAGCCGTTTCACTAGCAGCCTGTCGGACAAGTGGTTGTGCGCCGTACAAAGATGCGATCACTCCCACCTCAGCCTCAGCGTAAGGCAAATTACCCAAATTCAATCCTCTATCACTCACCTCCGCTGGAATCGCAGGATTACCCACCAGCAAAACTTCGTCTCCTTTAATCTGACCGCGATCGCCCATCTGCATACGCCGCTGATGAGTCAAATTCAAAACCTGAATAGAAGGTGCCGTACTCACAGTGTGTTTAACAATCAGCGGCTGATCATCCTCACCTAAAAGCGCCGCGAACGGCACCAAAAATAACTCATCCTGAGGAATAAAGACGATTCGATCCGTATCATTTTTGGGCAACCAAGTTTGAATAGGCGCGATCAGCAGTTGATATAACCTTTGAAGTTTCTCCCTCTGAACTTCAGGCTCAGGCTCATCACTAACCGGCTCGAAACCACCCCTCAGTCTTCCGCCTAGCGCCTGTCGGCTATCGCTAATAATTTCCTTTAAGGAAGAACCTTCAATCACTTCTGAGCTGAAATGAATCTCTCCAGAGGGCTCTACAACCCAGATATACAAACTATCTTTAAGCGCAGACTCTGATGGAACAACGGCATATTCTATTAACGTTACTTGTTGCTCCTGCGCGGTACGCCGAATTTCTTCTAGCGTTGGCGCATCCGCAATGCGTGTACGCTCATCAGGGGCTTCAGAAAGTCCAGATGAAATGAGATCTGCGATCGCCCGTGCTCTCCCCTTTTCAGCAGCGAGCAAAGCTCTTTCAGGATCATCCAACCCAACCCAAACCCGAGTTAATCGATCAAAGAAACCTCGGCTTTTATCCAAAGCCGTAATGCGTTCCGTATCACTATCTAGCCTCACTCTCCAGATATCCAGCGAATCAGTTAATTGTGATAGTCCTGCCTGTGCATCAGCACTCAAATAGTTCCTAGTAGCGAGTGCTTGACGGATATCTAAAACGTCCGTTAACCCTAAGAGAAAAGCATCCTCGTTGCTCAGTGAGAAATGACAGGAGATGAGATGCGTCAGGATACTAAGTTCGCTAATGAGATTCGTATCACGCATTACATCAGACGTAGCTGCGTGATCGCGTTCAGCTTTGTACAGAGCAAGAGACTGATTTAGGATAGGGATTGCTTCATCACAACGGCCTTCTATCGCCAGATCTCGTCCACGGAAGCTTTCCTCTAAAAGATTATCGATAGTCACTGCTGACACCGCTACATCAGGGGCTCCTATTCGCTTAGCCGTAATATTCTCACTTTCGTCAGGCTCATTGTCTTGTCCCCATTGTCCTGCTAAAGTTCGTCCATTTGCGATCGCTCGAAAAAATCCCCAACCCGACCATTGAGAATCCTGCCAGGAAAAGTCCAAACGGCTCCCTACTACGCTCCCCCTAATCTGACCGTCCTCTCGCCCAGTGTAAGTTCCTTCAACTTCTTGCCCTTGCTGATTAAGCATAACCGTCCCGAATGCCTCGGTTTGCCAAGTTCCATCGAAGCTGACTCTGGCAGGTTCAGCATTTTGGGCCAAAACCTGTGCCGCTTTCTTCTCCAAAGAATGTGAAGCCTTTTTTGGAGAACCTAATTTCACTGAAGACACAGCCACCGACTGCTGGCTAATAAGCTGTCCTGAAAAATCAGCCTGATAATCGCTTTCTTGTCCAAACCAGTTAGTTCCCGTTGTAGAAAAAGCCCCTTCTATCTGATCTCCATTAATTGAAAAAGACATCTCGCCGCGACGAACTTGGTTCACACCAATAGGCGCTTGCACAATTTGCCCCAAGCTTCCTAAGTCTTCAGTGAACCAAAAAACATCTGAACGCGTAGTCTCCTCGCTGGGCATAAGGTTTATCGCTACCTGCCCATTCTCCACCGTCAGCCTGCTATAGAACTCATCACTGTTTGATACACCAGGAAGCCGTTCTCCTTTTGAAACCCAGTAAAAGCTTCCGAACTCATTCTGGACATCTGTACTCAAACTCACAAAGAAAGGATTGCTATCGTTACCGTAGGGCAACGGTAAAATTTTAAGCTTGCCAGACAACGAGCTAAACGCCTGATCATCAACGCTTCCTGTAAAGCTGACTGCAAACTCTGACGGCACTGAAACGTTACCAACAATGGCAACTTCTTCTTCAGGTGATTGAGAGGCTTCAGTCAAAACCTGCGAAATCTGTGTAACGGATTCAGATCCCCTTGCTGTAGCAGCATAAATAATATTGACCTGAGCGGTATTCTCCTGCAACTGAACTGTCCCATCAATGCTAAAGGTATCGCTACCTTCTTCAGATTGACTCTCTCCTTGCAGCGTAATCTGCTCACCCAAAACAGCGTAGGTTCCTACAATAGGAAAGACATCCTGCCGGACATAAGCTCTAGGTGAGGGCGTAAAGATAAATCGTCCACCTTCTAAAAATTGCCAAGTGCCCCTTAAAAATAAAGCTTCTGTGCTTGACGTACCCAATGCAGGACTGCCTACCAGTCTCTCGATTTGTAAATCATCAGTCCCAACGAATACAAACGGGGAAAAAGTCATTTGGGCATAGGCTACAGATGAAACAGACAATTCCTGCCAGGATGTCTGCCATCCCCATATATAGAAAGAATTCAAAACAATAGTCAGCACGAAACTAACCAAAAATATCAAGCCACGCTTTTTGTATGTCATGCCGTACCTTCCATCACGCTATTCTCACCATGTCTGTAACCTTGTCCCTCCCAAATTCAAAATACCTAAGACAAACACTAAGTACTCTCAACCTGGCAGTATCTAAAAGCAACATCAGACTTCTGCGTAATTTGCGCTCATCTGAATAGCCCTGTAGTCAGACTTATATTCCAACCGTACAATCAATTTTTATGATTGCTACAAATACGGCTAATAGCAAACAGAAAATTCATTTTTGACTTTATTTAAGTCCTGTTTCATAGCTGTCTTAGCTTGATCTGACAAAGGCTCACCTTTAATTTGACAATAGTCCGGACACTTTTTTAGGCAGGCACTGAAACCCTCGAATCCTCGTTGGCCAGCTCACTACGGAAGAGGTCTGAAACCCTGATTCTACCGTTAGCCGTCAAAAACTGTCCGGAGTGTTGATTTGAGAGGCAGCGACGGCACTGGTTCCGCCAAGTGGGAAAATCCGCGAGTGCATCTCAGTTTTGCACACCTGCCCTAGATAACTGCCCATTGAGATAAGCAGTTCGATGCCTGAGAACCTGCGGCACATTTTCTTTCGCCCATTGTGCTCCGGATATCTTG
>QBMP01000044.1:0-8433 GCA_003242115.1 Phormidesmis priestleyi
TTTTCGCTGTCTATTATCTCCTATCCTATGTATATAGACACTTTATCCTGTCCCACTTGACGGAACCAGTGCCCGTTCACGGCATCGGCAAACATTTCAAAGTTAGCTTGGTAGTAGGCTTGGGTGCGGCACTGATCTTGCCCCAATTCATTTAGGCCATGCCGGTCATAAATCGGCTGCAACGCCTCGCAAATTTCTGGGCTGGGCTGCGGTGGGGTGGCCCATAGCAATATTAAGGCTCCGGTGGACTTGAGCGCAGCGGCTGATTTTTCACAGGCTACTTCGGGTGCAATCCAATGAAAGGAGGTGGCGGCGATTACCGCATCAAAGGTTTGCTCATGGAGTGGATAGGCTTCAAAGGTGCTGTTGACAATGCGAACGGCTGGGTATGCCTCACAGGCTTGACGCGCCAAGGCACAAGCCGCTGGGCTAGGCTCTATGCCGATAATGCTCAGTCCTTTGGTGGCCAAAGCAGCGGTCGCAATTCCTGGCCCGCAGCCAATTTCGAGCACTGAGGCGGGTTCGGCTTGGCTCAGTTCGGCTTGGGCGAGTCCGGATTGAGTCAGTCCGGATTGAATCAGTCTGGCTTGGGCGATCGCCTGCTCTACTTGCTCTATCAGAGTATTTGGATAGCTCGGTCTTGCCCAGCGATAAGCTTTGGCCGCGCCGCTGTACCATGCTTGCCGCGCTTCTGGGCTGTGGTTTTGGTCAAAAGACTGGTACCAATCGTACCAGCGGTTTGAGTGGGCGGTTTCCATGAGGCTAAGTTCGGACTAATCCTAATTAAGTTCGGGCTGATTTTTGAGAGTCAATACTTTTATGACTATCTTCATAACTTCCTCACAGTTTTCAGCGATAAGTGAAGTTACACGACTAGACGTTACACAGTTATCAGTCTGACATGAATCCGTTAACCCCATTCATCCCATTCATCAGTAGAGCGCTCTGTGCTGCCTTGACCGGCTGATTTAATTGGCAGACTGGGCAGAAGGGAGCTTTACGAAGGAGATTTACCATGCTAACAGTTGCTGACATTATGACTCGTGAGGTGGTGACCATTCGCAGTTCGGCGAAGGTGACACAGGCCATAGCGCTGATGCAAAAACATAAGGTGCGATCGCTCATCGTCGAAAGAGCTGTTCAATGCGGCGCTTACAGCATTCTGACAGCGCGCGATATTGTCTATGGCGTCACCGCCAAATCCGCAGATCCTACCAGCATCATGGTCTGCGAGATTATGACAACGCCCTGCATTGCGGTAGAGCCGCATATGAGTTTACCTGCTGTTGCCAAACGCTTTTTAACTCAAAATATCAAGCGGGCTCCGGTGATTGAAGACAACCAATTATTAGGCGTGGTTTCGATCACGGATATTATCATGAAGAGCAATATAGACGTTTTTGAGCTACCCGCTGATCTGTCGCAGCGCATTGAAATTGCCCTACGCCACAGTCGGCTGAGCTGGGTTGAAGGTCATCAGCTTGAGCAAGAAAGTGAAATTGCCTGGGAATTGCTCGAAGAGCTGAACTGCCGATAACAAACAGAATTGAGTTATCTAGCTATCGTTACGAACTTGTTGGATATCTGAGGCTAAGCTGATTGCGGCTGTCGATAGTGATGGTCGCGCCGCAAAGATCTAGGTTGTTCCAATTGAGTCGTGAGTAGTTTCCGCCTAGCTGAATGGTCAAATTAGCTGTGCAGCTTTGGTTGGCGCTCAGCGTAACGTTTTGAGATTGGCCCCTCGCTACGGCTCCATTTAAAAGCTCTCTTTCTGCAATTTTGATCGATAGCAAATCGACCGTGCCATTGTTAATCACGCTTAGGCGATTATTTGCTGCTGTGGCTTGTGAGCCTTTAGCATAGTCAATCACGCACACGGTGCGATAGACGGCATGAGAGCCACAGCCAGCGCCCGCAATCGTCCAGTTAGGTGAAAAGAGATTGGTTCTATGTCCCCGACTCGGTACGCCGTCATCCACAATCAGGCTGATGATTACGCCTTGCGCGGTGGTCGATCCGTAGTCAATATTTTCGCCTGCACTTAATGGCTGCACTCCAAATCGCGTTAGTCGCTGCGATAAGCTGCTGCCATCTGAGCTAGTGTGGCCAACTTCGCCTCCTTGCTGATCTTGCGCGTGAGCTTTTGCTGCGCGGGCTACGTTGTCTGATAGCGTCAGTGCGCCGACGGCTGGCTGATTGCGTAAAAAGCGAATTGCTTCTTCTACGGCTGGTTTGCCTTCGTTAGTTGTCAGCGTACAGTTTTGGCCGCAGCCGTTGGGAATATTACCCTGGGCATTCATCCGAGCCAAATACGCTTCTAAAATGGGGATATAGCTCTGTGGATTTTGGCGGATACGGTTGTGCTCTGTAATAATGTTTTGCTCAATGGTGGCCCAGTTGACAGGTTGGTTGGCAGATTGGTTGGAAGATTGGTTGGATTGAGCTAGCGTCTGAGCTTGGGCTGCGATTGGTGATAGATAAGTAGATAGAAACGCCGATGGATTGTTTGGGCGATCGCTTGGGTAGCCAACACCTAAGGCTATAGCGATCGCAGTAACGGCCACGGCCAAACCCGCGAAGGAGCGATATCGTCTTGGCAACTTCATGCTAATCGATCTCCAGTTAATCTCAAATGCTGGACGTATTGTATGGCGATCAGGAACAGCGATCGCCACCCAAGCGCTCACTTGCAGGCACTGTCACAACCGTCTTCTTAAGACTTTTTTATTGGCTACCATTCGTCATTGTCATGCGCAGCGAAAAGCACCAAAAAGTCATCTAATGCTTCTACCGGATCAGAAAGCTGTGCATCATTATGATCCGCTAGCTGAGCATCGGATGAATTGGCCTCGGACAGTATCGGATGATTTAGCGAGCTAGCGGGTGAATATTTGGCAGGCAGCGTCTCCAGCGGTCTTTCAGGCAGGTTTTCAGGCAGACTTTCTAGGTCGCTGTAAATGTAGTCATGATCGTAGTGAATAGCGTTGGGGTGTCTGAGTACGGCAAAGCCTAGCTCGATAATTTTGTCGGCAGTAAAGGCTTCAATAATCAAACTAACCATCCGATGAGGATGAATGGTTGGCCGACGGATGAAATAGTCTCGGCGGGCGAAAAAGGGTTTTTCATCTTTGGGAATGACGATGCCGTGCCGCTTGTGGGCTTCTTGCACAGGACGAATGTATTCGCGGGTGAAGTCGTCTTGGTTGGGCTGCAAGTGATAGAGGCGCTCGTGCTGCTCCCAGCTCATGGCAAAAAGCAGTTTCAAAATTTCAAAGCCCAAAATGTAGCTGAGCACGCTGCTGTGTTCATGGGCACTGCCCATCAGAGCGAGTGCGGTTTCCAGGTAGAGGTCGGGGCGCGATCGCGCATCTTTTACCGAATGCACATACACCTGCCGAATGTAGCTTCTCACGGTGATGTCATCAATGTCTGCTTGGCTGTGAAAGCGAGCCAAATGCTCATTGACCTGTTCGCGCGTGTCTGCATCGTGCACAATCCGAGAGAGTAGCCCTTCAGCGGTATAGGCATCTAAAAACTCGGCCTGCTGCGCTGAGGGCGTGGCGCACACCAAATGGCAGAGCGACAGCACATACCGCCGCTCTTTCCAGGGCAGATCGCTCAGCCAAGCTCTGGCCTCAGGCGGCAGGCTAGACAGAACCGGCACCCTACTGTTGAGACTATTGAGATCAAACGTATTCATTGGGCTAAGGTACGATTGCGACAAACGTCATTTTGTTTTAGATTGCCCATTTGAGTCGCCGTTCAGCCGATCCGGCGATCGCGCCTGATCGCTAAATCCAAGATTTCAGCCACCAGCGCCAGCTCAGGCTTTCAGATGTGAGCGGCAAGCCTAAGCTCAGCGGTAGCCAGAATAAAAACGACAGCGCGATCGCCCCTAGCATGATCCAGCTTATAGTTTTTGCCCAAGGACGATTCACTGGCGAATACAGCCACTCGCTGAGCAGCCAAGCCAATGTCATAAAACTAAAAACAACAGCAGGCATGTACAAATAAATAAAGGTACAGCGGCCAACAACTGCCCAAGGAAGCCAGTTTGTAGCGTAGCCAATGAGCAGATAAGCAGCCAAAGGATGGTTGCGCCAAGAACCGTTCAGGGAATTGTTTTTGACGGTTTCTTCAGAACTACTCAAAGCATGACTTGGAGGCTTTCTGGGAGACTGCCTGAAAGACTGCCTGAAAGACTGTCTGGAAAGAACATTCTTGCCAAAAATTACAACAGCTTTTGCAAGGCCGATTGCGACTGCTATGGCTAACACAGCGATCGCGGCACTAGAAAGCCACCAAAGCACTGGATTTCCTAGATTACTGACCGAATAAGCCCAAGGGCCCTTTTTTTCGTACCAGTAAGCAATGGGCTTAATCAACAGCGGCCAGGTGTACCACTTAGAGCAAGCCGAATGGCTGTGAGTGCCTAAATGAAGATGGAAGGTTAGCAAGGTACGGTGTAAAGCAATAAAGTGCTCTTTGCTCAAATAGAGATGCGGCCACCAGAGGGCGCTGTAAGTAAAGGCAGGAATCAGAATGCCATAGGTGCAAAGGGCGGCGATCTGCCTGCTCAGTGCCTTGATCTGAGGAATTCGCCCGGAGACTCGAAGCAGCTTGTTGTTCTGATAAAGTTCCCAAATCAACAGGCTAAGCAAGTAACCGATTGCATTCCATTTGGTGGCGATCGCACAGCCCAAAGCTATTCCCGCCAGTACCCGATAAACGGTTACCCTCACAGCAGGTGATGCCGCCTGTTGACGCTGAGGTAGACGCTGAGGTTGATGCTGAATAAGGTGAGCTTGCAGCCACAGCCAATGACCTAGCAAGCCAAAGAAAACGAGATATATATTGATCAACGCATAGCGAGACTCGGTGATGAAAAGGCCATCAATTGCGACAAAGCCACCAGCTAAACAGGCAAATGTCCATTGTTTAGCCGGATTTTGGGCCGGGTTTTGAGTCTGCTCGGCCGCTTGCTTGGTCACGGTGTTCAATTCGCTCAGCGTCAAAGCAATTCCCATCACGAGCAAAGGCACTAGCCCACCTACCAAGGCATTCATCCAGCGATGGCTAACCGGACTCTCTAAAAACAAGTCCTTGCTCAGAAAAATGCCCGCAGCAATGAAGTATTTGCCTAAAGGTGGATGGGCATCAAATTCTGGCATCCCCGCTAGGTAAGCCTGAGCAAATTTGACGTAATAAACCTCATCAAAAACAAAGATATCAAAACGCTCTAGGTGCCAAAATCGCAGCCCAAAGCTCAAGGCGGTGACGACTATCAACCCCAGATAAGCCCAGTGATTTTGACTTAGCTTTAGCTTACGAATAAGTTTGGCAAGCCTATTAAAAAGCTTGCGTGATACGGTGAGAATATATTTTACCGGAAACTGTTCTATTTTTTAGTCTCCGCGCAGCTTTCACTGATTTGCGGCTGATACCTCGCTGCCTGCGTCTGACTCAGCAAAGGTGTTAGAAAAATCGTTAACTTTATCAAGTCTTTAATTTTGGAGCATTATTTTGGCAATAGGACGCGCAATCATTTGGCTGCTAGCGGGAGCGACTTTTTTTCTCAGTTTGTGGATTGTCTTACCGGCCCCGACCTTATTTTGGTTGCCGCTTGCGGTCGGTGCACCTGAGATTAGTCCGCTATTAGCCGCTGTGAGCCTCATTTTGCTAGGAACAGCGATAGCGATTAAACCCAGGAATAGATCCAGCAAATTTGGGCAGCGATCTAAACGCGGTCTGCCTCGCCTGAATTTCAGCCCAGCGACGACTCTATTAATAGCGCTCTTACTCGCCAGTTTAGGCTTGAGCAGCTTGCCTCTCCTTCAGCAGCCGAGCGCGGTTGCCCAAGCTGAAAAGTCGATGGCAATGGCCTTCCCTAGCCTCAAGCAGACCGCTTCTTCGGGGTCTTTTTCTAGTCCTTTCTCTGGGCTTAATTTTGTGCGAGGGATGCCGGTAGATGAGGTGCGATCGCAAACTCACATTCCCTTTGCCAGTCCAGCCGGGACTGAATTGACGCTAGATCTTTATCAGCCATTATTACCCGGCAGCTATCCGGCGGTGGTGACCATTTATGGCGGCAGTTGGGCTGAGGGTAGCCCGATGAGCAGTGAAGCGATCGCTCGTTTTTTAGCCACTAGAGGCTATGTCGTGGTCGCAATTGACTATCGCCATGCGCCGCAGTACCAGTTTCCGGCGCAGCTTGAAGATGTGCAAACGGCACTGGCATTTGTGCGCGATCGCGCCGACGAGTATGAGATTGACAGAGATGCAATAGCCCTTCTGGGCTGGTCAGCCGGTGCTCAGCTAGCCATGCTGGCAGGCTTTCAGCCCAACGCCAACATCCGCAGCATCATCGACTACTACGGCCCCGTTGATCTTGCCGCAGGTTACAGCGATCCGCCCAACCCCGATCCCATAGATGTCAAACAAGTCCTCTCTGCCTTCATTGGCGGCACCCCCAGCGAACTTCCGGCAGCTTACGCCCAAGCCTCACCCATTACTTACGTCAAAGCAGCAATTGATTCCCCTGAAGCTAATCCATTACCCCCCGTGCTGCTCATCTATGGCGGACGCGATCACATCGTCGAAGCTCGATTTGGCCGCAAACTCTATGACCTGCTGAAGCTCAGCGGCTCCGCCGCCGCCTT
The DNA here is from genome assembly GCA_003242115.1 of Phormidesmis priestleyi. Lineage (GTDB taxonomy): Bacteria > Cyanobacteriota > Cyanobacteriia > Phormidesmidales > Phormidesmidaceae > Phormidesmis > Phormidesmis priestleyi_A. The sequence continues at coordinate 6,660 of QBMP01000044.1, forward strand.
TATCAAAATTCCCTGGGCCGAGCACGCATTTGACAAAGTATTTAGCGGCGTCAGCAATCAGCTAGCCCTGCATTTCGTCGAGCAATTTCTCGATCAGACATTGCGCCCATAGAAAATCGCACAGAAAATCGCGTGGAAAATCGATCTTTTATTCAGATTTAGCTGAGTGAGCGGCATTAGTCACTAGCCATTGAGCCGCCAACCATTCAGCCAAATCACGCGACTGAGTAAACCCTGGAAGTGCCTCGACCAAATCCAGCAGTTGAGCAAACGGTAGGGCCTGAATCGCTGCTGTTTGCTCAGGCGTCACCGTACCGATACGACGAGACAGCAGTTGCAGTACCATCTCCTGACGGGCTTCCAACAGTCCCTCTTGACGGCCTTCTTGGCGGCCCTCTTGACGGCCCTCTTGCAAAGCATCTTGATAAACTCGGGTTTTCTTGATGTCGCTGAGGACATCGCTAATTTTTAGCATCTGATCTATTTCCTCTCGACTCAGGGCAGGGAATTTGTAGACGATGACGGTCTTGATAAATTCTATTATGACTAGAATTGGCAAGTCTGGCAGATTGACTAATGGCTCAGTGTTTTGAGAAGCAGCCTTGGTTTTTACTAAGAGACTGCGAGCTTGAGTCGCCGCCTTCTTCGGTGAAGCAATAATCAGCTGAATTAAGCTAATCGCAAAAGATGAGCTGGCTGATTTCTGAAAATCTTCTAGGTAAAGGCACTGCACAAAATCACTGTTTAGTAGTGGCTTAAAAAGATGTGTGTAATCAGGTTCAGTGCTACGTTTTACAAACAGAACAGCCGCTTTCCAGGCTACGGTATCTGGATTTTGCTGCAAGAAAAGAAAGACTTCAGCAAACAGCCGGTGGTAAATAGCCAGATCTTTTTGAAACTGAATTTCGATAAACCAAACCGTCTGATTAGGCGCGTCGGGCTTGGGCATTAGCACGCCATCAATCCGAAAGGCTGTTTGCTTCAGCTCAAGCGAACGAAAGTCATAGCTGCTAGCCAGATCAGGGGATTCTCCTAGCAACTCAAACAGAAGACTCGGAGCCGTTTGAAATAAGTAATAGAATAGAGCGTCAGTTTTCAAAGGCCTAGAAATTTAGGGACTGAGAAATTTAGGAGCATGTCTTTTCTTCTGACAGACTACAGCAACGCCCGCGATTCGAGATGACCAGTCAGTAGAATCAGCCAGTAGCTAAATCTGTTGGACGAGCTGCTCAAATCGTCCAACAGATTTAGCTACAATATTTAGGCTTTCCTGCCAAAATTCGGGGCTTTTGAGATCCTTTTTCAGGTGTTTTTGAACCACGTCTTCGGCGCTCAAAATGCCCGTGTCACGCAATAAACGGGTGTATCGCTGGTTGAATTCGCTGCCGTAGGCTGGCTGCTGGGCGTAGATGCCCAGACTGAACAGATAGCCGAAGAGGTAGGGGTAGTTGTAAAAGCCCAGGCTGGAAATAGAAAAGTGAAGCTTGCTGGCCCAAAAGAGATCGTCGTATTCGCTGAGGCTATCTTCGTACCATATTTTCCAGCTTTCGCTCATCATTTTACGCAGTTGGGCGGGACGGACGGCACTCTGTTTACGAGCTTCAACCAGGCGTTTCTCAAATTCAAAGCGAGCTGGAATGTTAAGGAGAAAAACAGCGGCGCTGCTGGCATCTTCCCAAGCAATTTGGAGCTGCTGGGCGGGCGTTTTGGCTTGCTGCATCAGCGCGTCGCGGACGAGAGTTTCGGCGAAAATACTGGCTGTTTAGGCGAGAGT
>QBMP01000044.1:8469-15915 GCA_003242115.1 Phormidesmis priestleyi
TGACCCAGTTGTGCCAAGCGTGGCCTAGCTCGTGGGCAAGGGTGATGACGTTGCTCATGGAGCCTTCGTAGGTGAGAAAAATGCGCGGCTCACGAGGGTTAGGGAAATTAGCGCAGTATGCACCTGTAGCTCGGTTTGGAGTCGGTTTGCTATCTATCCAGCCTTTTTCGGCCATCATGATGGCGAAGTCGCCCATTTCGGGGGTGAGGTGATTAAAGGCCCTGGCAATGAGTGCGATCGCCTCCTCAAATTCAATCCGCTCTGCCTTGTCCGCCGTCTTGTCCGCCCGGATGTTCGACTTAAGACCAGACCCAAAATCAGGCGCGGGAGCCATCAAATCCCAAGGATTCATCTGCGTTTGACCGATTGCTTGAGCCATTGCCTTTAGCGCTCTGTGCCCGATGCTGCGATTTTGATAAGTCGTTTCCATCAGGGCGTCTAAAGTCTCTCTTTCTATCCGACTTTGGTGGCAGCTCTTATCGAGATAGTGAAGCTGACGGTGATGGCCGCGCTTTTGAGATTCTTCTAACCGCCAACCATTAATGGCATTTAGACCCGCTGCCACGGCAGTTTGCTGAGTGCGCCAAGCCGCCCGAATGCCCTGCCAAGCCGCCTGCCGAGTGTCGGGTTCAGAGTCGCTTAGCAAGTTGGCGGCTGTCGCTAGTCCTATTGGTTCGCCTGCCACGTCACACTTGAGCGTCCCGGCTAACTCAGTGTACAAATTTCCCCAGGTGTGGAGGCCGTTGGTCGCTAGCGCCGTAATGAGCTGCTCTTCAGCGACGCTGAGCAGTTGGTCTTTGAGTTTGCGCTGGTGGTGAATGAAAAATGAGAGTTCGCTCAGGGCCGGATCGGCGAGTAGGGCGTGAATGAAGCGATCGCTCGCCCGCATTAAAAAGACGTTAAACGGCGTCATCACTTCTGCAAAATCAGCGCCTAGCTTTTGCAACATGGGCTTGTAAGTGCTGGCACTTGGATCTTGGGTGTCGGTGCTAAGCGCGGTGTAGATGTAGGTGCTGACATTGCCGAGACGATCTGAAACGGCTTGCCGCTGCTGGTGAATGTCGCGAATTTGATTGATTAAAGGCTCGTATTCACTTTCGGCAATGATCTCAGCAGCGGTTTCAGCATTCATTCCAGCAGCGGTGTCAGCGGCTGGAATGAGTGTCGTGAAAAATTTGCAAGCGTTGCCCATATGGACAATATCGCTCTTGAGAGTTTCTAGGGTACTGGCGATCAGCGGATCGCTGGTGCTGGTGAAAAAGTGGGCGTTATTCCAGGTTTGGCGAAGGCTGGTTGATGGGGTGGGGAGCGTGAGTGTCATAGGGGTTTGGTCGTGAGTTTGGCTAATTCTCAAGAGCCGACTGGTTTACAATTGAGCGTAAGCTGTAATATAAGTTGATTTATTTATAGTAGATAACCAGTTCATCGTTAGTCCAGCGATCGCCGGTCAGCGATCGTTAGTCAACCAAAAGCAACTCACTATATAAAAGCTCATCATAAAACAATGTTCTATTTAGCATCCGAATCTTAAATTGTCAGTCGAGGAACTTTTTCATGACCGCAGCCGTTTCTAAGTCATCTACAGCCGCTTCCATCCCTGCTTTTTGTGAGGGCATTCAGCATTTCGCTTCACCGACCGCTGAGTTTGAGCAATATGGGCAATCGGCAGCGATTGGAGAAGATCAGGTAGCGATCGCCTCACCGAGCGATCCAGCGGCGATCTATCAAACTTTGCTCGCTGCCGATGCCTTGCGCTACCTGACGCTGCATGTCACCGCGAGTAAGCAATCGGGCCATCCGGGCGGCTTTGCCAGCATTGCCGATGCTATAGCGGCGCTGGTTATGCTGGGCTACAAAAATCTGATTACCGAAGTGGGCCACCATGCGCCTGGGTTCTACAGCACCGTTTTCATGGATAGCTCCCTAGAAGCGATGGGCATTAAGACTGTGCAGCAACTCGGTGATAGATTTCGCGAAACGCACGGGCTTTTGGGTCACCTTTCGGGTCAAATTCCTGGATTGCTAAGTCCCGCTGGCCCGCTGGGTCAGGGGCAGCACTTTGCGATGGCGGCGGCTAAGCTGCACCGCGATCAGCTATTTCCCGTCACTATTGGCGATGGCGGCTTGGGCGAACCCTACATCATGAGCAGCCTCGCTCATTTCAATACGATTTACCCACAGGTGACGAACTATCTGCCGATTTTGGTGTGGAATGGGTTTTCGCAGGAGCATCACAGCATTGTCTCGACCTATAGCAATCAGCAGATGACGGCTTACTGGAGCGGCAACGGCTTCGCTAAGGTGATTTTGATTGATGCCAAAGACTACGATGACGCTAATCAATCTGGGCCTTACGTCGATAGCACGGCTTTTTCAATGAAGCAGCGCTTGGCCTTTACCCAAGCGATTTTGACAGCGACCGATACGGCGGCTAAGTCGGCGTTGGGCGGCACGCAAACGGTATTAATTGTCAAACAGCTTAAAGGGGCGGGTGTGCATAAGCGCGGGGCGCAGTCGCATAACCTCTATCCTGGTGACAGCCTTGATAAAGACTATATTGCTGAGGCGCTGAAGGCGAGAGCATTGCCTGCTGCGGGCTGGGATTTGGTGCGGACGAATTTTGCGCGATCGCACGCTGGCCCTGCGGCCAAAACCGCTGTCACCGAATCCGTGCTACCGCTAGCCGATCTTGGGGCGCTGCCGCTCAATGAATTTGAAGTAGGCACTGACAACAAACAGGTGGCAACCACCACAATGGGCCTACTGGTCGCTCACGTAGGTCAGCACGATCCCAATTTTGTTGTCACCAATGCTGACGGCAACGCTGCTTCAGGGCTTAACAACATTAACCAAGCGCTCAAAATTATTCATCCCACCTCAGATGACACCTACTTTCAGGGGCCGCAAGGTCAGGTCTATGAGCCCTTGAGTGAAGATGCCTGTGCTGGTTTGGCCGCTGCGCAAGCGCTGATGGGGGCGCGGAGTTTGTGGTGTTCTTACGAATCTTTTGCGATTAACGGCCTGCCGATTTGGCAGACGACGACTCAGGCAATGGCCGAACTGCGCCGCCCGACGCCCTCTACAATCTGTCTGTTTACCGCAGGGGCGTTGGAGCAAGGGCGCAATGGCTGGACGCATCAGCGCCCGGAGGTGGAAAATTATTTTGCGGCAATGATGCGCAATGGCAATATCTTTCCGCTGTTTCCAATTGATGCTAACAGTATTCAGGTTTGCTACGACTGGGCGATCGCTACTAAAAACAAAGGCATTGTAATCACCGCTAGCAAGTCTGCTTTACCCATTCGCACCACCTTTGCCCAAACTCAAACAGCGCTAGCCAAAGGGGCAATTGTTCTACAAGAAACGCCTAGAGAAAAAACCGTTGTCTTTGGCGTAATCGGCGACATGATGCTGATTCCGGTAATTGATGCCGCGAGAGCTTTAAACGAACTGGGTATTGGCTCCAAGATTGTTGCAATTATTAGCCCTAGACGGCTGTATCGCTCTAGTGACGTGGCTTGGCAAAGCTGCTCTGAGGCCGATGGAGAGTTTATGAGTGATGCTGATTTTGACGAACTGTTTGAGGGCGATGCGCTGCTTGGCGTGACAGGCGGTGCGAGTGCGATGGTGGAGCCGCTGATGCTGCGCAGTTCGCTACCGAGAGATGTGTTCGCTTGGAAACGCGGTGAGACTGCGGCTAGTGCGGGCGATTTGTTTATCTTTAATGGATTGAGCGCCGAGAAGTTAGCCGCTAGGGCGCAGGAACTGTTGGCGCTGTAGAGACTGTCCGCTTGGTTAGACTGTCCGTTTGGTTAGACTGTCCGTTTGGTTAGACTGTCCGTTTGGTTAGACTGGGGTTCGCTGATACAGGCTTTCTGATGAAAGCCTGTATCATTTTCAGACAGGCGGGCGAGTGAGATATTGAGGCATTGCGCTTAGTCTGATTGGATAGTTAAGGAAATCAGGTTATGAAAGCTGCCATTATTGGTTGCGGCTATGTCGGCAAAACGGTTGCTGAATATTGGCAACAGCAAAAGCTGAGTGTGCTAGTGACCACGACACAGCAAGAACGGGTCAGCGAGCTAGCGGCGGTTGCGCACAAAGTTGTTGTGCTGATGGGGACAGATGCGAACAAGCTGCAAGCGGCGTTAGCGGATTGCGATGTAGCGCTGCTGTGCGTAGGCTCGAAGCGCGGGGCTAGCTACGCGAATACTTATTTAGGGACGGCTCGGACGCTGGCGCAGGTATTGCCGAATACGGCTGTGAAACAGGTGATCTATACCAGCACTTGCTCAGTGTATGGTCAGCATGATGGGGCTTGGGTGAATGAGCTGATGCCACCGATGCCGATGACGGAAAATGGGCGAGTAATTGAGCAGACTGAGCAGGTGCTATTGGCGGCGACGACGCCTGAGCGTAGGGTTTGCATTCTGCGCTTAGGGGGCATTTATGGGCCGGGGCGATCGCTCAAAAAAATCTACGCTCGCGCCGCCGGTACCACCCGCCCCGGCAGCGGCGAAGAAGCCACCAATTGGGTACATCTCAATGACATCGTTGGTGGGATTGAGTGGGCAAGGCAGCAGCAGCTAGCGGGCATTTATAACCTAGTGCAAGATGAGGTGCCGACGGTGCGATCGCTGATTACGAGAGTGTGCGATCGCTATCAGCTAGCTCCGGTATTGTGGGATGCATTGTGGGATGAGCAGAGGGTGAGCGATCGCCGCAAAAATGTGCGGATTTCAAATGCCAAAATCAAAAGCACAGGCTACACGTTTGTTCATCCTCAGTTTTGGCTGGCGTCAGAGTTTGATCCTGAGCTGGATCGCGAATTAGACACTGAGTCGGATGCTGGCTCTAAGACTAAGCTGGCGTAGTCTTGATCAGACGCGATCGCCACTCGCCACTCGCTGGCCGAATCAAGTTCGCTAATGGCCTCCAGGTGGGCTGCTTTTAGGCTGGCGACGACGGTATTGAGCTGTTCTTCTGAGCAGGCTTCTATCAGCGCTCCCAGCACTTCTGCGGCATTGGCAGCGCCTTGGCCCAAAAACGGGCTCAATCCCCACACGTCTTCCACCCAATCTTTAGCGTCTGCGCTTTCAAACATGAAGTCATAGAGGAGTTTTTTGGCAGTTTTACGGCTCACGGTCATGAAACTTGCTGTCCTTTTGCTTGTCTTTCAATTGGCTATAATCTCTAGCCTACCAACTCACGAGGCGATAGAATTCTCTTCAGCAACCAATTTATCAAGCGACAGCGAGCGATGACAGAAGCGGCTCAGCTCAGGTGGTTTTTTTCGGCGCTGCGGTTGCAGGGTTCGATTCTGCCGAGAATTTTGCCGCGTATGGCGCTGTTTTGTGGGCTGTCGCTGGGGGTAGTGGCGACCTATCAGCAGGGGCTGTGGACTAATAGCGATGATTTGAAGGCGTTGACTGGGAATGTGGCCTGCAATTTGGTGTTGGGTTTGCTGCTGGTGTTTCGCACGAATACGGCTTATGAGCGCTTTTGGGAAGGGCGAAAGGCTTGGGGAAGCTTGGTGATTACGACGCGCAATTTGGCCAGAGAAATTCAGGTGAGTGTAGATGCCCCGCTGGCAGCGGATCAAGCAGAAAAAAAGCGGGCGCTGAATCGGTTGGTGAGTTTTGCCATAGCGACCAAATGCTATCTCCGTCAAGAATCTCCTATTGATGAACTCAAAGATCTGCTAGCGGCAGCAGATCTGGATCAAATTAAGCTGGCTCATCGCCCCCCACAGCTCGTGACCTTTTGGCTGAGCCATTACGTACAGCAGCAGTTTCAGCAACAGCATATGACCGCTCGGCAAAGAAGCGATATCAACGCTGGGATTAATACCCTAGTCGAAGCACTGAGCGGCTGTGAGCGCATTATCAAAACGCCGATGCCGCTGTCATATGGAATTTATCTCAAGCGGTTGACGCTCTTGTATTGTCTGCTGCTACCGCTCGGCTTGGCCGGTCAGCTCGGCTGGTGGACACCCGCCGTAATTGCCGTTGTGAGCTTTGTGCTGCTAGGCGTCGAAGAAATTGGCAACGAAATTGAAGATCCGTTTGGCTACGACTTTAACGATCTCAAGCTAGATGATATCTGCCATACCCTTCGTCAAGACATTAAGAGCACACTGGCGTTTGGGGCTGATGGTGTTTTGTTGGCGGCGGCATCGGTAGAGGATCTGTTGGCAGCGAGTCCGCTGGAAGAGAATCCAACGAAAGAGAATTTGGAGAAAGAGAATTTACTGAAGCAGGACTAGAGATTGCCAACGACCAGCGGCTAGCAATCGGCATTCGCCAGCCCATGCCAAAAGCGCGATCCGTCACCTTTAGCACAGGGGCAGACTGTCTTCTTTTAAATTCTGCGCGAGTCACAAGCTGAATGACTCGCTGCACCACAGCGGCTGAATGACCAGCGGCTACTATGTCATCAGCAGACTGCTGTTTTTGGATCAGTCGCTCTAAAATATCGTCCAAAACGTCGTAATCTGGCAGAGAATCCTGATCGCGCTGGTCGGGTTTGAGTTCGGCGCTTGGCGGCTTGGTGAGAATGTGGTCGGGGATAACTTCTTGGTTCCAGTTGAGCCAGTGGCAGAGTGCATAAACGCGAGTTTTGGGGACATCGGCAATCACCGCGAGGCCGCCATTCATGTCGCCGTAGAGTGTACAGTAGCCGACGGCCATTTCTGATTTGTTGCCGGTGGTGAGCAGCAGGTGGCCAAACTTGTTGGAGACGGCCATGAGCAAATTGCCGCGAATGCGCGACTGCAAGTTTTCTTCGGTGATGCCATTTTCTGTTCCGGCGAATAGGCTGCTCAAGGTGCTGTCGTAGCCAGACATCAGTGGGCCGATGGGAATGGTTTGAGTGGTAATGCCTAAGCTGGCGGCGAGCTGCTCGGCGTCGCTGATGGAATGATCGGAACTGTAAGGAGACGGCATTAGAATGCCCAGTACGTTTTGAGGGCCGAGGGCTTGAGCGGCGATCGCACTGACAATCGCCGAATCCACCCCACCGCTAAGCCCAATTACCACTTTTGTAAAGCCACACTTACGCGCATAGTCTTGTACGCCTAGCACCAGCGCCGACCAAATTTCCGCATTGGGATTGTCGAGCGACGGCCTGATCTTTGCGACCTGCAAATCTTTTATGGTTGGATCAAACGTCACCATCTGTAAATCTGTTTCAAACGCCGCTGCTCGGCTCACAAGCTGACCTAGCCGGTTAAACGCAACGCTTTGCCCATCAAAAATTAAATCATCATTCCCACCGACCTGATTGACATAGACAATTGGGCAGTGCTGTTGTTTCGCCTCATGGGCGATCATCCGCTCTCTGAGGGCTTGTTTCCCGCAAACAAACGGCGAGGCTGACAGGTTGAGGACTAAATCGACCCCTTTTTCAACCAATTCTTGAGTCGGATTAATAGGGTAGGCGCGCTTG
>QBMP01000044.1:15925-19197 GCA_003242115.1 Phormidesmis priestleyi
CAAAGATCTTCGCAGATGGTGACCCCAATATGGAGGCTGGTGCCGCCAGTCGTATAAACAAAGCTGTTGGCGGCGGTGCCTGACTCAAAGTAGCGATCTTCATCGAATACATCGTAAGTAGGCAGCAGACGCTTATGAAAAATCTCTTTAATTTCACCTGCTTGCAAAAGCGCCATGCTGTTGAAGATTGGTTTTTCGCCTCGGCTACTCGCCGCAGGATTGTGTTCAGCTAGGCCAACTAAAGCACTTAGTCCGGCGGGCATGGCTTTGGCCAGCCCAACACTCTGTTGCTTCATCTGTTGAATAAAGCTGGGCCGCATGAGTAAAGCGCGGGGAGGATAGCCGCATAGAGACAGCTCTGGGGTCAACAGCAGATCTGCGCCCAGATCAGCAGCTTGGTGAGCAACAGCTAAGATGCGCTCGGCATTGCCGGTGAGGTCGCCGACGGTGGGATTGAGCTGGGCGATCGCAATTTTCATAGGACGCAGTGTAGGAGAAAATTCTAGGAGAGAATGCTAGGAGAGAATGCTAGGTGAGAATGGAATAAAAAGAAACAGCTCTAAAGAAACACCATCGGCTTATCTTTAAGGGGCTGAAAGGCTTCTGCATCAAACCGATACAGGCTAGCAGGCCGACCGGCTCCACGAGACGTTTTGACTTTGGTATCTTCTAAAATTCCGAGCTTAAGCAGGCGCGTGCGAAAGTTAGAATAATCTGAAAAATCTTCTCCTAATACGGTGGCATAGAGCTGATAAACGTCGCTGAGCGTAAAGGTTTCTGGCAGCACATCAAAAGCCACAGGGCTATATTCAAGTTTGCTGCGCAGGCGCTTGCAGCCGTAGGTGAGAATTTGATTGTGATCAAATGCCAGCTTCGGCACTTGGCTGAGCGGGTACCAGGCAATTCCTCTGACGCCATCGGCAATTAGCGCCGTATCTTCATAGCGCACGAGCGCAAAGTAGCTGACCGATAGGTAGCGAATGTTGTACGCATCTTCGGCTTCGCGCGGATCGCGATCAGGCCCCCCAAAGGTGAAGAGCTGCTCTAAGTAGAGATTATTGACTCGAATTTTTTCGGTAAGGGCGCGATCAGCGGCGGCTTCTAGCGATTCACCCACGCGCACGAGCGTTCCCGGCAGGCTCCAGTAGCCGCTGTAGGGTTTTTCATGGCGCATCACCAGCAGCACCAGCAGCCGATTTTGCTCGGTATCGACCGAAAAGATGACGGTATCGACCCCTACTTTAAAATCGGCGAGATCGGTGGTAGTCGGTAGACTCTCTAATGGCCGATATCCTGGTTTGTTTGCCGGTTTATCTGCCGGTTTGGTCATGGATTGGGACATGGGTTTGACCGTTGACTTTATCGGGACGTCGAGATTTGAACTTTGGGGGGTTGCAGGCATGGGTAGAGGTGATGGGCGCTGATGTAATCGCGAATAACGGGCGGTAAGTCGTCGGCAATCTGGCTGCATTCGGCGGTGCGATAGCGGCTAGAAGCGATGTTGTACTGAGTCAGTGGCTGAGCGATGGTGACGGTGGCCTGCTGCTGCAAGGCCGAGAGCGCGGGGCCATGAATGCTGTAGCCCGGTCTGGGAAAAACCAGAATGTCGGCTTGGGCAAAAATCGCTGGGGCCTGATACCAATGGGGCAACTGGGCGACTAAATCGGCCCCGACGACCAAGGTGAATTTGGCGTTGGGCCAGATTTGGCGGGCGCGGGCAATGGAATGGATGCTGTAGCGATCGCTCAAGCTCTGATACACACTCACTCGATCTGAATTTACCAAAGTTCGGGTGAGCAACCGCAGCATTTCAGCGCGATCGCCTAGTGGCGACTGCTTGGGCTTGTAAGGATTCTCAGCGGCCCAGACAGCGACTTGATCAAAGTCTTCAGCCAGCCAATTCAGAATGCTCTGGTGGCCAACGTGCGGCGGATCGGCGCTGGTGCCAAAGAGGGCGACGCGGATGGGGTTATTCCAGGGAGCCATTGGGTAGGTTTTTTTGTTGGGTGTGGGCGGTGAGCTTAGTAAGGCCGTGAGAAAGGGTGATGGGGTAGATCTGTGGATTTTGGAGGCGGCGAACGGTGTCAGGCAGCGTGCTGACGGCGGCGGTGGTTTTTTGGGCAATGTCGGTGAGGCTGACGGCATCGGCGAGGCGCAATCCCTGGTGCATGACGCGCTGGAGGAGCGGTTGTTCGCCAGCAAGCGCGCCTTCGATGGCGAGTGCGAGGCGATCGCTCACAATCTGCTGCGCGCCGTTTTGATCCGAGTCATAGCGGCGGAAAATCTGCTTGCGCCCTGGGTAGGTCGCTTTACCGCTAGATTCTTTCATCACCGGAGTACCGTCAATATCGACCAGTTTATAGACGCCGTTGACTGGGCTGCCGGTAACGAGCTTGGTGCCGAGGCCGTAGCCGTCGATGCTGGCATTGCCCTGGCGCAGCGCTTCGATGGCGTACTCGTCAAGATCGCCGCTGGCGAAGATGGGGGTGTGCGGGAGATGCGATCGCACCTGCCGAGAAACCACCGCCAAATCACCCGAATCAATCCGCACCCCGCCTAGCGGCATGCCCTCAGCAACCCGTGCAGCTAGCCGTTCAGCCGCTGCGACGGTGTTGTAGGTATCGATTAATAAAGGCGCGCCCGGAAAATAGCGGTGAAAAGCCTCAAACCCGTCATCTTCGCTACCTTCTAGGGCTGAAATGGCCATCACCAACGCATGAGCCATTGTCCCTACCGGCTGACGGCCTAACTTTAGCGCCGCCAGCACATTAGACGTGGCATCTAGCCCACCGGCTAGCGCTGCTCTTGCCGCCCACAGCGACGCCTGCGGACTAAACGCCCGCCTCGTTCCAAATTCATACAGCTTGGCGGTTGGCCCTGCCGCCTGCCGCAGCCTAGCCGCGCGGGTAGCAACCAGCGTTTGATAGTTCAAAGTATTGAGCAAATAAGTCTCGGCAATTTGAGCCTGCCACAGCGGCGCTTCAATTCGCAGCATCGGCTCATTCGCAAATATTGGCGTCCCTTCAGGCACCGCCCACACATCGCCCTCAAAGCGAAACTCTTCTAGCAGTCCCCAAAAGCGGTTGGGCGCATTGGCAAAAATCTCCGTTTTTTGCAGCGCCAAAATCTGCTCTGGGCTAAAGCTCAAATTTTCCAGGTATTCCAGCCCTTGCTCTAGCCCCATCGCAATTAGATAGCCATAGCCATCAGGCAGTCTGCGCGTAAATAATTCAAAACTTGCAGGCCGCTGATGCAGTTCTTCGCCGACATAG
>QBMP01000044.1:19235-22922 GCA_003242115.1 Phormidesmis priestleyi
CCGTATTCATCGGGCTCCACGGCAAGCGCAGGCCGATAGGAGGCATCTGATGTCTGCTCATCTAGCCGTCCCTTCACACCTTTCACGGTCGGAGCCACCGAGCTAGCTACTGTCTTCGCAAAACCATTTTTCATAAAGACTATACTTTCGTAAAAGACATGCGCTGACGAACTCAAGCTAGTGCTAACGCCAAGCTCAGCAACTTATGGTTAATATAACCATAAGTACACCGTCAATGCCATCGGTCTGTCGATAAATTATCCAATATTTATTCAATAGCTGATCAAAAATGATCGCAAATATATCGCTAAGTCATCCAAAATTCGACTTCCATCAATACAAATATATTGCCTTCCATTGCCTTAATACGGCATTTTCAGTGGCCAAATCTCTTGAAAGTCGAAGGCTTAGCTTGTTTTGGTGAAAAGGCGATCGCTTGAAAACGTCAGGGAACTTATATTTGTTTTGTAAAATACTTAATGTAGTTTTTCTATTTGGTGAATAAAACTAAAATTAGCGGCTCATAGGCAGCGCTCGACGCCGGGGAAACCCTAAGCCAAAAAAACCGCCGCTAAAATCTCAAGTACTGTAAAGATGGCTGTGGTGCCCTTTCACATTCAGAATCTTATGAAACCCGCTATAGATAGCCCATCGGCTGAACCGACTTGGATGATCATCGTGCGCCTACTGCGCTGGGATAAGCCATCTGGGCGGCTGATTTTGATGTTGCCGGCGCTGTGGGCGGCTTTTTTGGCAGCGAGGGGATTACCTGATCTCCCTTTAATTGGGGTGATTGTGCTAGGTACTTTGGCGACGAGCGGCGGCGGCTGTGTCGTCAACGATCTGTGGGATCGCGATATTGATGACAAAGTAGAGCGTACCCGCACCCGTCCGCTAGCGGCCAAAGCGCTGTCTGTGAAGGTTGGCATAGCGGTGGCGCTGGCCGCTTTTTTTTGTGCTTGGGGGCTGTCTTTTTACCTAACACCGTTGAGCTTTTGGCTCTGCGTCGCGGCGGTGCCGGTCATTGTGCTGTATCCACTGGCAAAGCGAGTCTTTCCCATTCCGCAGCTGGTGCTTTCGATCGCCTGGGGCTTTGCTGTGCTGATTAGCTGGAGCGCAGTTACAGGGGCGCTGGAGCTGTCTACCTGGCTGCTGTGGGCGGCAACCGTGCTGTGGACACTGGGCTTTGATACGGTATATGCGATTCCAGATAGAGACTTTGACCGTCAGCTTGGGATCAATTCTAGTGCGCTATTTTTCGGACAAAAAGCTCCGCAGGCTGTGGGGATCTTTTTTGCGGGGACGGTGCTGATGTTAGCCGGACTCGGCATCACTATGCCCTTAGGCTTTTTTTACTGGCTTTCGCTCGCCGCCGCCGCCTACCTTTGGTACCGGCAATACCGTCAGCTTGCCCGCGGCCCTAAGTCACCCAAAGTCTTCGGTCACATCTTTCGTCAAAACGTCACTATTGGCTTCATTTTGCTGGCTGGCATGGCCTTCTCGCTCATCTTTAATCTGTAGCGGATAGTTAAGTATTCAAGTATTCGAGTATTCAGGGGCTTGCAATTCCCAATGAGACTTTACCTTCATAGGTTGCCTGTAAGGCTCTATACACAAAAATCTCTCGGCTGCGTGATCGCATTTTCCCAAGCTTGAACCAAGAAAGTTGAAACAAGGTTTAGAAAAATGCTGGCAGTCGAGAGATGAGTAAGCTTTTTTCGCAGAATCGTTACTTATGGAGCCATTTGGCGGCGATCGCACCCAAAGCCGCACCGACTAGCGGATTGCTCAAAAACTTCAAAATTGCGGGCTGATCGGCCAGCACTTCTTGAAAAATGTCTGGGTGAGCTGTGTAGGCGAAAGATGCTAACTTACCCACATCATCGCCATTCATCCGCTTAGGATTGTGAGTAGAAAGACCCAATCGCTTTTCAAGATCTTTATCGCTCAAACCACGCTCTTTGAGATGTTTGAAGAAATCGCGGGCAACGTCGTCACGCTCGTTTGGCTTGATCTTGTTAATGGCTTGCTTCAGCTCAGGATCCATTTGAGCGGCAGGTACATTTTGCGGATTAAAAGAGCGCTTGATCAAACCATGTCGCTCATCCCGAGAAGATCTGTCGGCAAAATCATCAAAGCTCTGGTACTTTTCTCCCAGAGCATCGTTGCCATTGGGCTCAAGAATTTCCTTGTTGCCGCCTGCGAGATCTTTCATAATCTCGCGCTTATACTGGTCGCTAGTTGACATGGGGCATCCTCCAAAAGAAGATAGTTTTTAGTGAGTTTAGTGAAATTGATAGTCAAACACTCAAAACTCGAATCAGACCGTTAGTTCGTCAGATCGTTAGTTTGGCTGTTAGCCAGAGTGTTAGGGCGTGTTATAGGTTACTTCGCTAGATTGCGAATTGTAATCTGCTGTAAGGATGGGCGCTTTGTCAGGGGCAAAAACAAGTACCTGCAAATCTTGTCCAGGAAAGCTCTTGCGGAAGCCTTGAAGCAATGACTTTGAAAGATTTCTGACTTCATTGGGCTTGACGTCTTTGGTAATAACAACACCAAGCTTGTTGTTGTCACGTACATAGGCATCAGATACTAGACCTTGGGCGGCACTGACTACCCAGTCACCATATTCCTGGCCTTTGACTGAATTGCCTCTCTCTAGCTGAGAGTAGCTGACGTTGGTTCCGGCGGGCGCTTGCGTAGTTGCTGAAGAGCAGGCGGTAGTAGAGACAGTAAGTAGCAGCACCAGTGCGATGGCTGTGAGCCAGCGACGGCTGCGTTGAAAGAAAGTCATGGCGTTTCCATGTTCCTCAAATTGACGATAAGGGTTGACGATACGTTTGTTTGCTAGCCGCACTTTTTGTTTAAAAACCAACTGCTAATGAGCTTAGCTATGGAGATATCGTATAAATGAGCTAACACTACAAAAGGTGATGTTCAATCATGTCTACCGTAAAAGATCTGTGTGTTTTTTAACACTTCCTAAGGTATAGACTTCAGATGATTTTGCGTTTGCCAGTAGCGGTAGGCGCTGTAGGCCATCGTCACGACGCCTGCGAGTAAAGCCGTTTCATCAATTTCAAATTGAGAGTGATGTAAAGGAGGATTGGGGCGATCGCGATATCCCACCCCTAGCCGAAACATGGTGCCCGGAGCCAGATCGGTATAGTTAGCAAAATCTTCTGCGCCCATAGAGGCATCGGTAATCCACTGAATTTGATCTGAACCCAGGGCTTCGGTAGCGCAGGCAGCGACGAGCTGAGTCAGATCAGGGTCATTGAGCACAGACGTGCAGCGGCGGGGGGAGTTNGTGCAGCGGCGGGTGTAGTTGACCGTGCAGGTTGCGCCGTGGAGGGTGCAAATGTCGGTAGCGATGCGGGTGATCCACTTTGGCAATAGGGCGTGGGTGTCGGCATGGAGCGATCGCACTGTTCCGGTCAGCCGCACCTGATCGGCGATTACATTCGGCGCGCGCCCTCCCGAAATTTGGCCGATGGTAATCACCACCGGATGCAGCGGATTAATCGTGCGGCTAATCGACTGCTGAAGCTGCGTGACTACCTGCGCCGCGATCCAAATCGCATCAATCGCCTCATGTGGCCGCGCGCCGTGGCCAGATTCACCCGAAATCACAATTTCTAGATCATCCGCCGCCGCCGTCAGTGCGCCCTGACGCAGGCCAATCAC
>QBMP01000044.1:22952-26648 GCA_003242115.1 Phormidesmis priestleyi
CCCAACCACGCCCGCCGCAATGCTCGGAAACACATGCACACCCAAAATCGCCGCGACATCTTTCATAACGCCATCAGCAATCATCCACTTTGCGCCCTGAGCCGTTTCTTCAGCGGGCTGAAACAAAAAGCGGGTCGTGCTAGGGAAGGGCTGACCTGAGCTTTGAACCATTTCAGCTAGCACCATTGCCGTGCCGAGGCCAACAGTGGTGTGGGCATCGTGACCGCAAGCGTGCATAATGCCGGGGCTTTTAGAGGCGAAGGGCAGATCAGCTTTTTCGACAATTGGCAGCGCGTCCATATCCGTGCGGATGGCGAGGACATTGCCTTGCGGTGAAGCTTGGCCTTTTAGCTCAGCGACGACGCCGGTTTTACCCACCATTTCTTGCACCTGAAAGCCGCAGGAGGAGAGCACGCCGGAAATATAGGCAGCAGTTTGGTATTCTTGGCCGCTGAGTTCGGGATGGGCGTGGATGTGGCGGCGAATTTCAATCAGGCGAGGAGCTAGCTTAGCGGCAATGGTTTGAAGGGTGGAGAGCATGGATTCGATAGCGCTCAGCCAGCAGGCTGACAGAAAGGGATGCTCTATTTTAAGGCTTTGGGTAAGGGCTGCAATTTGGCACAGCAAGGCTCATACACAAGCGGCTACTTGAGTGAAAAAGCGAGTTAGCTTTGAAGGCCGTTTCTAACAGCGTTTGATAGTGGCTTGTCCGTTTTGCTCTGAATCTAAAAAACGGGTAGTTACGTTTCGCTGTTCGCTTACGATAGATTCTAGTTGCATTCGGCGTAGTTCCTCAATGTCATTTCTTCCATGACACTACGCCCTTTTTCGTTCCCGCGCTTTTTTCGTTCACCTGTTTCTAGCATTACAGTTAAATGTCAGTTTAACTAGAGACGATTTTTTGGTTTGGTGCGGCGGTGATGGCGGCGGCGGCGGTGAACGCGATTACCAACAGGTATTTAAGTTTTATCAAGAGTACGACGGTTAGCCTCTCTTCGTAACAATACAAACACAAGATAAACCGACTCCTAAGTAGTAGAAGATCAAAATAGTATTGGCTACCATGAAAATAGCTTCAGTTGTAGCACTTTCTGCAATAGGGTTCGCCCGCATGCCTGCATTTATGAGCATTACACTTAAAAGGTAAGCGGTACAGGCAATTACAACTACACCTTTCAGCCAGCGTATCCTACTTTCATCTAAGGCTACAACTACTAGATCAACTACCACTAATGAAACACCTATCCAAAGCAGTTCAGGTTGAGACGCAAAGAAAAAAGCTGCACTCCTCTGAGTTGGGTAAGTACCTGTATCTATTACATACTGGAGAAAATTACATGCGCTGGGAATCACAGATGTAAGGAACGTTGTTAATACAAGCCAAAAAATTAGTCTAGCTTTCTTCTCGTACCTTCGAAGGCGATAAGGCAAAAAGGTTTGATCTATGCTTTGAAAACGAATTTGCCGCATTATTTGCTCTAGCTGTCTGGTGTATCTCATCAGAATGACTATCGTCCTAGGGCGGGTAGATTACGTTTTTCAAATACAGTGAAGATACTTATCTTTCCGCAAAAATCGCTTGCTGAAAGAAAAACTAAAAAGGTCAGAAGTATCCAGAATTCGCAATACCATAGCGGTTCCTGATTGAATTGACTACGTTGTTAGAAAAGCAGAAGATTCTCAGAGTCAGTTCTAAACTCAATCACTACCCACTGAAAATGCATAGTGGCTGAGTCCCGCGTTTTTTTCGTTTACCAGAATTGCTAGAGACTAAATACACACTTACATCCTCCCGAAAAGCTAAAACTTGTTAGGCACAAAGCTTTGCATTCCCATTGGTGGGCGCTCATATTTGATGCTCTTTTGTCGAGGTGGCAGCGTGATGGGCGGCGGGGTCAAATCGCCGTACTCAATTTGACTCAGCAGATGGCTGATACAGTTTAAGCGGGCTCGTCGCTTGTGATCGGCTTCTACGACGTGCCAGGGCGATCGCGTCGTATCGGTTGCTGCAAACATGTCATCTTTCGCCTTAGAGTATTCCACCCACTTAGCTCTAGCCTCCAAATCCATTGGGCTGAGCTTCCAGCGCTTGGTCGGATCGCTTAGGCGATCGCGAAACCGGGTCTCTTGCACCTCATCACTCACCGAAAACCAATACTTCACCAAAATAATCCCATCCCGCTGAAGCATATGCTCATACTCCGGGCATGAGCGCAAAAACTCCACATACTCCTGATGCGTACAAAAGCCCATCACCCGCTCTACACCTGCCCGGTTGTACCAACTGCGGTCAAACAGCGCAATTTCTCCTCCTGAAGGTAGCTCAGCCGTATAGCGCTGAAAGTACCACTGGCTTTTCTCTTTCTCTGTCGGCGTTCCTAGCGCCACTACCTTACAAATTCGCGGATTCAAGCACTCCGAAATTCGCTTGATTGAACCGCCTTTGCCTGCCGCATCTCGGCCTTCAAACAGCACAGCTACTTTCAGGTTCTTTGCTTTCACCCAGTATTGCAGCTTTACTAGCTCTATCTGTAGGCGTCTTAGCTCTTTTTCGTATAAATCTTTGCTAATATCTTTTGTTTTTTTGTCTGACTTAGCTTTTGACTTACCAGCTTTTTTTTCCGCTTTTAAGCTCTTTTTATCTTTATCTTTATCTTTATCTTTATCTTTATCTTTATCTTTATCTTTATCTTGGTCTTGAGTTATCGTCTTCGTCTTCGCGCCTGCTTTTTTCTTTGACTTACCTTTTTCTTTAGGTGACTGATCTGACGGTAGCTCTTCTGCTTTCACATCAGGTGCTGCCCCATTTTTGTCTAATGTTGAGATTGAAGCGGCTTCTTTCTTTTTTGCCATGACTTTTTAGATACTTCCTTAAGATGTTTTTTTTGAGATCTAGATCTATGAGTTCAGCCGCCTAATTCAAGATAAATCTCGCACTTTATGCCATCTACGGCTTGAACCAAGCATAAAAGATGTTTTTGAGAAATGATTAAATCACCCAGAGTTTTTAATCATTTCTCAATGCTTTGATCACTCAATGTTTTGATCGTCAGTTCTTTACCTCCTTTTCTATTTTTTATGGCTTGCTAAGTAGAGCAGTCTAATTAAATTGTAAATAAAATTTGCTTGCCCTGGCCCCCGTCCCCGAACTCGGGGCTCTGAGGCAAGACGTTAAAAACCTCTCTGGCAAGGCGATCTAAACATTCTGGATCAGAGACCTCCCCCGAACTCGGGGGCCGGGGGGCCAATGCAGTAAGTCTGCTTTATCTGTAGTTTAATTAAACCTACCTACTTATGCTCGCTTTTAGCTATCCTGACTACCCTTTCACGATTTGAACGGCCTTTAAAACAGCCAATTTGACAGCCAATTTATTGACGACCAATTTGTTGACTTATTGTTGACTTAGTTGAGCGATCGCGCTCAGAGAATTTTATGATGGGTATGTGGATTTTGCAGCGAATTTTACGGAGCATTAGCATATGCGAGTAGGCATTTTAGGCACAGGGCTGATGGGCGCACCGATGGCCTTGCAGCTACAAAAATCAGGCTTTGCGGTCACCGCCTGGAACCGAACCGCCGCAAAACTATTGCCTCTGCAAACCGCAGGCATCAAAACCGTCACGACCGCTGGTGCCGTTTTAGCCGCTAGCGATATCACGCTCACCATGCTCAGCGACGCTGCCGCCATTCAAGCC
>QBMP01000044.1:26658-33710 GCA_003242115.1 Phormidesmis priestleyi
CACTCGCTGGACGCACTCTGCTGCAAATGGGCACGATTGCCCCCGATGAAAGCCGCGAACTCCATCAAAAAATTCAGGCAGCAGGCGGCGAATATTTAGAATCTCCGGTGCTGGGCAGCATTCCGCAGGTGCAGGCGGGTGAGCTGATTTTGATGGTGGGAGCTACGCCCGATCAGTACAGCCGCTGGCTCCCTTTACTCAAATGTTTTGGCCCCAACCCCGAACTGATGGGGCCAGTGGGCACCGCCGCTGCCACTAAGCTAGCGATGAACCAGCTGATTGGCACCCTCACTGCCGCGTTTTCGATGAGCTTGGGCTTGGCTCAGCGAGAAGGCTTGGATATTGAGAAGTTTATGGCCATTTTGCGAGCTAGTGCGCTGTATGCGCCGACTTTTGATAAAAAACTGACGCGAATGTGCGATCGCGATTTTACTGCGCCTAATTTTCCTACCAAGCATTTGCTCAAAGATATGAACCTATTTGTGCAGGCCGCGCGCGATCAGGGCATTGATGCCACGGTGGCAGAAGGCGTGAGCTACATGGCGAATAAAGCGATCGCTCAAGGACTCGCAGAAGCCGATTATTCAGCGATCTACAGTGCCGTGAATCCGACGCTAGATGCCCCAGATTCCTTAGATTCCTTAGATTCCTTAGATTCCTTAGATTCCTTAGAAGAAGCCCATGAGGCCGCAATCAGGCTGTAGATTAGGCAATCAATTGGGCGATCAGGGCCGCTGTTTTGACGGCAATGTGTTGTTCGGCGGCTGGCTCGGCTATTGTCACGGCATCTTTGGCATTTCCAAAGCGGCGATCGCGCCCCTGAAACACCTGCAAAGCCCGATGAAACTCATCCCGGTCAAAATCTGGCCAAAGGGCATCGGTAAAATACATTTCCGTATAGGCAAGCTGCCACAGCAAGAAATTACTCAGCCGCTGCTCACCACTGGTGCGAATCAACAAATCCGGATCGCGCCCGGCAGTGTATAGATGCTGGCTAATCATCTCTTCGCTAATCGCATCGGCTGACAGATCGCCTTGTTCTACCTTTTTTGCCACCTGCTGACAGGCATACACAATCTCACTACGGCTCCCGTAATTCATCGCCACGTTAAACTCAATCGCTGTATTATGAGCGGTTTCCTGCATGGCTCTATCAATCTCTCTTTGCAAAGAAGGAGATAGCGCCGACAAATCGCCCAAAAAGCGAATCCGCACCCCTTCTCGGTGCATTTCTGTCAGCTCTTTGCGCAGCATTTTTTCAAACAGCATCATCAAAAAGTCTACTTCTGAGGTGGGTCTGCGCCAGTTTTCAGTCGAAAATGCATAGGCCGTCAGCGCCCCAATCCCCCAGTCTTTACAGCAGCGCAGTAAGTCTTTGAGCACTTTCGCGCCTTGCCTGTGCCCAGCGATGCGCGGCAATCGTCTCTGATTCGCCCAGCGACCATTGCCATCCATAATGACCGCGACGTGTTGAGGAAGACACTGAGGTAAAAGATCGGCAGGCAGAACGGCAGACAAATTCATGGGTATAGGCAGCTCGCTGGCTGAGTAAGAACGTGTGCGTAAAAGATTTTGAACGACAGCTGTAGAACAGATAGTCACCCTCCTTATGGGTAATCATTCCCGCCGGATTTCTGGAGTTTGCAAGTGATTTCACGGCAATAGTTGATATGTGGTTGCCGATACGTGACTGCGCTTGGCGTTAAGTTGGCGGTGAATATTTTGGTGTGTTTTGCTCAGCCTAAGCGCAGCTAAACCCGGTGTCAGTCGGAAAAAGTCGGGAAAAGTCAGCCCTGTAAGGTCAGACATCTAAACCAGACATTCAACCCAGACATCTAAATTCAGACAGCTAAAACAGTCCATTGAGTGCGGAACTGGCCTTGGGTAGCTGGTAGTGTACGGAGTGAAGAAGTGCATAAACTGACGGTATGAGGATAGATACGGCAATTGAATATGCTGATCAGCTGCTGTATGAGCGGACGGGTAAGCATTTAAGTGATTTGCAAAGCTGCATTATTCAGCAGAGTTGGCAGGGGCATACCTATGGGCAGGTGGCGAGTTCAGCAGGCTATAGCGAAGGCCATATTAAGGATGTGGCGGCTCAGCTTTGGCAGCTGCTATCGGAAGCGTTGGGCGAGCGCATTACCAAAGGAAATTTGCGATCGCGCCTGATCAACCGTATTAAACGCACTCTCAAAAAAGCCGCCCCCGACACTTACGAATCGATTGCTAGCGTCGCTAGGCCGATGCTGGCTCCTTTGGGCCATCATTCGACCTATTCTGGCTACTCAGGCCATTCAGACCATTCAGACCATTCAGTTTGCTCAGTCTGTTCAGACTACCCAATTGAGGCCGTAGCCGCGAAAGCAAGTGGGGATCACGTCGAACCGGCTCATTTTTTTGGGTCGCGATCAGGCTGTGCTAGCGCTCCAAACCCTTTTCCAAACTCACCGACTAATCGTGATTCATGGGGAAGGCGGGCTAGGCAAAACCACCCTCGCTCAGCAGTATGCTCAGCGCTTTGAGCAGGTGCTAGAGCTGCTGATAGCCAAAGAAGCGGCCAATATTACCCCCGTCGAAAGCGTGGTCGAAGAATGGCTCAGGCAAAATTTTAACGAAGAGCCGGGGCGTGAATTTGGCGTTACCTTGAGCCGACTCAAGCGTCATTTGCAGGCGCAGCCAGCGGGCAAAATCGGTATTGTGCTGGACAATTTGGAGCCTGCGCTAGATCGCAATGGCCAGTTTATTGCCGGTCACCGGCACTATGTAGAGCTGCTGCGAGTGCTGGCTCAAACGCCTGCAAGTGTGATGATGACGAGCCGCGATCGCCTCTGCGAACCCGGCCTCTCGGTGTACCATTACCGCTTGCCGGGGCTGGGTTTAGAAGCTTGGCAGCAGTTTTTTCAGGCGCGTCAGGTGCCGGTTCAAGCGGCTGATCAGTCGGTGATTTTGGGCGAAATGCACCATGCCTATGGCGGCAATGCCAAGGCAATGGAGATTGTGTGTGCAGCCGTAATCGGCGATTTTGAGGGCGATTTGTCGGCCTACTGGCGAGAAAATAGCTCAGATTTGTTGGCCACAGCGGATTTGAGAAATTTGGTCGTGAGCCAAGTCAATCGCTTGCAGCAGTTAGACAAAGCTGCCTATCAGGTGTTTTGTCGATTGGGCTGCTATCGGTATCAAGATCAGCCCAGGCTGCAATCGGCGGCGATTTTGGCGCTGATGTGGGACATTGAGCCCAGCGGTCAGCGGCAGATTTTGAATGCGCTGCGCGATCGCTCTTTATTAGAATTTTGCAAAGGCGAATACTGGCTGCATCCTGTGAGCCAAGCTGAGGCAAGCGATCGCCTACGTCAAAGCCCAGACTGGCAACCCGCACACCAAGCTGCCGCCAACATAGATCACAGGGTAGATTCATAGCACAAGCAAACAAATAAACAAACAAATAAACGGCCACAACAGATTTTATGCGTACTAAATTGTCAGCCGAGATCATCGGTTCTACAGCGCTTGTTGTTCTTTTGAGCCATTTGATCCATACGAACCTGTAGAAACCATGAGGTTGTTTTTTACAGATCCTAAGCATCTAAATCAAATAAGAGCACCAGTCGCTCCAGCCGCCGGGATAGAGCTTGTGCATGGGGTGACCGGAGGCGACTAGGGCAAATAGATTGACGCAGGCCGTCACGCCAGAGCCGCAGTAGACAATGATTTCGTCGGTTGGGTCGAGGTTGGCCCAGTGGCTAGAGAGCACATCTACGCTTTTCAGGTGCCCCGTTTCGGTGGTAATTTGCTGCCAAAAGGCGTTGATTGCGCCTGGAATACTGCCTGCTACGGGGTCAATGGGTTCGATTTCGCCTCGGAAGCGTTCGGGCGATCGCGAATCAATCACAACCACGCCCGGATTGTCTTTTCGCTGCCGCACTGCTCCAATATCCACCGTCCAATCGGGCTGAAAACGGGCTTGGAAATCACCTTGTTCTACCTCAGGCACGCCTACACTCAGCGGCAATCCTGCCGTTTCCCAAGCCCGCATCCCACCATCTAAAATGGCGACCTGCTCATGGCCCAAATATCGCAGCATCCACCACAGCCGAGCAGCAAAGGCGAATCGCGAATCATCATAAATTACGATTTGCGTGGGGCCATGTGGCGGCGCTGAATAAATGCCCATTTGATTGAGCTTGGCAATGAACTGTTGCCAGTCAGGGAAAGGATGCCGACCGCCGTGAGCTTGAACCGGGCTAGAGAGATCTTGATTGAGATCTAGATAGTATGCGCCAGGAATATGGCCTGCGGTGTATTGGTTGCTGCCTAAATCTGGTTCACCCAGTGAAAAGCGAGTATCGATCACAACAATATGAGAGTTGTCGGCATCGGCGATCTGTGAAGATAGCCAGTCAACTTCTACGAGATAAGGACGCTTTGCCATAACCTGAGAAAACCTTAGAACCGAAAAGGAGCATCTTATTATCGTCTACTTGCTGCCCAGCGCCGTCTCCACGGCTTTGTCGGCATCAGCTTAGAAACGGCTTGAGCCTGAATTCGGTGAGCTAATATTTCCTCAGCCGTAGCGTTCAAATGAGGATCTCGATAGGGCACAGCGGCCCGCGTTTGCAAATGCTCTTGCGCTTGCTGTGAAAGTGCCGCTAGGTCGGTAAGCGGGCTGTAGCTAGCAATCGTTCCGGGCCATTGACGCGCTGGGGTAGAAAGGGTGCCAATGGTCAAATCAGCGAGCAGCAAGGAAGCTCGCACAGCAGCAGCGCAGGAGTAGGTGACGAGTTCGCCACCGTTGGGTTTGAGACAGCGGGCGACTAAGCACAAAAATTCTGTCGTCCAAAGCTGAGGGCAATTCGGGGGCGAAAACGGATCGAGAAAAATCACGTCTGCCTGCCAGTTTTGAGCGACTAAGGGCTGAATTTGTTGGCGGGCGTCGCCGAGTAAAATTTGAGCCTGGAGGTTTTTGGTTTTAGCAGTGCAGTGGATAGACAGATCCTGGAGGATTTGCTGAATGGGAAAAGAATAGCTTTGGGTGAGGTTTTGCGCGATCGCACTCCTTGCTGCCGCTAAATCAATCTCCAATGCCTTCACTTCCACCTGGCAATTGTGATTGACCGCCCAAATCATTTCTAGCGCTGCCGCTGTGTTGTAACCCAAGCCGTAACACACGTCTAGTATTTTCAGGACGCTGCCTGCTGGCATCTGCTGAGCCCGCTGTACAAGGTGAGCGGCTACTACGTAGGTGGTTTGAGCTTCACAGCAAGCGCCCGCACGGCTATGAAACCATTCGTGAAACTCAGCCGAATAAAAGGTGCTGGAGCCATCACCTGTGATCACAGGCGTAAACTGATCGCTCACTTCACTGACTTTACTCATGAAACTCATTGCCTAGACAGACCAAACGAGTCTATCTAGCGTAATGCGAATTTGGGCGAATTAAAATGCTTTCGCAGGTCTTGCCAAAAGAGGACAGAGCCTAGCGCTGATGCTTTGCCAAAAATCGGTCTAGCTGATTGGCAAAGTTGGCTTTATCACGATTGCTAAAAGGCGCTGGCCCGCCGCCAATCGGTTCTGCGCCGCCGCGAAAGGACTCTAAAAAGTTGCGTACTGAGAGGCGATCGCCAATGTTGCGGCTAGTAAACTCATCGCCTCTAGGGCTAAATACATAGCCGCCTTTGTCCAACACTTTAGCCGCTAGCGGAATATCAGCCGTAATCACCAAGTCCCCCGCCGTCAGCAGCTCCACAATTTTATTATCAGCGCCATCAAATCCCCCAGGCACCACCAGCATTTCAGCGTAAGCGGGCACCTGTAGGGGCTGATTGGCTACTAGCGTTAGGGGACAGTGCGATCGCGCTGCCGCTCGAAAAATAATTTCCTTAATCGGATTCGGGCAGGCATCTGCATCGATCCATATTTTCATGAGGTTTCACCCGCTGATTTTGCTGTGACTATAAAGTTAATGATCTTCAAGTGACCTCAAGCAGCCGATATCCTAGAGAATTCACGCAGAAATCACGGCTAACCGATCATTTATCAACACATCTTGGTCGATTGTACTCAGGCTGACGCCTAGCCAAATGGCCTACGCTGACGGGCAGTTTCGCCCGCTTTGGCCATGTCCTACTTCACCCATACCCGCCGTCAAACTTACCGTTATTTTACGAGTTTAAAGCTAGCTTCGACTCTGCTGGCTTCGGCTCTATTGAGTACTGTCGTCTTGACCTCTACTGTTTTAACCGCTGCGCTCCCGGCCCTTGCCCAGCGCGTCACTCCCTCCCCTGGCCTCACCGCCGCTGGCATGACCTTTCGGCAAGCCATGAACCTGGGGCATGCCGCCTCCAGGCAAGGCGATCGCCACACCGCTTTGATCAACTTTCAGCGCGCCCTAATCATTCGACCCGGCAACTCTTACGCCGCCGCTGCCGCCGATAACATGGCCTACTACATCGAATACGACCGTAACGCGGCTCGGCAACAGGCTATTACCCAGCTTGAATCACGCTTGGCTCGTGCCGCTCAGCAAAAAGACTGGGTTTGCGCCGCAACCACATTAGATCAGCTCACCACCTACGCTGAACCCAACTCGCTGAATCAAGAGCGGCTCATTGGCCAGCGCGGAGACGTCAGCGGTCTGCTAGACGCTCGCATGGACAACGAGCGCTGGTCTACAGTATGCGCTGCCCAGCGGCCCGTTTATTAGAGCCAATTAACCCAATCGGGCAGGCTAAATCAAGTCACGAGCATATTTGTGGCAACTGTATTTCAACTGAATATATTGCAACTAAAGTTACATTTTGTTACATTAGCTTTGGTTAACATAACTTTATGTATGAACGCTCATCTGACCCGCTCTCAGCAACTTGCTATAGAGCGTCTGATCGAATCCTATGCCACGGGTCACCGCTATTTTGAGCGCATTGATCTGCGTGAAACTCAGCTATGCCAGCTCAATCTGTCAGAATCCAGACTTCGCTGGGCAGATTTTACGGGGACAGATCTCAGCCACACGCAGCTCAATCACGCCGATATGAGCGGGGCAATGATGTGGC
>QBMP01000044.1:33805-40332 GCA_003242115.1 Phormidesmis priestleyi
ACACCCAATTTCGCTGGGCCAACCTGCACCAAACCGTGATGATTCGCTGCGACGCTGAAGGCGCAAACTTCAGTGGCGCGAGCCTGCATCGTACCGACTTAAGGCTATCTAACTTGCGATCAGCTAGTTTCGCAGGCGCTAATTTACGTGGTGCTAAGCTCTGCTACAGCGACCTGAGTGGCGCAGATCTTACCGGGGCAGATCTCACCGGGGCGGATTTGACTGGGGCAAATTTGACCGGGGCGCATATTGAGGCCGTTTGCTGGCGATCAACCACGCTTCAGCGGGCTCAAGTCGATGCTAGCTGGGCTCTGAAAGCTGCTGATAAAAGCAGTCGCCTAGTTCAACCTTTACCGCTGACACCAGTTTGATTGATTGTATTGATAACAAAATTAACAACAGATCTGAATCTATTTTTCACAAGTTTTTCACAGGTGATGAAGTCTAGCCAAATCTGAACGGTATGCTGAGTCAAAACGCTTACCGCTTTTTATGGATTTTTATACTTGGCAAAACCACCGCTGCGCTTTTGAGAAGGTCGCTAGCAAACCGGATGCTGACTCAAGTCTGGCCGATTCAGGAGCCGACTCAGGAGCCGATTCAGAGCATAGTAGGCCCGCGCTACTGCTCATTCATCCGATTGGTGTCGGGCTTTCACACGAATTTTGGCAGCCTTTTGTTCAGCAATTTGGGCAACAGGAGGCAAAAAGCGAGTCTGTTAGCTGTCGTCATACTCTCTACAATGTCGATTTGCTGGGGTGTGGGGATAGCGATATGCCCAACCGCGCCTACCGCCCCGAAGATTGGGCTGAGCAGCTAGCGTATTTTATTGAGCAGATTGCCTCAGAGCCAGTGGTGCTAGTTGTTCAAGGCGCTCTATTGCCGGTAGCGATTAGGCTAATGGGCTTGCCTGCTGGCAATCAGGTGAAAGGGCTGGTGCTCTCTGGCCCGCCCGCTTGGCGGCTGATGACGACGCCGACCCCGAGTTGGCAGCAAAAGCTGAGCTGGGCGCTGTTTGAATCGCCTTTGGGCAGCGCTTTTTATCGCTATGCGAGGCGTGAGTCGTTTTTGCGTTCGTTTTCTGAGCGGCAGCTATTTGAGCGGCCTGAAGGGGTTACCGATGACTGGCTGGCCATGCTGAAGGCGGGCGCTAAAGATATGAACAGCCGGTATGCGGTGTTTTCATTTTTAGCGGGGTTTTGGCGGCAGGACTATGCGGCAGCTATAGCCCGCATTCAGCAGCCTGTCTTGATTGTCATGGGCGACGAAGCCTCTAGCATTGATCGCACCACTGCCAAGCAAGCCGAAGCGCAGGCTCAAGCTAATAGCACTCAGACCAGTCAACAGCGTCTGCAAGCCTATCTTGATCACTTTCCTAGAGCCCAAGGCGTTTGCATTGCGGGGCGAAATGTACTGCCTTACGAATCTACGGCTGAATTTGTTGAAGCTGTGGTGCCCTTCATCGCTAATTTGGCCTGAGACGCTCTTATAATTAGGGCGATCGCAGAGGACCCATTCTATGAATTTGAAGCAGCCCCCGCTTTTTGTAGTGGGTCGAGTCGGCAGCGCGTTGAGAGCTAATGGCTGGCCCAAAAGCTGGCCCAAAAGCTGGCAACCGGCCTATAACGTAATGGTTGCCATGCTGTTAATCGCTGTGATCGTCGCCCGACTGCTTCAGCTTACCGATATTCCGGCTGGCCTCTACTCCGACGAAACGTCTATTGGCTACAACGCTGCGCTGATTGCTGAAACCGGCCTTGACGAGCACGGCACGCCATTTCCCACCTATTTCAGAGCGTTCGGCGAATACAAAAATCCCATTTACATGTATGCCACAGCGCTGATATTTAAGCTCTTTGGGATCTCAGCTTTTAACTTGAGAGCGACCAGCGTGCTGTTTTATCTGCTAGCGCTCATGCTCACCATTGTTTTAATTACCAAAGTCTTTAACCATAACAAAGCCGTCGAACTCTATGCCCTGGCCGGGTTTGGATTCCTGCCGGTCTTTTTTATGCTCTCTCGTATTTCATTTGAAGCGATCTCTCAACTCACCTGGGTAGCGGCGGCAAATCTCTGTATTTGGACACTTTTTAACCGACCAAATCCCCAGCCAACACCAGGAACTAGCCAGCGTACAGACTGGCTTCAAGCCGCTATCTGCGGACTCATTTTAGGCACCTCCATCTATACCTATTCTACGGCTAGGCTACTGTCACTTTTAATGCTGGTGTCACTGTGGGTCATTTATTTTAAAAGAGAATATATTCAAAAGCTGCTGATTCTCACTGGGACATTCGCGCTGTCGCTAGTTCCCTACATTATTTTTACGCTGACTCACCCCGGTGCTACCACCGAGCGCTTTTTGAGCATTTCATACATTGACGATCCGATTCCTTTGATCGAAAAAATTCAGATATTTATTCGGGCGCTCTTTAAATATTGGTCACCCAAATTTTTGGTGGTGAGCGGCGACGCCAATTTGAGGCACGCGACGGGTCATGGTGGAATTGTTTTTTATGTGACGCTAGGGTTGTTTTTGATCGGCGTAGCTAGCCTAATTTGGCGCAGACAAATGACTCGCTTTCATCTGTTTTTGCTAGCTAATTTGCTATTATCTCCACTGGCGGCGGTGATCACGTCTGCGGGTGCGCCTCATGCGCTGAGAAGCTTGCTCATGGGCTATTACCTCTGGCTGCTGTCATGCTATGGCGTCGCGTTTTTAGTTCAGATCAACGATCTGCGCTGGAGTAAATGGATGATGGGGATAGCCGCACTGCTACTGATGGTTGAAATTGTCAGCTACCAGGTCGATTACTTTATCTTTTATCCGCCCAAAAGCGTCGAGGCGATGGAAAGTTTTGACGTTCAATCCTCGCTTCAGGCTGCGATTGATCAAAATCCTCAAAAGATTGTTTTTGTCAATCAGCCGCGTACCTCGTATGCAAATTTGGCGTTCTACGCTTATCTAGTGAATAATCCTCAAGCCATTCCGATGACGACAGCCGCAGATCCCGTTCCTGCTGCTAATAGCTGCCTGGTGTACCATCAGGGCAATCAGGCAGCGCTAGATGCGATTGATGTGGCCCCTAACTGGACGGTTACAGCACATGAAAGCATTTGGCAGCCGAGCCGAGCTGCCGCTTTATTGGGCGTAAAGCCAGTGGAAGGGATTATGAAAGTGAAGTGCTACAAAACAGGCTGATGATTCGGCTAGGGGCTCGGCTATGGCTGAGGGTTGGGCGTTGTCCCGGTGGTGCTAGCGGGAGGGGGCGAGGTGCGATTGGGGTCGCTGTTGAAGTCTAATGCTGCTGGATCGTTGGCGCGATCGCCCGTTTTTTCTTCTGTTTTAGGTGCTTTCGGCGGCGGGGCAACGGGCGCTGTCGTCACTTTATCGACCGAGAGCGTCATCTGATAATTGAGGGTGCTTGCTGAGCGATTGACCACAACCACTGTGTAAATGCCGGTTTGACTAACCGCGCCTGACCAAACGGTTTGCCCAGAATCAGCAAACACGTAGGGGCTGTCGCTGGTCGGCTCAGGTAAGTATAGTGAGAGCAGTGTGCTTTCGGCAGGCGCGGTGAGGCTCAAGCGCAAAAGCTGTCCGGCAGAGAGCCGCATCGTATAAATTTGACCGGCTCCGGGCTGGAGCTGACCTGTAACATCTTTGCTAAAGTCGCCTGGGGTAAATTCAACGGCTTGCTTAATCGAGCCTGATTCAATTGCGCGAACGGTATCTTCGCCCAGCGCGTAGTATAGCTGGCCAATGGGCTGATTGAGAAAGTCGCGGCCCGATTGGCTGGGAAATAGCCGGAAAAATTTGGCTTCGATCAGATCGTCTAGGGCGCGATCGCTCACATTGCTAGCGCTCAGCTGCGATCGCCAGTTGGTTTGACTTTCTTCACTGTAGCTACCCAAAGCCCGCAAGCTGCCTGCGCTGAAGTTGTCTTCTAGCTTATTGAGCAGATCAAGGGCGATGTGATCCCAGCGAACGCGCAGCGGCTCGTCGGCAGCAGCGGCAGTCAGCGGCTGTTTGCCGCCATCTACGCCGCTGGTGAGCAGGGTGGGATATTCTTCGTAAAATAGCTGATTGGTAATGCCCGTGAAGGCGCGATCGCTAATTCCCAACCGCTGCTGCCTTTGCAATATTTCTGCCTTACGAGCCGTTTCTTCTGGGGTAAATTCACCGTCGGCAATCGGCTTTATGGCGCTGCTAACCGCATTTCTATTGGCGGCGCTATTGGTCGATGAATCACGGATTAAAGGCACCGCCCAAAACAGTAGCGCCCCCAATAGACCCAGCAGCGCTAGTGAGGCCAAAATGATCTGAAGATTACCTGGTTTACCAATGGTCTTTGACTCAGATTCTTCCCCTAGAAAGCTAGCACCGTAGTCAGTCTGCACGCCTGCTTGCAGCCCCATTTCATACTCTGTCAAAGGAACAGCTCCCTCAGCATGGGCTAATTCAGTCTCAATCGGCTGTCCGGTAGCGGCATCCAAGGTTCTGTCGGCTGCCATTCCAGCCGCCATTCCAGCCGCCATTCCAGCTGCTGCTATGGCGGGTTCATGAAATGGATTAGCGCTGTTGGCGCGATCGCTTACACCGCTGCTATCAGCAGGCGATTGTGCTGAATAAAAGCCGGTTCCCGACGCCAGCAAATCATCGCTGAGCGCCCCTTCTGAGTCCATTTCTGGCACCATCCCCGATTCGTATTCGGCAATCTGTTCGGTGCCGGATTGCTCTGGAGACGAGGCTTCTAGCGACATCAGTACCGCCTCGGCTGTCTGAAAGCGATCCGCAGGCTCGGCAGAGAGCATTTTTTTCAGCACCTGCGCTAGCTTTGGACTTAAGTTTTCATAGCCACTCCAGGTGCCGTGATACGGGTCGTTGAGCACCTGCGGATCTTTTCCAGTCGCCAGCACTAGCAGGGTGGCGGCTAGCCCATAGAGATCGCTAGTCGGATTCGCCTCGCCCGTGCTCAATTGTTCTGGCGGCACATAGCCCATCTTGCCAATGCGGGTAGCGCCTAGCTCAAGGCCCTCTACATTAAGCTGATTGCGAACGGTCGCAGCGATTTCTTTGATGCTGCCAAAGTCAATCAGTACGGGCAGGCCGTCTGTTTGCCGCAAAATGATATTGTCTGGAGAAATATCGCGGTGCACCAACCCTAAGCTATGGATGTAAGAGAGCACTGGCAGCAGCTGATAGAGCAAGTGCCTGATTTCAGTTTCAGTAAAGTGACTGCCAAACCGCTGCCGCTCCTCTAGCAGCGATTGGTACGTTGGCCCAGCGATGTAGTCTTGTACAATAAACAGGCGTCCGCCGGTTTCTGACTCTACGTTTAGTAACTGGCGAAATTCTGGGATTTGCTTATGTCCTAGCTGGTACAGTGTGCGGGCCTCGCGTTCAAATAGCGTTTTGGCCTTAGCCAGCATGGCCTTGTCTTCTATCTGCGGCACAAATTCTTTGACAACGCAGAGCTCATCGTTGCGATCGCGATCTTCAGCCAAATACGTTTGGCCAAAACCGCCGCGCCCTAGCTCTTTGACAAGGCTGTAGCGATTCCCTTGGAAGGCTTCGCCATCGCCCAACGGTGATCTAGATTCACCGAGTTCACCGAATCCACTGCCTGCATTCATCAGCTCTGTTTCTCCTGAGTGTTGCACCCACTGAACAAATTAGCTTAAATTAGCTCAGATCAATCCAAGTCATTAGATAATAACGTTTGCTTATTGGAATTCTTTCGATTCTATTTTCGCTGTTGTCCGTTCATTTTGCCTGCCCATGAAACCTCTCGGTCGCCATATTTTAGTTGAGTTTTACGGTTGCTCCTCTGAAATTTTGAACGACGTGCCTCGCATTGAGCACGATATGCTAGAAGCCGCTGAAAAAGCAGGCGCAACGATTATTAACTCAGTATTTCACCACTTTTCGCCCTTTGGCGTATCTGGGGTGATTGTGATTCAAGAAAGCCATTTAGCCATTCACACTTGGCCAGAATACCGCTACGCTGCCGTTGATTTGTTTACCTGTGGCTACACGGTCAACCCTTGGGTGTCTTACGAAAGCCTCAAAAAGGCTTTTCAAGCTGAGCATGGTTCAGCCATTGAGCTTAATCGCGGTCAGCTAGAGCTACTCGAAAAAAGCGACGTTGACTTAGGTGAAATGCGCGATCAGGCCACTCAAAAACTGCGCCCCCCTAAGCATAGCCGCAGCGTTTGGTTTACCGATAAAGACGAAAACATTGCGCTGTCTATTCGGCATAAGGGCGATCGCCTCTTTCAAGAAAGATCGCCCTATCAGCTCGTCGAAATTTTTGACACCTACAAATACGGCAAAATGCTCACCGTCGATAAGATGGTGATGTGCAGCGAAACTTACCGGGTGACAAGGAACTTCAATATCATATATAGCGAGGAGTTGAGAGAATAAAAGGGCAAAAGAATAGGAAGGGAATTTCGTCCCTTCCCAAAATATATGTTGCCTCCAGTATACCAAACCATCTTTCGCAAACATCTGACGGAATCTC
>QBMP01000045.1:0-3825 GCA_003242115.1 Phormidesmis priestleyi
CTGTAGGTGATGGCTAAAGCGGATGTGGGTGATAGAAGGGCGACTTGGGCGATCGCAATTTCGGCAGCTTCATTCGGGCTAATCAAATCGAGGGTGATGGTGGTTGGTGGCGGTAGATTAGACGAATTTTGCTGATGATTTTGCAGATGTTGGAGGGCAGCGATCGCGCCCGCACAAGCAAACACCGGCAAGGTATAGCCGCTTTTCGGTTGATTCATTCCGCTTTATTCCCACTCTCTTAGTCGCTCCATCGTGTCATTTATTAGCCAATGATGGAGTATGGAGAATAGATCAACTCTACGCCCAACCGCTATGACCAACCGCATCGACTATCTGCGCATCAGCCTGATCGACCGCTGCAATTTCCAGTGTCTTTACTGTATGCCCGAAGGCGCTGATCTTGAATATGCGCTGAAAGAGCATTGGCTGACTCACGATGAGATTTTGCAGCTATTGACGGAGGTGTTCATTCCGTTAGGCTTTACGCGCTTTCGGCTGACGGGCGGTGAGCCGTTGCTGAGGCCAGGAATTGTGGAGTTGGTGGAAGCAATAGTTCATCTTCCCGAAACTCAAGATCTCGCCATCACCACCAATGGATTTTTACTAGCAAAACTAGCTCAGCCCCTGCACGATGCGGGTTTGCGCCGACTCAACATCAGCTTAGATTCACTCAATCCTGAAACGTTTCAAAAAATGGCTGGAGGCCGAGGAAAATCTCGCTGGCACACGGTTTGGCAAGGCATTCAGGCTGCTCACCGGATTGGATTTTCACCTTTAAAGCTCAATGTTGTCGTGATCCCCGGCATTAACGATCACGAGGTGCTCGATCTCGCCGCGCTAACGATTGATCAAGCTTGGCACGTTCGCTTTATTGAATTCATGCCCATTGGCAATGACAGCTTATTTGAGCACAAAGGCTGGATTGCCAGTGAAACTATTCGCGCTCAAATTGCGCAGCGGTGGGGCTTAGGTGAAGGCGCTGTGACTGGCAATGGCCCGGCTGATGTGTTTCAAATTCCAGGAGCCAAAGGGACGCTAGGATTTATCAGTCAAATGTCGGAGTGCTTTTGCGACAGATGCAACCGAATGCGCCTGTCTGCCGATGGCCTGTTGCGCCCTTGCCTGCTCAACGAAACCGGGCAAATAGATTTGCGCAGCAGCCTCCGTGCGGGTGTGCCGCTCAAAACATTACGAGAGCAAGTCGGCGTCCTCGTCGGGCAAAAGCCCGATATCAACTTCAAAATGCGCGAATCTGGCGTGACCGGAGCCTACAGCCGTACCATGTCTCAAATTGGCGGATAGTGCGGGTAGTGCTTTACAAGATGCCGCTTAGATTTAAAGTAAACCCCGGCATTGCTTCAGAAAAATTGACTGATCTAGCGTTTTTAATCGTTTCAATATCGGTATTGAGGCGATAGATTTCAATGGCTTGCCGACGGGGATCGATCAGTAGGCCAAAGATTGCCCCATTTGCAAGGTACTCTTTCATTTTTTCTTGAGTTGCAGATAGGCTGTCGCTATCGGAGCGAAGCTCAATAACAACATCAGGACAGATTTTTGCAAAGCCACTGCGACTGCCTTCATCGAGTCTATTCCAGCGCTCTAGTTGTACCCAAGATGCATCGGGTGAACGGATTGCTCCATTCGGCAAAGTAAATCCGGCAGAAGAGTCAAACACTTTGCCCAGCGCTTTATGCTCTAAAACCCAAATATATATTTGTCCCGTCAGTCCAGCGTTTTTTTCGCCAGTTTCGCTACCTGCTGGGGCCATAATAATCAGCTCTCCATCGGCGGTCATCTCTAGCCGCAGTTCGCTATTTTTGGCGGCTAAAGTAGCAAACTGCTCAGCGGTAACCACTGGCGTTAGCCCCAGCGGAATTTCTAAACTAACGGTCGCCGATGTTAACGTTTCAATTGTTTGAACCATTGCTATTGCTGATCGCTTGAGTGCGTATCTTTCATCTGATTATAGCGAGTTGATTATAGCGAGTTGATTGTAGCGAGTTTCCCTCACAGCAAAAAGCCCCACAGCGATCGCAGCTGAAGGGCTCCTTGATAGGTTTGATAGAAAAGGAAAGCTGTTTAGGCTTGACGTGAGTAGTACTCAACCACCAATAGTTCATTGATGTTCAGCGCAATCCACTCTCGTTCAATCACGCCATTGACCTTGGCTTCCATCTTGCCTTTATCAAACTCCAAGTGAGCTGGAATGTTCGCCAAACCCGGAAACTCCAGATTAGCTTCCACGAGCTTTTTAGACGCTTCTCTAGCGCGTACCCCAATCACGTCACCCGGACGACACTGATAGCTAGCAATACTAACCACACGGCCATTGACCGTGATGTGACCGTGATTTACAACCTGGCGGGCTGATGGGATAGTGGGCCCCATACCCAAGCGGAAACAGGTATTGTCCAACCGCATTTCCAATTGTTGCAAAATCACTTGTCCTGTAGAACCCCCTGCTCTACGTGCTTTTTTCACGTAGCGAAGGAGTTGGCGCTCGGTGACACCATAGTTGAACCGAAGCTTTTGCTTCTCTTCTAGACGAATGCAGTACTCAGACTTCTTTTTACGAGCCTGACCATGCTGTCCAGGGGGATACGCTTTCCGAGCCGATTTGCGGGTTAAACCCGGCAGGTCGCCCAAGCGGCGCACCACTCTTAGGCGAGGACCTCTATATCGAGACATTTTTTCTCCAAGTAACTGATTGCAGACTCAATAGTATACCTCATGAGCCGGTAGGGGGTTATGCGTCTCTACGTTTTACTAATGATTTTCCAACTACGATTTTTTAATTACTTCTCCCTAGCGTCTCATCCGCTAAAGTTATGCCAGTTTTATCTTTTGAATAGGTGGGTTCGCAGTTTGTTTTCTCATCCGGATGGCCTGTTGTAGAAGCTGCCAAGCTTTGGGAGAAAAGATAGCGGGGAAGCCAAGGCTAGTACTGGCCCTAAGCTGCTTTTGCTTCAGGGCAACAATCGCCCAGTGCAGCTGTAAATATTGATTAATGGTTGAAAGCTTGGGTAGCTGAGACTGATATTTGGGATCAACTCGCTGATAAATTCGCGATTTAATCAGCATGTTGGTGTCTAGGCGACGCTGAAGCGTAATTTTTTGATCGTAGCCGCCGGGCCAAACGGTGCGATAGGCCAAGCATTGATTGATGAAAAGGGCGTCACCGTGCTGGGCAACTCGAATCCAAGAGTCGATGTCGTCGCAGCTAGTCATGGTTAAGTCCCAACCGCCAGAAGCTAGAAAAGCGTCGCGGCGAACGGCGACCTGAATGGGGGTGCCAAATGGGACGACTTCTAGCAACATGCCGTAGTGAATGTCGGTTTGCGAAATGTAGAAAATTTTGCCCGGGCCAGTAGCGGGCGTGAGGCCGAGCTGAGTGCCTTCAGTGTTGACTTGAGCAGCTTGGCAAGAGCAAATCACAGCTTCCGGACGCAAGGCGATCGCTTGCGCCATCACTTCAAGGCAGTTGGGGGCTAAATAGTCGTCGTCATCGACCAGTTTTAGCCAGTCGCCGCTAGCGGCTGCGACGCCTGCATTAACTGCGCCTGAATGGTTAGTGTTGACTTCATTGCGGATGTAGAGAATACTTGAGCCCAACGATTCCAGATAGCTTTGCGTATCATCACTCGAAGCATTATCGACCACCACAATTTCAGCCGTCACGGTTTGATCAAACGCTGAGCGCAGAGCCCGCTTGAGTAACTCAAGGCGATTGTAGGTGGTAATGACAATACTAAAAGCGGCAGCAGCCATGATTTAGCGCCTGTAATCTCAATAAAAAATTAGTCGTTAAAGCAATAATATTAC
>QBMP01000045.1:3835-11375 GCA_003242115.1 Phormidesmis priestleyi
CGCCAGCCAGTTCCTAATCGAGAGGGTTAAACTAGGCAAAGACAACGCGAAAAGTGGCCTTTAGCACCATCAGACAGTGATGACTCATTTTAATCCTTTGCAACCCAAACCGCCTGTGCAGCTAAACGCTGACGATTCCGCTAAACGCTTCAGCAGGAGCCGTACCCATCGCCCAAAAGCTTCGCTGAGATCCCGGTTTGGCGCGCTTTCGGCCGGTACGCTGGCGATAACGCTGATGCTCAATCAAGGTTGGCTAGTCGGAACTTTGCCTGCGGTTGCTCAGCAAGCCGAAACCCCAAAAACGACTGAACTTGAAGCTCAATCGCCTGCTGCTAACTCGAACGAAGCTAATACCCCAACGGCTGATGCTAAGAAAACTGGGGCTGATGCCTCCGATCTGACTTATGGCCAACTGTTAAAGAAAATTGATAATGGTGAAGTTCGAGAAGTTTCGCTCGATCAGGTCAATGGCATTGCCAAAGTACAGCTAAAATCTGATCCGGAAGATGCTAATCCTCGCGAAGTCAAAATTTTTGCGAATGATAAAAACTTAGACTTGCAGGAGCGCTTACAGGCGAATGATGTGACCTGGGAAGCCGCGCGTTCGGTAGATAATACGGCGCTGACCAGCTTCTTTACAACGGCCTTTATTGGCCTGCTGGTGATTTTTGCCATGCTGATGCTGCTGAGAAAATCCGCTAGCTCCGGCGGTGGGGCGATGAGCTTTGGCAAGTCCAAAGCTCGGTTTCAAATGGAAGCCAAAACCGGCGTAATGTTCAATGATGTCGCTGGTATTGATGAAGCGAAAGAAGAGCTGCAAGAGGTAGTTACCTTTCTCAAAAATCCGGAGCGATTTACCGCCATTGGCGCACGCATTCCTAAAGGAGTGCTGCTCGTGGGCTCGCCGGGAACGGGTAAAACACTGCTGGCAAAAGCTATAGCCGGTGAAGCTGGAACGCCCTTTTTTAGTATTTCAGGCTCAGAATTTGTCGAAATGTTTGTCGGCGTGGGTGCTTCTCGCGTTCGCGACTTATTCAAAAAAGCTAAAGAAAGTGCGCCCTGTATCGTCTTTATTGATGAAATTGACGCCGTAGGGCGGCAGCGGGGCACCGGCATTGGTG
The DNA here is from genome assembly GCA_003242115.1 of Phormidesmis priestleyi. GTDB lineage: Bacteria > Cyanobacteriota > Cyanobacteriia > Phormidesmidales > Phormidesmidaceae > Phormidesmis > Phormidesmis priestleyi_A. The sequence continues at coordinate 4,957 of QBMP01000045.1, forward strand.
GCGGTAATGATGAGCGTGAGCAAACTCTGAACCAGCTACTGACCGAGATGGACGGCTTTGAGGGAAACACTGGCGTTATCGTCATTGCGGCGACTAACCGCCCGGATGTGCTGGATTCGGCCTTGCTGCGTCCCGGTCGATTTGATCGACAGGTAACAGTCGATTTGCCTGGGTACAATGGTCGCCTCGGCATTTTGCAGGTACATGCCCGCGATAAGAAAATTTCTGAAGAGGTGAAGCTAGAGGCCATAGCCCGTCGCACACCCGGATTTTCTGGCGCACAGCTCGCCAATTTGCTCAACGAAGCAGCCATTCTCACGGCCCGCCGTCGTAAAGATGCGGTGACGATGGAAGAAGTCGGCGATGCGATTGATCGCCTCACGATTGGTTTGACGCTGACGCCGCTACTAGATACTAAAAAAAAGCGGCTGGTGGCCTATCACGAAATTGGCCATGCGATCACCTCGGTGATGGGCAAGCACTCTAACCCGATTGATAAGGTGACTATTTTGCCGCGATCAGGCGGGATTGGCGGCTTTGTTAGCTATTTGCCAAGAGAGGAAGAGGTTGATGATGGCCTAGTCTCTTATGGTCAAATTATTGATAAAGTCACGTCTACCATGGGCGGTCGGGCCGCTGAAGAGGTGATTTTTGGTCATGACGAAGTGACTGGCGGAGCGAGCAACGATATTCAGCAGGTGACGAGCATGGCGCGCCGGATGGTGACGATGTACGGCATGTCCGAATTGGGCTCTTTTGCGATTGAGACGGGCAATTCGCAGCCTTTCTTAGGGCGCTCGATGATGGGCAACGGCCAGGAATATTCGGATGAGCTAGCGACTAAGATCGATCAAAAAGTGCAGGCAATTGTTCAAGAAGGGTTGGATAGAGCCATCGAAATTATCAAAAATAATCGCCCCTTGGTTGATCGACTGGTGGATATGCTGGTGGAAAGAGAAACCATAGACGGCGAGGAATTTCGCAATATTGTCAGCGAGTATGTGGAGATTCCTGAGCAGGTGCCGGTCAAGGTAGCTTAGAAGCGAGCTTCTGTACGCTATGAGTGTGCCTACAAAAAAGGTTCGGGAGAGAAATCTTCCGAACCTTTTTTTGCAGTCTTGAATTCAATAATTTAGCCCAACAACTCAGCTGCTCAACAACTCAGCTATTGAGGGCGCGCCGCGCGCCGCTGGCCATCGGCCATTGCCTGAAGGACTAACCCCGGATCAACCCATTCGCCCTGATAGCGCATTCCCCAGTGCAAATGTGGGCCGGTAGTGCGGCCGGTCATGCCGACTCTGCCAATGCGATCGCCTGTCTGCACCGTTTGACCTTCGGCAATGCGTAGGCCACCGCCGCCATCGACAAATACCCGTCGCCCCTGCTCGGTAGTCACATAGCCCTGCATATGACAGTAAACGTGAGTCCATTCACCGGATTCAACAATGACGGAGGTACCGCAAGCGGTGTCATCAGAGACTTCTACTACCTCACCATCCCACCAATTGCGGATATAGCTGCCCGACGGGGCGGCTATATCGAGACCATAGTGAAAGCCCGAACCGCGATAGCCATAGGGCGAGGTGTAAGCTTGAAAGCCTTCCACTGGGAAAGAAGCAATTTGCCAGGGTTCGCTGGCTGCCGCAACTTGAGTGTCGGGGTAGGCGGTAGCGGCTTGACGAAAGCTTTGAGGAGCGATTTCGCTAAGCCCAGAAAATAGAAAACCACCGGCTAGCAGCAAGCCGCTGAACAGTAATCGTCGCTGGTTAGAAGATGCCGTTAAAGATCGGCGCAGCGAGAAAAAGAAGGAGGATCGCTTCATACAGAAAAGATTGAGGGCGTGAAGAACTGAACGAACGAAAACCCAGACTCTTGCAGATGGCCTGCTCTTAGTTGAGTGCTTAATTGAGTGTTTGTGGTTGAGTGCTTGATTGAGTGCTGCAAACGGCTTTGTTTTTGGCCATTACTAGCAAGGTACGTGATGGTAATGTACCCTGAAATCTTTGTTAAAGTCGGGCGCTGGGCAGCTCCGATAAGTATTCCTAATTCAATATAAGTTGATTGACCCGCGATCGCTTATAAGACACCCCATTCAAACAGTCCATCTATTGATTTCTCGTTTTTTCTGATTAACGGGCAGTGATCACTAGCTGCTGAACTTTTTCTAGCAGCAGCTTGGGATCAATGGGTTTATCTAGGGTGTCGTGGTGGGCCATCAGCGAGGGGACAGAGGCGGGTGGTTTGGCGAGGGCCAATACTTTGGTATTGAGCGTGGTGATAGAGAGCTGAAGCGTTTTAATGTTGCTTAAGTCTGGATTGAGCAAAGACAGATCCGCAATCAGTAAGATCGGCTGTAAAAGCTCTAGCTGTGCGGCAAGCTGATCGGCTTTGATCAGCCAAATGACTTCATATCCGGCGGCGGTGAGCATTTCGCAGGCGATCGCGGCATTATTGTCGTCGGTTTCGAGTAAAATAATTCGCTCTTTGTGGCCTTCTAAGGTGGAGGGCACCTGATAGCGTGGCGGCGTGGCGCGAGTCGCGGCGTTGGCCGGTAGCCGGACAGTAAAGGTGGAGCCTTTGCCTACTTGAGAATCGACTTGAATGGAGCCGCCGTGTAGCTCGACGAGGCGTTTGGTCATGGCTAGCCCTAAGCCGGTGCCCGAATACTGGCGCTGAAAGGGCGATTCTAGCTGCTTAAATTTTTCAAACAGCAGATCTTGCTGCGATTCGGGAATGCCAATGCCGGTATCTTTTATTTGAAAGACGGCTACTTGAGACTCTCGCCACACGCGCACGTTCACTTCTCCATCGGTTGGGGTGAATTTGAGCGCGTTGTGCACTAGGTTAGAGAGAATTTGCTGTAGGCGGTTGGCATCGGCTTGAAAGACGTCGGCTTCAGCCGATAAGCGGCAAGTCAGGGTAAGGGTAAGCCCTTTTTTGTCGGCAAGATCTTGGTGGCGGGCAATAACTCCGGTGATGAGGGCGCTAAGAGAGAGTTCGCTACAGTCTAGGAGCGATCGCCTGGATTCGACATTGGCAAATTCGAGAATGTTGTTGATGATATCGAGGAGCTGCTCACCGCTGTGATTAATGGTGTTGAGGTAGCTGCGCTGCCGGTCGTTTAAATCGCCAAATGGCCATCGCAATAGTGTTGCTGACATGCCGATAATGTAGGTGAGCGGCGTTCTCAATTCATGGCTCATCGTCGAGAGAAATTCACCTTTGGTGACATTGGCTGATTCGGCGGCAATCAGCGCGTCATGAAGGCTTTGGGTGCGCTCAATGACGCAGCTTTCGAGGCTGACGGTTTGCTGCCGAAGCTGTTGATATAGGGAGGCTTGGTTGATAGCAACGGCAAGGTGCTCGGCGATGTGCTGCAAGAAGACGGCCTCGGCAGCTTCCCAGTGGCGACAGTGCCAGCATTGGTGCGCAATTAAAAGGCCCCAAAGCTTGCCTTTGACGATGATAGGCGCAATGATTTTGGATTTGATCTGGGCCTGCTGTAAAAACTGGAGCAAGCACGGAACGCCTGCGTACTTTTCGGCGACATCATCGACGGTAATGGGCTGACCGATTAGATAGCGGGTTTGGAGCGATCGCGAGGGCTCAAAACACACATTTTCTGCAAAATTCAGCACCGAAGGCACAGTTTCAGACATCCGCGACTCGTAGGTGATGTGCCCTGAATGCACAAATTGCCCCACAATAGGCTGATCGCTAGATTGCCCGCTAGAGTGTGAGCCGTTAGCGGCTGAGGTGTCTAGATCAAATTGGTCAAACTGATAGAGCACTAGCCGATCTGCTGAGAGAAATTCTCTCACTTGGGCCACGGTCGCTTCTAAAATAGCGGGCAGATCTAGGCTGTGACGGATGCGCGTGATCACCTGATCGAGCAGTAGGCTTTGCTGGATTTGATTGTCAAGTACGCTCTTGTGTGGCTGGCTATCACTCTCTGGAGAGGTCGCCAAGTCCTTAGACCAGTTGAGCACAAACGCTTCTTGAGCCATAAGCTTTTCGTCATTAGACGCCTTATGAGGAAATAGATGAGGGGATAGGTTATGAAGGTGCGGATGAGGGGTAGGGTGGTTTTTGAGGCGGTGGGTAAAGGCGGCGATCGCGCGCTCATCAAACGTCAGCCCGACTCGATAGGCGCTAATGGCCAAATCGGCAGTTTCTGTCCGTGCTGATGATGGCAAATCTGCGACTGGCGTTGCCGTCATCAGCACAGTCAGTGTGGCAGAGCCCATTAAGACAAAGCTGCCTGCTCCCAATCCGCCATATTCATCGCCATCTTCATTGGTAGTTACTGACTCGAACAGATGCCTTTGTTGCACCAAGGTCTCTCTCAACCGCTGATAGGTCTTGAGAGAGCAAGTTTGATAGACAATCAGGTGGTCAGACGTTTGCATCACTTCGGTTATGACACGAGATTAAGCGTGCTTAGGCAGAAAACATCGGTAGCGCTAGTGAGAGAAATTTTGTATAAATCAAGCTGTCAATAGAAAGCTGCGCTTAAAAACTGTAGATAAAAATAGGTGAAATAGTTCTTAAACAAATCTAATAAGATCGCTTGGTAAAAGGCATCCGCTGAAAAGCTATCCAAACGCTATTTAGCTCAGTGCTTGAATTAAGCTTGGAGCTGATTTGAGACTATTTTGGGGGTCATATAGAGGTGATAATTGAAGCACTCACCCAAATATTTACCAAATATTTAATCGTTGTCAGCTGATCTTTGCAGGTCAATTTTTTGGATGAATAAACTTTGAGACTTCTTAAAATAGTGAAATAAAACTCATTAGCTCTTATAGATAGTTAACAGGTCATTGGAAAAACGCAGAAAAACCGATAGCAGAGAAAAAATGATGGAGAAATGTGATGTTAAGAACCTTTCTAATCAGCGTTAATACTCGTTTTTTGGTTTTACCTTTTACCTTTTACCTTTTTTGCCCTGTTTTCTTTTTAGATGGTAGCCTCCGTCTATCGAGATTTGTAATTATCCCAATAGTTCTTTTATATTTTCAACTCTTATGCATCGTTTAGCAGCCACCCCAGGCGGATGGGATAGTACCGTCGAAGGCGTCGTTTTGATTGAGCAAACGCCTGCACCTATTGTTTTACTAACCGCTGCTGATACGGATATTTCAGCGATCGCTCAAGCGCTCATCCAGCTACCTGAAGGGTTTAGCGACATTCGCTGTCTGAATTTACTTCAGCTTCAGCAGCAGCTAACGATTGATACCTATGCGAGTGATGTTTTAAGCCATGCCCAGCTCATTATTTTGCGCGTTATAGGCGGTAGATCCTACTGGTCTTATGGGCTAGAGGTTGTTAAGGCAATTGTGGCTGAGTCTCAGGCGGCGCTGGTGGTGATGCCGGGTGATGAGCGCCCTGATATTGACCTGATGAGCCATTCTACGGTGCCTTTGGCCGTGGTCAATCAGCTCTGGCAATACTTCACCGAAGGCGGAGTGACTAACCTGTGTCATGGTCTACTGTATGTGAGCGATCGCACCCTTAATACTCACTATCATCCGCCCGCTCCAGAATCGATTCCGAGAATAGGTATTTATACTCCAAAAGTGGTTCAAGAGGCGTTGTTTGAAGCGTTCAATCAGAGCGCTTCAGAGAGTGTTTTAAGTAGCACTGTAAGTCAAGACAAAAGCGAAAAACAATATAAAGAAAATTCCTTAAATAAGAAGCAAAATAAACAAACGCTAAGCGCCATTCGCCGTCCTTTAAAAGTCGGATCAAAAGTTGGCATTCTCTTTTATAGGGCACATTATTTAGCCGCCAATACGCGAGTGATTGAAGCCTTGGCAGCCGCTTTAAATCAACGCGATCTTATTCCTGTGGCGATATACGTTTCAGCTTTAAAAGAAGCTGATATTCAGCGTGAACTGTGGCAGTATTGCCAGCCAGATGGCGAATTGTCGATTGATCTGCTGATTAATACCACTAGCTTTGCAGTGACGACGCTAACGCCGAATAACATTGCTGCCAAGCCTTTTAGCGGTAACTCCAAAGATGGGCGTAAAGCCGAATTTGAGCTATGGAAAGCGTTGGATGTGCCGGTGCTGCAAGTTATCTGTAGCGGCAGCCCAAAATCATCTTGGCAAAATCACCCGCAAGGGCTGACGCCTAGAGATATTGCGATGAATGTGGCCTTGCCTGAAGTCGATGGCAGAATTATCACGCGGGCGGTGTCTTTTAAGGCGGCTGAAACAAACGCAGCGGTGTCCAAAAAAGACCTGCAAACCGACGTGGTGATTTATGAGCCGGTAGGCGATCGCATTCAGTTCGTTGCCGACTTAGCCGCCCGGTGGATTCATCTGCGTCGTACCCCAGCGAAAGAGCGCAAAATTGCCCTGGTGCTGGCCAACTATCCCAATCGCGATGGCCGCATGGCTAATGGCGTGGGG
>QBMP01000045.1:11411-19095 GCA_003242115.1 Phormidesmis priestleyi
CATCTGCGTCGTACCCCAGCGAAAGAGCGCAAAATTGCCCTGGTGCTGGCCAACCATCCCAATCGCGATGGCCGCATGGCTAATGGCGTGGGGCTAGATACGCCAGCTAGCTGCCTGGAAATTTTGCAGGCGCTGAAAACGGCGGGTTATGGTGTGGGGGATTTGCCCGAAACTGGCGATGCGCTGATGGCCCAACTCGCTCAAGGCATCACCAACGATCCAGAAGGCTATGGCCTTAGAGCCATTCACCAAACTTTAAGCGCAGAAGATTATCAGCTATTTTTTGAAGATTTACCCGCGTCTGTACAGCAAGGCGTCACCCAGCGATGGGGCCAAGCGGCAGATGAGTGGCAGCGGTTTACACCTGAGTTGGAGCCGCCGCTTGATGCGCCAGATCTACCGATTTCAGGCATTCAGTTTGACAATATTTTTGTCGGCATTCAGCCGAGCCGAGGCTATGACCTCGATCCGAGCTTGAACTATCACGCCCCTGATCTGGAGCCGACTCACGGTTATTTGGGCTTTTATCACTGGCTGCGTGACCAGTTTGAAGCGGATGCAGTGGTGCATGTGGGCAAGCACGGCAATTTGGAATGGTTACCCGGTAAAGGGATAGCGCTATCAGAGGATTGCTATCCGGAGGCGGCGTTTGGCCCAATGCCTCACTTTTATCCATTTATTGTGAATGATCCGGGTGAGGGGGCGCAGGCAAAAAGGCGATCGCAAGCCGTCATTCTCGATCACCTCACCCCGCCGATGACCCGCGCCGAACTCTATGGCCCTTTGCAGCGCTTAGAAAGCTTAGTCGATGAATACTACGAAGCTCAAAATTTAGACCCCACTCGTCTGCCGATTATTGGCAACAAGATTATTGACTTACTCAAAGCAACTCAGCTTCAGCAGGATCTCGGTTTGAATATGCCTCGTCAGGGGCTGCAAACCTGGTTGCCGCAAATTGATGGCTATCTCTGTGAGCTGAAAGAAGCGCAAATCCGAGATGGGCTGCATATCTATGGTCGCTGCCCTGAGGGCAGACAGCTAAGGGATTTGGTGGTAGCTATAGCTCGTCATCCCAATGCCGAACATATGGGATTGAGTCGAGCCATTGCCGACGCTTGGAACCTGGCTATTGATCCGCTAACTGCCGATATGAGTGAGCAGTTTCAAGGCGATCATCCCCCATTAACTGGGTGCCGCACAGTAGGAGATGTGGTTGAGTGCATTGAAGAATTTGCGGCTGAATGCGTTGAAAAAATACTGATCGACTCCGCGAGCAAGACTGAATTTGCGGCGCTGCAAACAGTGCTGGATTGGATTGACCAAACGCTGCTACCCAACCTGCGGCTGACCAGCGATGAAATTAAAAATTTGCTGCACGGACTCAATGGCGGCTATGTGCCGAGCGGGCCTGCGGGCGCACCGACGCGCAACCGTCCGGAAGTGCTGCCGACGGGGTGCAACTTTTACTCGGTCGATATTCGCGCCATTCCAACTGAGAGTGCCTGGGATGTGGGCCGTAAAGCCGCTGAAATTTTGATTGAAGACTATGCTCAGGCCAATGGCGAATATCCGCGCACGTTGGGCCTTTCGATGTGGGGGACGGCGGCGATGCGCACAGGCGGTGATGACATAGCCGAAGCCTTGGCGCTGTTGGGCGTGAGGCCCGTGTGGGATGGGCCTAGTCGGCGAGTGGTGGATTTTGAAATTTTGCCGATTTCGCTGTTGGGTCGTCCGCGTGTGGATGTGACGCTGCGGATTTCGGGCTTTTTTCGCGATGCTTTTCCCAATTTGATCTCGCTATTTGATCAGGCGGTGAAGGCGGTGTCAGGGTTGGATGAACCGGCGGATCAAAATCCTTTGGCGGCGCAGGTGCAAAAGGACTATGCCCACTGGCAGCAGCAGGGGTTGGAGAGTGAGCAGAGTTTGGCGCGATCGCAGTACCGAATTTTTGGCTCCAAACCGGGCGCTTACGGAGCTGGACTTCAGGGCTTAATCGAAGCGCAAAACTGGCAGAGCGATGCTGATTTGGCTCGCGCTTATATCAACTGGAGCAGCTACGCTTACACAGCTGCTGGCAATGGCGCAGCCGACGGCCACAGCGCGCCGGAAGCGTTTGATCAGCGCTTAGCACAAATGCAAATTGTGCTGCAAAATCAGGACAACCGCGAGCACGATCTGCTCGATTCGGATGATTACTATCAGTTTCAGGGGGGGCTGACGGCGGCGGTGAAATCACGACGCGGCGAAATGCCTGCCATATATTTTGGTGATAATGCGGTGCCTGAAAGGCCGCAGGTGCGATCGCTCAAGTCCGAAATCGCTCGCGTCTATCGCTCTAGGGTCGTTAACCCCAAATGGATCGCAGGCGTGATGCGACACGGCTACAAGGGAGCCTTTGAAATGGCGGCGACGGTGGATTACTTATTTGCTTACGATGCGACTACCGGCTGCGTAGAAAATCACATGTATGAAGGGGTTGCCAACGCCTATGTGTTCGATCAGACGGTGCGCGACTTTATCGAAAAATCGAATCCTTGGGCGCTGCGGGATATGGCTGAGCGGCTGCTAGAGGCGAATCAGCGGGGGCTGTGGCAAGGTGCGAGCGAGAAAACGGTGGATGGATTGAGAGCGATCGCGCACTCAGCCGAAGGCCAAATCGAAGCCGGTTTATCCAATTCAGCGATTGCTAGCTCATCATTTGGCCCCTCAGCAACTGCTCAGCCGTCAGCGACAGCGCCGAAAACACCTTAGAGTCAATTTGCTGAGATCCTTTATAAATTTCGGCCTGATAAGTGCCCTCTACCAAATACAGCGCCGTCACCTGATCCCGGTGTGGATCGATAATCCAGTACTCTGCAATTCCCCAGCCTTCATATTGCTGGCGCTTCCACACATAGTCCCGCTGATAGCTGTCACTATTTTCATTCCCAGGACTGACGACTTCTGCCACAAATAAAGGCGGCACCATCCCTAATAAAATTGCCTGCTTGGCAATGATCAAATGGTCAGGATGAAGCACCATCACATCTGGCTTACGGTTGACACACTGATCACCCGTGGGCGGCACCTGAATTTCTTTGTTGCCATTACGGACGCTATCTTTGAGTAACCCACCCTGCCACTGAACTAGACGCATTAACAAAGCGATGCCAATCCGTAAGTTGAGGTCATCTTCTGAGGCCACTTCGATCAGTTCTCCCGTGCTGAGTAGACGGTAGTTGCGCTCGGAAGATAGCTGTTCGTCATCTAAATAATCTTGGTAACTTGTGTAGCGAGTGGGGTGAGTAGTGAGGGTGTAGGTCATGGCAGATCACCTTTAAGCAAATTTTGAACTGTGACAGCTAGCTCTGGGAAAATCTTGGCAGAAATGAGATCGCTATCTGCATAGACCGTTTCTTGATACGTACCTTCGACTAGCACCAGCACAGTTACTTTTTGGCGATGAGGGTCAATAATCCAGTACTCAGGGATTTGCCACCATTGGTATTGCTGGCGTTTCCAAACATAGTCTCGCTGATAGTTATCGCTATTCTCATACCCAGGACTAACAACTTCTGCGATAAACAAAGGCGGCAGCATTCCAACCTTAATCGCCTGACGCGCTTCTATTAGATGATCGGGGTGCAGCACAATGACATCCGGTTTACGATTTACGCACTGATCACCAATGGGCGGCACCTGCATTTCTTTGTTGCCAACTCGGACTCTTTTCAGTAAGGCACCGCTATTTACCTGAGATAGCAATATGCCTAATACGTGAGCAATCATCAAGTTGAGGTCATCTTCTGAGGCCACTTCGATCAGTTCTCCCGTGCTGAGTAGACGGTAGTTGCGCTCGGAAGATAGCTGTTCGTCATCTAAATATTCTTGATAGCTTTGATACTTAGTTTGATGCGTGGTGAGCGTATAGGTCATGGGCTTTGCCTGCCAGAATTAGGGAAATTACCATGCAAATCTGTGCGTTTATTTCTATGCACATATTTTAGAAGATTTACTTAAGGCGTTTGCAAAGCAGCGGCGGCGGGAACGGTGGCGGCGGTGACGCTGGGGTCTACTCTGATCCAAAAGGCGAGTTCTAGGCTTTGGGGCTGAATGGTGAAGTTCAAGACGCGGGCGGTGATGCCGCGCTGATCTAGTCGGCTGAGGCTGAGCTGTTCGTTGAGGCTGCTGAGCACGGCGTTGATTAGCTGTGGCGGGACGGGTGAGCCGTTGGCGCTGAGGATGGGGTTGATGAGGGTGAGGCGATCGCCCGCCGAAATGCTCAAACTGACCTCAGCTTCTATCTGTAAATTGCTGGCCTGCACCAGATCTTCAAGCTCTAGGGTGACTCTGATCCGATTTTCAAGCGCAGCACTATCAGCCGTTTCGCCCGTTAAAAATTCAATCGCCGGGTCTTTGATTTTGTAGCGATCGCGCTCTCGTGACTGAGCCTGGTTTAAAGAGCCAATTTTGATTTGAGCTAGGCGCTGCACCACTTCTGGAGAGGCCAAAAAGGCGTTGATATCGGCTTCATTAAGCACTAGCCGAATCGCGCCTTGCAGCGGCTGATCTAAAACGACTTCGCCTCGGCGCAAGCTGGCAAACTCTAAATCAATCGGATCGGTTTCTAGCTCAGCGGCAGCAATGCGCAGACCCGGAACTGGCGACACCCCTCGTCCGGCAATGCGCACCCGATCTACGCGGCCCTGCAAAAGATTGAAAGACGAGCCGTTATCGACGCGCACATCAAGGCTTTCGACGGCAGCTAAGCGGGAGCGAATAGCGTTTTCAGCTACTTGATCGACCACAATGCCAATCGGCGAAATGATCAGCAGCAGGCTAGAGAGGATGACGGTAATCAGTTCCATGTGGCCGTTATGAACGTTTGGCTGAGCTTTTGGGGTTAGCTGTCGAGTTGGCTGGTCGAATTAGCTGGTCGAATTGGCTGGTCAAACTAGCTGGCGGTACTGGTCACGGCTGCTTCTATCCAATTATTTAAAGTAGCGACCACCGTGTCTATGGCCATTTCTTCAGCTTCTCCGGTAGCGCGCTTAACCACTTCTACTTTGCCGTCTTTGAGCGATCGCCCGGTCACAATCCGAAACGGAATCCCAATCAGCTCAGCGTCTTTAAATTTCACCCCGGCGCGTTCTTTACGATCATCTAGCAAGGTCTCAACGCCTGCGGCATTCAGCTCACCGTATAGCTTTTCGGCTGCGGCCATTTGCGCTGCGTCACTAATATTTGGCACGACCACAATGGCATGATAGGGCGCGATCGCCACCGGCCAAATAATCCCATTTTGATCGTAGGACTGCTCTACAGCCGCTTGGGCCAAGCGCGACACCCCGACCCCATAGCAGCCCATTTCTAACGGCACTTCCTGGCCTTGCTCACTGGTATAAGTCGCGCCGAGTGCGGTTGAATACTTATGGCCAAGCTGGAAAATATGGCCGATTTCGATGCCGCGTGCGGTTTTGAGCAATTGGTTTGGATCGTGAATGGCGCGATCGCCAGCAATCGCCGTTCTCACATCTAGCACCTGTTTGGGTAGCTCAAACTGCTCACCCCAATTAGCGCCCACCACATGAAACCCGCTTTCATTCGAGCCGGTCGCAAAGTTTTTGAGATCAACCGCAGTCTTATCCACTAAGCGCAAAAACTTCGGCTCTAAATCTTTGCTCGCAGCGATATAGTCATCGCCCAAATCTGGCGCAATGTAGCCCAAGGGCAGCGGCTTGGTCGCCCACTTGGCCTGCGCTTCTGCATCCGGCACCTCTAGCGCCAACACCGTAGAAGCTTCATAGTCACTGGCCAAATTAGTCAGCGAATTTTGCAGCTTGGTTTCATTCACATCCTGGTCACCGCGAATGCTGACAATGACTAGCACCTGCCGCCCGTTGTCATAGCTCACCTGATACAGCACGTCTTTGACAATTTGAGTGGCGGAGCAGCCTAGAAAATCTACCATTGCGGCAATAGTCGCAGTGTTTGGCGTCTCACGCTTTTCATAGGCGGTAAATGGCGAAGGCTCCGCATCCGACGGCAGCGAAACCGCTTTTTCGACATTCGCGGCATACTGACCATCTTCGGTGTACAGCACTTCGTCTTCACCGGCTTCGGCAAGCACCATAAATTCGGTTGAGCCGGAGCCACCGATGGCCCCAGAATCGGCGTCTACAGCGCGAAACTCTAGCCCGGTGCGGCGCAAAATATTGCTGTACGCCTGATACATGTCATCGTAAGTTTGCTTCAAGCTGTCGGTATCGGCGTGAAAGGAGTAGCCGTCTTTCATGATGAATTCACGGCCTCGCATCAGCCCAAAGCGGGGGCGAATTTCATCGCGAAACTTGGTTTGAATTTGGTAGAGGTGCAGCGGCAGTTGCTTGTAAGAGCGAATGGTGTCTCTGGCGACGGCGGTGATTACTTCTTCGTGAGTGGGGCCAAGGGCGAGTTCTTGGCCTCGGCGATCGCCCAAGGCAAACATAATCCCCTCAGCTTTGGTGTAGGTATCCCAGCGCCCAGATTCTTGCCACAGTGACGCAGGCTGAAGCTGCGGTAGCAAGCATTCCTGAGCCCCGGTGGCGTTCATTTCCTCGCGCACAATCGTCGATATTTTATTCAGCACCCGCAGCAGCAGCGGTAAGTAGGCGTACAGCCCGCTAGAAATTCGGCGCATGTAGCCTGCACGCAACAGCAGCTTGTGACTAGGAATTTCCGCCTCTGCTGGATCTTCGCGCAGAGTAACAAACAGCATCTGAGACAGTCGCATAAGCGGGCGCTTTCCTTAAAACTGAACCTGAGGATCTGATATTTCGATTCGGCCAAACTTTCGCAAAATTTAACGTTCTATCGAGTATCAAATCAGTCTAAAGCATCAGGCCACCGGAACCAGTGCCCACAGGCGCAATCCTCAGTTTATTATTACGATTCGCGGTCGGGGGTTATACGTTTTTGGTGCAGCGCTAGGGGATTAGGGCGTTAGGATAGAGTTTCTTGAGCGATCGCGCCTACCACCGCATTGGTTGCTTTCACATAGTCAGCGGTTCTCAGCCACAGCATTTGGCCGCGCATCCCGGCAGAGACGGCAATTTGCTCATACACCTCGGCCCATTCATCTAAAAAAACGGGGTAGGGCTTTTTGCTAGCTAATGCGGTGACGCCGCCGCGAACATAGCCCGTGAGCGGCTGTACCTGCTTTAGCGGAACGGTTTCGAGCTTGCGATCGCCGCTGAGCTGAGCCAACGCCTTCAAATTCAGCCGGTAGCTTCCTGGTACAACGGCGAAGGCAATGCCCTGGCTATAGCCATTTACCACCAGCGTCTTAAATACCTGATCAGTAGGCAATCCTAGCTTTTGAGCCGTCGAAATCGCCACCAAATCATCTAGATCAACCGCGTAGCTCAGCACCTGATACTCAATGCCCAAGCTATCTAACAACCGAGCGGCATTGGTTTTCATGCTTGTTTTTCCAATCTATTAGCAGTGAGCTATTCGCAGCGAGGCCGCTAAAGCAGCACCTCAGAGACTTCTAGCTTACCGACACAGAAGCGATCGCGCCCCTCATACTTCGCCTGATACAGCCCTCGATCAGCTGCTGCTACTAGCTTATCGGGATGAATATTTTGAGTGGAGCTAACCACCGCAAGACCCAAGCTTAGGGTAATCCAATCGCTGACTTCTGCGCGACTGCGGGCAATTTCGA
>QBMP01000046.1 GCA_003242115.1 Phormidesmis priestleyi
AGGTAAAGTAAACATTTTGTAGCACCAATCCTTCGCGAATGGGCTGAGGAAAAGGCTTCGGCTTGGGTGGATTGACAACTTGAGGCGTCAGATCTAGAAACTCAAAGTATTGAGAGACGTACAAATTGAACTCATACAGCGTGGCTACGGTTAGCAAAATGCCCGCAGTCGCCGCTTGGGCCTGCTGAAAGGTGCCAGCATATAAGGTCAAATCACCAATCGTCACCAGCCCGCGCACGGCTTCCCAAAGCACAAGTGCGTAAGCGCCGTAAAAGCCCACCGCTGAGATAATTTCTAGGCTGACTTGCGCTAGACCTTGGCGTCTAGCCAACATTTTGGACTCTTGGTTAAAGTCTTCGCGAATGACGTGATAGCGCTCCACCAAGTAGTCGCCTAAGTTAAAAAGACGCACTTCTTTGACAAACTGAGGTTCGGTCAAAATTTTGCCAAAGTAGTCAGCTAAGCGGCGACTGTGGGTTTGGCGGCGCGTCATCCAAAACCGGCGCTCGGAAAAGCGAACGCTGACCCAAAAGGTGGGCAGGGCGCTGAGTAATAGCAGCGCGAATACTAAAGGATTAAACCGGAGCAAAAGGGCAAGCAGACCCAACAGACGAGTGACTTGACCCAGCAGCGTCACCGATAGTTGGAGCACTCGCATCGGATAGCTGCTGCCGCTCTGCTGGGCGCGCGCTAAAATATCGTGAAATTCTGAGGATTCGTAGTGGGCCAGATCTAGGCGAGTGGCTTGGGTGAGCAGTTGGGTATTGGCATGTAGGAGAAAGCGATCGCTCATCACCTGCGTCACATAGCCATCGAGCTGCTGCAAAACTGCTTGCAGTAGCAAAAAACCAAATCCTGCCGCCACCAAAGGCAGCAGCGATTGAGTGATCGTTGTCACAGCGGCGCTAGCGCCAACTAGCGTTACGACTTGATCGACAATCAGCTTACTGATGTAAATCTGCGTCGCCGGAATCAGCGAACTGCTGAGCGTCAGGATCAATCTCACCACCAGAGCGCCCGGAGCCGCCGCCCACACAAGCTGGAACAGCCGAGGCATATTTTGAAAAATTGCCAAAGAGTGAGCGATCTTACGGAAAAGAGTCGTGGGGTTGAACGTCAGTATCAATTAAGAAAATCAGGCCAAATTCAGGCCAAATAAAGGTGTCTATTCAGCGTAGCGCTTCTGCTCAAATAGCAGCAGTTTGCGCTATTCGCAATCCTGGAAGATTAGGGCGAATAGCCAGAAAAAGGCCCGGACTTCTTAGTAGAAATCCGAGCCTTTTGTCATTCGTAGTAGCTATCAGCGTCAGCTCATCGCCTATAGGGCTGTCGTTTGATCGTCGATCAAATCATCTTCATCTGACAGGAGATCAGTGGGTGCGATCGCGGCATCCTCATCACTATCACCAGACGGCTTCTCATTAGACGGCTTCTCACTAGATAGCTTCTCACCAGACGGCTTCTCAGCTCCGCCCACCATGCCATCACCCGCAATGAGATCCAACCCACCCTCACGGTCATAGGCCCGCGCCGTGCGATCATCTAGCACCATATCCGATAGCGCCATATCGTTGCCCAAGAAAGTACCGTCAAAAGAAGTATCCACTTCCGGTGAAGAAGGCTCCTCATAGGCATTAAAGCCCGTACCTGCCGGAATCAAACGACCAATAATCACGTTCTCTTTCAGCCCTCGCAGCCAGTCAGACTTCCCTTGAATCGCGGCTTCGGTCAGTACGCGAGTCGTCTCTTGGAAACTCGCCGCCGAGATAAAGCTGTCGGTATTCAGCGAAGCTTTCGTAATGCCGAGCAGCACAGGGGTATAGTCCGCCGGAGCCATCCCCGTAATCGACATCGCCTCATTCACCTGCTCTAGCTGACGAATCTCCACTAACTCACCCGGCAACATCGTGGTATCGCCACCGTCTTCTAGGCGCGCTTTAGAAGTCATCTGCCGCACAATCACCTCAATGTGCTTATCCGAAATATCAATCCCTTGAGACTGATACACCGACTGCACTTCGTTCACCAAAAACGACTGAACGTGCTCTAAGCTCAGCATCGCCGCTTCATGAGTTCCCTTGTTCTCGCGGTAGTACTTGAAAAACACCTCCAAAATCTGATGCGGATTAGAGGGGCCATCGGTAAGCGCCTCACCTGTATCCACCTTCTGACCGTCCGAAACCACCAGGTTTTGCCCCGGCGTCACCGGATACTCAGTCACCGTACCGTCTTTTTCAACCACCTTAATCTCAACGGTTTCATCATCGGCATACACCACCTGAGCGACCCCCGGGCGCTCCGAGAGAATACAGGCTTCTTTGGGCTTACGGGCTTCTAGCAGCTCTTCAATGCGCGGCAAACCCTGGATAATATCACCCGTTTTCGCCCGCTCAAACACCAGCAGCACCAGACCATCACCCCGCTGCACCAGATCGCCATTGTCGATGTGTAAAACCGCACCCGTCGATACCCGGTAAGGTCGTGCTATCCGCATCACCACCTGGCCATCATTCACCGCAATCACCTGGCCCGATTCCAGTGTCTTCACGCCTTCAGCAATAGTGGTGTCATCGACTAGCAAATCCCCTTCAGACACCAGCGGCGATTGACCAGCGGTATCAATTACCGTTCGGTCTGCATCCCGCACTACCAGCACTCGTCTTACTGATTCCAAATCTTGACGAATACCGCGAATTTCTCCCGCTTCTTTAGAGCGAATTTCAGTGCGTGCAATCACCGCACCAGGCTGAATTTCATCGCCATCATCAACGAGCAGACGGGTTTTGGTACTGCCCTGGGTCTGATCTGCCTCAATGTCGCGGCGCACGACTAGCGTTTCTAAGATCACGAGCTGCAATCGCTTGGCAGCATCTTCATCGTCGCTATCGGCCTTCATCTCAATGTCGGCAGTGAGCTGCGATCCGCCTTCGTCGATTTCTAGCACAAGCTGGGTGCGCAAAATTTCTAGGCCATCAACCGATTTCACCCGCTCCCCATCTTTGTACAGCAATCGCTGCACCGCCCTGAGGCTGATGGTCTTATCGTCGCTATCGCTCACCGATAGCTGGCTAGGCACCTTGGCCTCATCAGGCACTTCAAACTCCTGCACAGGCCGCAGCAGCAGCGCCGATCCTTCTGGCGTTTCCACAAATTCCACATAGCGCAGAGAGTCAGCCACAATGCCCGGAATGACTTCTTCGCCAGCGTTGACAATCGTACCGTCTTTGCTCTCCGCACCTTCGGGGCTGTCGATCATGTGAATGTCGCCGGGGCGAATCACCACTTCACGCAAAATGTCGTTTTTCTGTGTGACTTCAACCACACCGCTGGTTTGACAGAAAATATCTTTAACTACTTCTGTACCAGCTTCGATGTACTGACCGTCCTCTACCATCAGTAGAGAAATGTCTTTATTGACTTCGTGGGCTTCGGCAGGAATCCACAGCAATGTGCCGCCTTTGACAACTTCGTAGCCGTTCTTGGCTTTGCCGCGCTTGGCAACTTCTACCCCAGCAAATTTGATAATGCCGCCGGTTTGGGTGCGGAAGGTGTCGTCTACTAATTCGGCCACGACTTGGCCGCTGGTAACTTTGGTACCGGGAGTGGCATTGAGCGAGAACTTCTGACCCGTAGAGGTTTTGAGGAAATAGTGCTCACGGCCCTGACCACTCTCAATTTCGATTTCAGACTGATCCAGCAATACAGAAGCGGTGATGATTTCTATTTCGCGGCCACCTTTACCGTCGTTGGACGCGTCTGTAAGGCGAACGGTGCCGCCGCGCTCGGTAATTAGCTTAGTTTCAGCGAGTACGCCTTCGGCTTCGATGCGATCGCCATTCTTCACAACCGGCTCAGCCCCCGGCGGCAGGTTATACACCTCACCCGACAGCACCCAAATCAAACCACCTCGCTGTGCCAGGCGCGTCATATTGCCCTGACGGTCAGTTTTTTCTTCCTGCACTAAGCCATCAAAAAACACCTCACCCGACAGATCCGAAGTCACGTCTTTACTCGCTTTTTCCGTCACCTTACGGACTCGGCTAGTGCTCGGCATCTCCGCGATCATGTCGCCTTTTTTCAGCTCATCGCCTTCTTTAGCAAACAAAATCGCACCTTGCGGCAAAGAAACCGAATACTCCTTGCCATTAGACTCCACTGAAATTTGGGTATTGCCTTCCAGCAGCAGCGCATCTTCCCCATGACGGGTACGGAAAGGACGCACCCGGATGCCATCAGGAATATGCACCGTACCGGCTCGCTTGGCCGTAATTTGGGGAGCCAATTCACCCGTAAACGTACCGCCCGTGTGGAAAGTTCGCATAGTGAGCTGAGTTCCCGGTTCACCAATAGACTGAGCGGCAATAATGCCTACCGCTTCACCCAAATCCACCATATGCGAATGCGCCAAACTCCAGCCATAGCAGTGCTGACACACCGAACGAGCGGCCTCGCAGGTCAGCGCTGAGCGGGCCTTAATCTCTTTGACTTTGGCGGTGCCAATCGCTTTGGCAATATCGTCCGTAATCGCCTGATTGCGCGCAACAATAATTTCACCCGTTTTAGGATGCTTCACATCTTCTGCAGGCACCCGGCCCAGCAGGCGATCCTCCAACGGAATCAGCACCCGCTCACCGTCGGTCATCGGTCGCACCGGAATGTAGCGATCCGTTCCACAGTCAACTTCGCGCACAATTACATCTTGTGACACATCCACCAGTCGGCGGGTAAGATAGCCCGAGTCGGCCGTGCGCAGCGCTGTATCCACCAGACCTTTGCGCGCACCGTAAGAAGAAATAATATACTCAGTGACCGTCAGACCTTCGCGGAAGTTGGTCTTAATCGGTAAGTCAATAATTTCTCCCTGGGGGTTGGCCATCAGCCCGCGCATACCTACAAGCTGACGCACCTGAGAGATGTTCCCCCGGGCTCCGGAGTTAGACATCATATAGACCGAGTTCAAAGGATTGTGATCTCGGAAGTTTTCGACCACCTTATCTTTAAGATGCTCACTGGTTTCATTCCAGGTGTCGATCACCTTTTGAAAGCGCTCTACTTCGGTAATTTCGCCTCGGGTGTAGCGCTCTTCAGTATCACGAATTTCTTCTTCTGCTGACTCTAGCATCACCTTTTTGCTAGGCGGCACTTCGAGATCTTCAATGCTGATAGAAACGCCAGCGCGAGTCGCGTACTTAAAGCCTAAGCTCTTAATTTCATCGGCCATTTGAGCGGTGCGGGCAGTGCCATAATGCTCAAAAGACCATGAAACCAGGTTTTTTAGCTGTTTTTTGTCAATGACTCGGTTGCGAAATACAGCGGGTCTAGATTCGGCTTGCTCTGTCATAGGTGTTCCTTTGCCTTTGAACGCTTTGCTGCTTGATGTCTTGTGTTTTGTCGTGCTTTTGGCAGTACTTTTAACGGTGCTTTTGACGGTGCCAGCCTTATTCAGCCAACGCCCCTAACACAGCGTGGTTATAGATAATGCGGCCCGGCGTAGTTTTAACGTATTGAGAAATTACCTGGCCTGACTCGTCTTCTCGAACCCGACGGAATTTATAGATTTTTGTGGTCTTCCCGCTGTCGTCAGTGGTCACTTCTTTTGGCTCACTATCGTCCTCATCGTTTTCAACGAGGCCATCAAAGCGCAGCCATACTTTGGCATGAAGATCGACGTTGCCCTGTTCGTAGGCAGCTATAGCATCCTCCATATTCGCAAAATATCGCCCAGCGCCTTCTTGCTTAGCCGGATTATCTGCCGTTAGGTAGTAGCAGCCCAACACCATATCCTGACTTGGCGTAATAATTGGTCTACCGGTCGCGGGCGAAAGAATGTTGTTAGAAGCCAGCATCAGCAGCCTTGCTTCTGCCTGAGACTCCAACGATAGCGGCACATGCACAGCCATTTGATCTCCATCAAAGTCAGCGTTAAACGCCGGACAAACTAACGGATGAAGCTGAATGGCTCGGCCTTCTACCATAATCGGCTCAAATGCCTGAATCCCCAATCGGTGCAGCGTCGGCGCTCGGTTTAGCATCACTGGATGGCTTTCAATCACTTCTTCGAGCACTTCCCAGACGCTGGGATCATTGCGCTGAATTAGCTTCTTCGCCGCCTTAATGTTGTTGACTAGACCCTGACGAATCAGCCGATGAATCACAAACGGCTGAAACAGCTCAATTGCCATCTCACGCGGCAGGCCGCACTGATGGATTTTCAAATTTGGGCCGACGACAATTACCGAGCGGCCAGAGTAATCAACCCGCTTGCCCAAAAGGTTTTGACGGAAGCGACCCTGCTTACCTTCAATAATGTCCGACAGCGACTTCAGCGGTCGGTTATTCGCCCCTACCACTGTCCGGCCCCGGCGACCGTTGTCAATCAGCGCATCTACCGCCTCTTGCAGCATCCGCTTTTCATTACGGACGATAATTTCAGGCGCCAAAATCTCCTGTAGGCGGGCCAAACGATTATTTCGATTGATCACCCGGCGATACAGATCGTTTAGATCAGACGTCGCAAATCGTCCGCCGTCTAGCTGCACCATCGGTCGCAAATCGGGCGGAATCACCGGAATCACATCCAGCACCATCCAGTCTGGTTTAGAGCCCGTTGCAATAAAATTATCAATGACCCGCAAACGCTTAATCAGCTTGGCGCGCTTTTGCCCCTTAGAAGTTGCAATGGTTTCTCGTAGTTGCTCAGCTGTGTCTTCAAGCTGGAGATCTTCTAGGAGCCGCTTCAGGGCTTCAGCGCCAATCCCGACTTCAATTCCAGCTAGCTGAGAATCCTCGTCATAGAGCTGATCTTCTATCTCCATCCACTGATCTTCGCTCAGCAGCTGCTTGTAGGTTAAGTTATCGGCATTGCCAGGGTCTAGTACAACGTAGGCATTGAAATAAACAATTTGCTCCACGTCCCGCAGCGGCATATCTAGCAAAATTGCAATATAGCTAGGAATCCCCTTGAGATACCAAACATGAGCCACCGGAGCAGCTAGCTTGATGAAGCCCATGCGGTGACGGCGCACGCGAGATTCAGTGACCTCTACACCGCAGCGCTCACACACGATGCCGCGATGGCGCACCCGCTTGTATTTACCGCAGTGACACTCCCAGTCTTTGGCGGGGCCAAAAATCCGCTCACAAAACAGCCCGTCCATCTCTGGCTTCAGAGTTCTGTAGTTAATGGTTTCTGGCTTGGTGACTTCACCGACCACCGTACCATTGGGCAATGTGCGCTCACCCCAGTCTCGAATTCGCTCCGGTGAAGCTAGGCCGATCTTTACATAGTCAAAGCGCTGTTCTACTTTCGGCATCCTGTGTTTATTTCCTTAATAACTCTCGATGTGACTTCCAAATAGTTCGGGCAAATGGTTTGAGCTATCTTCAAGCAAAAGCGCCAATTAGCTCTATCACGCGCCCGAATTAGCGCTCCAAAATTTAGCGCTCTCAAACCAGCGGCTACTATCCCAGCGGCTTCGCTGGCTCAGCTTCCTCAGAAAAATCACTCCCAGACAGTGAATCTCCTGGGCTGGCAACCGACTCATAGGTTGGTCTTGAAGGTGTCCGACGATTGCCCACATCGGCCATCAAATCCACCTCGCTATCGCGGCTCGTGCCATCTTCCTGGATCTCCACCTTATGCACCGCAATATCCAAACACAGCGACTGTAGCTCTCGCATCAGCACCTTGAACGACTCAGGCGTTCCCGGACGCGGAATCGCCTTGCCTTTAACAATTGCGTTGAGCGCTTCATTGCGCCCCTGCATATCGTCAGACTTAACGGTCAATAGCTCCTGCAATGTGTAGGCTGCGCCAAAGGCTTCTAGTGCCCAAACCTCCATTTCACCAAAACGCTGACCGCCTTGCTGCGCTTTACCCCCCAGCGGTTGCTGAGTCACCAGCGAATAAGGCCCCGTCGAACGCGCATGGATCTTGTCATCAACCAAGTGAACCAGCTTCAGCATGTAAGACTGGCCCACTGTCACCTCTTGGTCAAAAGGCTCACCCGTGCGACCGTCGTAGAGCTGAATTTTGCCAGGATTGTCCGGGTTAAATATCCAGTCTTTCCCGGTGATTTCACGCGCCTCTTGCAGCTTGCCGTGCGTGGTTTCTAGCGAAGCCTCTTCGCCATACATTTCATCAAACGGCGTCACTTTAAAGCGGGCATTCAAGTTTTGTCCGGCCCAGCCTAACAGGCACTCAAACACCTGACCCACATTCATTCGAGAGGGCACACCCAGCGGATTGAGCACAATATCAATCGGCGTTCCATCCGGCATATACGGCATGTCTTCTACCGGCAAAATCCGCGAAATAATTCCCTTATTGCCGTGGCGACCCGCCATTTTGTCACCGACCTGAATTTTGCGCTTTTGCGCTACGTACACCCGCACGACCATATTGGCCCCCGGCGGCAGTTCATCACCCTGCTCACGGGTAAAGACCCGCACATCTACGACCCGACCTTTCTCTCCATTGGGCACTCGCAGGGAGTTGTCTCGAACATCTCTGGCCTTCTCTCCAAAAATGGCCCGTAAGAGCTTTTCTTCCGGCGGCTGATCGGATTCTCCTTTCGGGGTGACTTTGCCTACCAAAATCTCGCCGGAGCTGACCCAAGCCCCAATGCGAATGATGCCAGTTTCATCAAGCTGACGCAGCGCATCTTCTCCGACGTTGGGAATTTCGCGCGTGATTTCTTCCGGCCCTAGCTTGGTTTGACGCGCCTCAATCTCGTATTTTTCAATGTGAATTGAGGTGTAAACATCTTCGTATACCAGCCGCTCACTGAGTAAAATCGCGTCTTCGTAGTTGTAGCCCTCCCACGGCATGTAGGTAATCAGAACGTTCTGACCCAACGCGATTTCACCCCCCTCGGTTGCCGATCCGTCGGCCATTACCTGACCGGCCACCACTTTAGTACCTTCGTACACTAAAGGTCTCTGGTTCAAACAGGTATCCTGGTTTGAGCGCTGATACTTTTGCAGCTCGTAGGTGTGGGTATTTCCTTCCGGATCGCGCACCTTAATCCAGTTGGCATCAAGGTAGCTCACGACCCCATCGGTGCGGCTAATAATTACCATGCCTGAGTCACGCGCAGCTTGGGCTTCAAGCCCAGTGCCGACTAGCGCCCGCTCAGGTCGCAGTAGAGGCACTGCCTGACGCTGCATGTTTGAGCCCATTAAGGCTCGGTTGGCATCATCGTGCTCTAAGAATGGAATGAGCGAGGTCGCGACTGAAATAATCTGTACGGGCGAAACCGCAACGTAGTCAACTTCTTTCGGCGTTGTCACCGTAAAGTCTTGGCGATAGCGCACAGGCACCGTTTCGCCCAAGATATTGTTGTGTGCGTCAATTGGCACATCTCCAGGTGCTACCCGCAGATCGTCTTCCTCATCGGCGGTCATATAAACGGCCGGATTATCTTTGATAATCTGGCCGTTTACCACCGGAAAAAATGGCGTCTCAATAAAGCCAAAGTCATTCACCCGCGCATGGGTAGCAAGAGAACCGATAAGGCCAGCATTCGGGCCTTCAGGGGTCTCAATGGGGCAGATACGACCATGATGGGAAGGATGAATGTCGCGCACGGCAAAACCTGCCCGCTCACGGGTCAGACCGCCCGGGCCGAGCGCACTGATCCGACGCTTATGCGTTAGCTCTGCAAGCGGATTGGTCTGATCCATAAACTGAGAGAGCTGACTGGAGCCGAAAAACTCCTTGATAGCAGCAACTAAAGGCTTAGGGTTGACCAAAGAAGCAGGCGTCAGTGAGTCCGCGTCAGAAACCGTCATGCGCTCACGAATAATCCGCTCTAGTCGGTTCAGTCCGACGCGTACTTGGTTTTGCAGCAATTCACCGACTGAGCGCACTCTACGGTTGCCCAGGTGGTCGATATCATCGGGGCTGCCAATGTCAAATTCTAGATTGATCAAATAGTCAATCGCCGCCACGATATCTTGGGGCGTCAGCACTCGCGTAGTTTCGGGGATATTTAGCCGTAGCTTACGGTTAAGCTTATGGCGACCGACTTTCCCTAAGTCGTAGCGCTTAGGATCAAAGAAGCGAGAATCCAGCAGCTGCTGACCGCCATTAACTGTTGGCGGCTCACCCGGACGCAGCTTACGATATAGCTCTAAGAGGGCTTCTTCTTCGCTAAACTGCCCTTCTTTTTCAATCGTCTTCTGGAAATACTCAGGGTGGCGCAGCGAATCAAAAATTTCACTGTCGCTTAGCCCTAGAGCTTTGAGCAATACTTGAGCAGATAGTTTACGAGTTTTGTCAATCCGAACCCAGACAAGATCGTTCTTATCAGTTTCAAACTTGAGCCACGCTCCCCGGTTAGGAATAAGATTGGCCGTGTAGGTGCGGCGACCGTGCTTGTCGGTTTCGGCTTTGTAGTAAACCCCTGGACTGCGGACAATTTGATTAACGATGACTCTTTCTGCACCGTTGATAATAAACGTGCCGCGATCTGTCATCAGGGGTAGGTCGCCGATAAAGACTTCTTGCTCTTTAATTTCACCCGTTTCTTTGTTGATCAGCCGGGTCGGGACGTACATTTGCACGGAATAAGTGCTGTCGCGCCGCTTGGCCTCATCCACCATATATTTAGGTGCTTTGAGCCGATAGTCTTTACCTAAGAAATGCAGCTCCAGCTTGCCAGTGTAGTCGGTAATAGGCGAAAAGCTTTCTAGCTCTTCGACTAAGCCTTCTGAAAGAAACCAGCGAAAGCTGGCACGCTGAATCTCGACCAGATCAGGCAACAGGTGAACAGGTACCTGATTAACAGGTAGGTTAGGGTCTTGAGCCTGGGTGGTGAGACTAACAGCCGTCAGATCAGCTGGTGCAGTTGTTGAGGCCGTTGAATCGATGGTGGCAAGAGTAGAGTCAGTCATGCGTTTCCTCAAAATCGCGCCGTGAAGGGCAAACGTTTAGACAGCAAAGGGGATGTAGAAAGTTAGAAGGCAGCCGAAAACATGGGCTAGCGTTGGCATAGCGCCAAGATTTCAAAGAGGGGCTATCAGTGGAACCCAAAGAACCAGAAGAGATAGAAGCCGAAGGTACATCGTTAAGATAAAACCCAAATAAAGGCGGCTAGGACTGAAGAAAAGGGAAGGTAGCAACCAAAGTTGGGGGCATTAGGGGGGCGAAAAGGCCAAAACGAAAGCTCTTGTTAGTAATGAAGCCGATAAAGTCTTGACTAAATGAAAGGTTCTGTGGCCTGATCCTAAAAATGTTAAGAATTCTAAACTTACGTTTAGCCAGGAAGAAAAGCTAGGAAATTTCAAGAGAAATCGCAGTGTATGATTGACCGATATAGAGTGAAAAATTGGTGGTGAAATCTCGCACCAAAAGCCTCAACTATTTGAGTAGCAAGGAAACCGAGTCCCTACTGACGAGTGAGAGCCACTGAAAATCGAGTTAGAGAATGCAAACAAGTATTTTTGTCTATATATCATAGTCTAAACTTGGATCTTAAAAATATAGAATTGTCAAGACAGACAAGTTAACTACACCAAATTGATTATCCAAGCTGAGTGCCTGAGTGATAGCAGAATCGCTCACTTTGGCTGCTCATCTGGATAAGATAGTTCGTCGGGTAACCGGAACAGTCGCTGGGCGTTTTGGGTGGTTTGAATCGCTAGTTCAGATAAGGGAATACCTCTCAAGACTGCGACATGCTCGGCAACATGACGGACAAAGGCAGGCTGATTACGTTTCTCTTTGCGCTGGGGGACAGGGGATAGGAACGGACAGTCTGTTTCTATAAGAATGCGATCGCTCGGCACCATTTGCGCTGAAGCACTCACTTGAGTGGCACTTTTGAACGTCACGATACCGCTAAAGCTGATAAAAAAGCCCAAATCCAGAAACTGCTGAGTTTCTTGTGGGCTGCCTGTCCAGCAATGCATAACGCCTGCTACCGGGCCATGCACTTGAAAGAAATCTTTCAGCAGTGCGGCCATCTCAGTCGCAGCCTCGCGGCAGTGAATGATGACGGGCAAATCCAAAGCTTGGGCAACTTTTAGCTGAGCGATAAAAGCGCTTTGCTGAGTTTCTTTATTATTCGCTTTGAAGAAGTCCAGCCCCATTTCACCGATGGCAACCACTTTAGGTTCGGAAGCCGCTAGCGTGGCAATTTGATCAGCCGTCTCGCCTTCTACCCACTTATCCATGTCCAGTGGGTGTAGACCTACGGCCATAGATACTTCTGGATAGCGATGAGCGATCGCCTGAATTTTGCCAAACTCACTGGGATCAACGCAAGAGTGAACTAAATGGGCCACTCCTGCCTGACGCCAAGCTCTAGCAACCTCATCTCTATCCGCATCAAAAGAATCAAAGTTGATATGAACGTGGGTATCTACTAAGCGCATACTGTCATTGGTTAGGGCTGCATTGGATCAGCAAGGCACATTCATATTCGCTTGGCTGTTTACTGGCAACTACTATTAGCTCTAAGCGCTGACCGCTTCGCTAGCAGATTCAGTGACGGCCGCTGTACTATTACTGTCGCTTTGTTCAGCAGCCTTGAGTAGCCTCGATAGCCGAGACTTTCGCCTAGCACCCGCGTTGCGGTGCAAAACGCCGCGCTTGACGGCTTTGTCGATTTTGCTCACAGCTGCCGACAGTCTTTCTTGAACCAGTTGACTGCTCTCTGCCGAAGGAGCCGCTTCGTGAGTCGTAATTGCTTCCTGATAGCGCTTCGTTAGCGTCTTTACAGCCGACTTATACGCCTTGTTGCGCAAGCGATTTCGCTCTGCAACTTGAATACGCTTAATCGCAGATTTAGTATTTGCCATTACTTGCCCTTACACTGCCCTTATCAATTTTTGTCTTCTTTATCATCTTTGAAGTCATTCAGATGTCTTGAGCTATTCAGCATAAGCTATTAAGCTAACCACCAAGGGTTTGACAATCAAGTTCTTTGACCGTCAAATCTTTAGCTTATCAGTCGGCTTTTGTTCAGTGAATCGCCAAAGAAATAAGGATTTATCTGAAAAATTCAAGACAATTGGAGTAGCTGATTATAGCACTGACCTTTGAGCTTTGACACTATAAAAACACATTTTTAGCAGATTTTCTGAGTGTCTAGCAGCGATAGGCGCTATCTAAAGCGGCCTAAAGCGGCTGAAGAGCTGATCCTCCTAAGAATTCCACGCTAAGCTGGTGGAATATTTCTAGGCAATCTAATTCCCTTTTTTTATACATGCTGCGAATTATCCATCAGCTCAGTGATGCTAGGGCCGAGTTGCGGCGCATTTGTGATCGCACCCACGACGCCCAAGTGACAGACGCCGAATCAACTGTTCGTGAAATTGTGGAGGCAGTAAGAACTAACGGTGATCAGGCATTGCTTCACTACACCGAGAAGTTTGACCATCAGCGGCTCACAGCGCAATCGCTCAGGGTAGATGGAGCGCAGCTAGATGCGGCCTATCAGCAGATTTCTCAAGGGCTGCTTAAAGCGATCAGAAAAGCCTGCAAAAATATTGAGCGATTCCATCGGCAACGGCTGCCAAAAAGCTGGGTGAGTTTTGAAGCAGATGGGGTGGTTTTGGGCAAACGCTACAGCCCGATGGCCAGCGCTGGGATCTATGTGCCCGGCGGTCGCGCTAGCTACCCAAGCACGGTGATGATGAATGCCATTCCGGCGCAGGTGGCGGGCGTCGGGCGAATTGTGATGGTCACGCCTTTAGGCTCAGGCCGTTCAGGCGCAACTCATCAGCTTAGTCCGGCAGTTTTGGTCGCGGCGCAGGAGGCGGGCATTCAAGAGATTTATCAAGTGGGTGGGGCACAGGCTATAGCGGCGCTTGCCTATGGCACGGCTACGATTCCTAAAGTAGATGTGATTACAGGCCCCGGCAATATTTACGTCACGCTGGCCAAAAAGCAGGTGTATGGCACTGTTGGGATTGATTCTTTAGCGGGCCCATCCGAGGTTTTGATCATTGCCGATCACACCGCTAACCCAGTCCATATCGCGGCTGATTTGCTTGCCCAAGCTGAGCATGATCCGTTAGCGGCGGCCATTTTAATTACCACCGATGACGCGCTTGCTAGAGCTGTGGATATTGAAGTGGCAAGGCAGCTCGAAAATCACCCTCGCCAAACCCTGACTGAGAAAGCGATCGCAAACTATGGTCTAGCGGTGGTCGTACCTGATTTAGAAACAGCCGCTCAGCTCTCAGATATTTTTGCCCCAGAACACCTAGAGCTAGAAATTGAAGACCCTTGGGATCTGCTGCCTCAAATTCATCAAGCGGGCGCAATTTTTCTGGGTCATGACACTCCCGAAGCCGTCGGCGATTATTTAGCAGGGCCGAACCACACGCTGCCCACATCGGGCGCAGCCCGCTACGCATCGCCGCTGAGCACTGAGACATTTATGAAGCACACTAGCTTGGTACAGTACACGCGATCAGCGCTGGCCAGTGTAGCGACAGATATTGACTTACTCACAGAAGCAGAAGGACTGCCGTCTCACGGTGATTCAGTCCGGCTGCGCGTCGAAGATGGCGGCGCTGAGGGTAAAGCTCACCGCAGTTAATCCTCACCGGCTCTAAATTGGCGGCTAACTTGTCAAATCACAGACCTGTAGCGGCAATGGCTGATGGGCGTAGATTCGCTGCCCGGTCAGGGTGCGAGTCAAAAAATAAAGTGGTAGAGGTTCTTGAAGGCACAAGGCAAAATCCGGTAGGGCAGTCGCTATAGCCCTCTCACCCACCTGTAAAAGCCTGCTGGGCAATTGCTGCCCTTGTGCCCTTAACATACCGATCCGCAGCTCCACTGAAGCAGCCCGAAGACACCAGTAGTCGCAGACATCCGTGATCGCTAACGGCGAATCCGGCGCATTGCACTGCGCTTTAGACCGAGCTTTAGACCGAGCTTTCAAGAATGCAATTCCCTGCTCAAGGCCATGACTCAAATGCAAAAAGTTGTCTGTCTCTGTATCTAGTACCCATCGAATTAGCGACTCGAAGACTGCTTCAGCACCCTTTGCGGGGCTAGCGACAGAAAGACGCTCAATCACGCAAAGAGCCGGTCTAAGGATATGGATCGGATTGATTGAACTTGGGCCAATTGTGAAAGAGGGACACATAAGCACTTCAAATCGCCAGTCCCCCGTTCGGCCTCAAACCTGATTTAAATCCTGGTCAAGCCATTGCTGAATTTGATATTGCAGCAGCCGTATGAGTCCATCTAGCGGTTCATTGCTCACGAGCTTATGATCAAAACCTCAAATCTCAACTTCAGAAACTCAGCGATCAAATTCTAGACCCTACGCAATCGAAAATAAACGGAGACAAAAAGCATTTATTCGATTGCCTATCGAGTTTTATACCGATTCGGCAGACTAATTTAAAATCCGCCATTTGGCTTAGGAAATAGCAAAAATAATTGATGTTGTGCGATCGCTTCACGATAAATTCCGTAGATGCCCTGAGATACCCTAACAAAATCATCTAAATTCTCATCGTCTCTAAGTAGATACTATGAGAGTATTCGACTCACTCACCAAGCAATATTGTTATCAATTAATCAGTTCAGTATTTATCGATAAAACTCTTTCAATTTTAATGAATCAACCTTTTTTGCTATAGAAAAAGCAAGTCAAAGACCTTGTTTATTTCTCAACAGCATTTGTCTATCATTCTTTTAGAAACTACTTTTGATTAGGCTCTTTCGATCAATTTCTGTTAATTAGTTCAAGAGAAATTTTTTATGTGTCGAATCAGTTGCTTTTGCAAGCGTGAATAGCATCGTGTTGCTAATCACGCTTGCCAACAGCCTCGCTGCCTAAGTAAGCGAATCTCAACTTCATCACTCCGCACAGCGTCAGCCCAAATCTGAGCCCTCATCAGGCCAGCTAAAGCCAGCGCGCTTACTTTTCCAAAGGGTGTTTTACGTCATGTCACGGGATGCGCTAATTGTCGGCATTAATCAATACCAGTCACTGCCTACGCTCAGCGCTCCAGCAGCCGACGCGGAGGCCGTTGCCGCTCGCCTGCAAACGCAGGGAGAATTTCGGGTACAGCGGCTGCCAGAAGTGATTCTAAAAGGGCGTGCCACAGTGGGCAACCGCAGCAAAGTCACCACCCAAAAATTAGAAGAATCGCTGGTTCAGCTGTTTAAGCCCAAGGGTAACAACGTGGCGAATACGGCCCTGTTTTACTTTTCGGGACATGGCTTACAGCGGGAAGCTGGCATTCGAGAAGGCTACTTAGCGACTAGCGACGCCGATCCAGATAAGGGTAATTTTGGCCTCTCGCTCGACTGGCTCAGACGCCTTTTGCAGCAGAGTCCAGTACGTCAAATCATTGTTATTTTGGACTGCTGTAACAGTGGCGAACTGCTGAATTTTAGCGAAGCCGATCCGGGGGCCCGTAACGGCACAGATCGGCTGTTTATGGCCGCTTCTCGCGAGTATGAGTCGGCATACGAATCGTTAGAAGGCAAGCACAGCGTGTTAACTGGGGCTTTGCTATCAGGGCTAGACCCCTACCAAAAAGAAGGGGGTAAAATTACCAACTACGGCCTGAGCGAACATGTCAGCCAGCAGCTCAGAGGCGAAATTCAGCAGCCTTTGTTTGAAAACTCAGGCAGTGAAATTGTGCTCACTCGGGTGAGTGGGCTCAAGGCGGCTTTTTCTAAAACGCCTATTAGTACGCTGACTCGAATCAAGCAGCTCTCTTTTGGCTTTTGCCCTTATCGGGGCCTTTCACCGTTTGACGAAGCTCACGCTGACTATTTCTTTGGCCGCGAAGATCTCACCCAGCAGCTAATTAACCATGTCAAAAATAATGACTTTTGCGCCCTAGTCGGCGCTTCTAGCAGCGGCAAAACCTCTTTGCTCCGAGCTGGGCTAATGCATCATTTGCGCAAGGGCAATAGCATTCCAGGCAGCGAACAGTGGCAGATTAAGCTACTTACGCCGACTCGACATCCGCTCAAAGCGCTAGCCGCCGCCTTTGCCACAGCTACCACGGATGACGTGCAGCGAGCCAGCCAAATGCACCAAGCTGAGCTGCTGCTGCAAAAAGGAGCCGGAGAAGGGCTTGCTCAGCTTGTGCGCGCTAGCTTAATGAAGCCTGGTATAACCAGCATTCCATCTGCCTCTAAGCTATGGCTCGTCATTGACCAATTTGAAGAACTCTTGACGCCTACTACTGATGCCAACGATCTAGCCGAGCGTCAGCTATTTATCCGCGCCCTGACCGAAACCCTGCAAGATCCCAGCGCCCCCCTGGGCATTGTAATTGGGCTTCGGGCTGATACTACCGACGAGCTGATTCCTTACGAATCGTTCAAAATGCTGGTCGATCTCAACACAGTTGTTGTTACCCCGATGAGCTTTGATCAAATTAAGGCAGTGGTGCAAAAACCCGCCGAAAAGATGGGCATTGAGCTTGACCCCATCATGCTTTATAACTTGGCAGTGGACACTAACGGCGCACCCGGTGAACTGCCGCTGATTCAGCAGACCTTGTTAGAGCTGTGGCGCAGGCGAGATGTCCATGTCAAAGGCGTCAGAGGCGGCGCAGCGCCTAAGCTAACGATGGAAGCCTATATGGCACTGGGCGGAGTCAAAAACGTAATGACCCATCGAGCCAGCGCCATTTACAAGAGCTTGAATGCAGAACAACAACAGGCCGCAAGGCGAATTTTCTTGGCGCTGTGTGAGCTAGGAGAAGGCCGCGAAGATCGCAGCCGAAGAGCCTTTCGCAATGAGCTAATCAACGAAGGCTTCCCGGCTGAACTAATTGACGGTACCTTAGACAAGCTAGCGGCAGAGCGTTTGGTGGTAGTATCGCAGTCTTCGATTGCGACTAACTGTTGCTCAGAAGAAGGCGTTGAAATGCCCAGTGCTGCTTGGCAAACCCAAGGCGATGCGTCTTCACCCTTGACAACTTGGTTTTTGAATAATGTCTCTGAGACGGCGAAGCCTATTTTAGGCTCACCTAGAACTGTCGAAATTATCCATGAGTCACTGGTTCATGATTGGGATCTGCTGCGGACTTGGCTGGCTGAATCGCGCAGCATTATACGATTGCAGCGCCGATTAGAAAGCAGCGCCCAAGAGTGGGATCAGCGGCATCGGCCAAAGGCATCTGAATACCTGCTAGGCGGCACGCAGCTGCAAGAGACGTTAGCGTTTGTGCAGCTCCATCGCAACGAGCTATCGGGCCTCGCGCAAGACTTTATTGCTGCGAGCCGCAAATCTCAAAGTCGTTTGCGCTGGCGAACGAGCATGTTGATTCCGATTGCGCTAATCGCTGGAATGGCCGCTTCTATTTTGAGTCGATGGGTGTTTCCACCACTGACACCTATTGAGCCTGCCACAACAGAGTTGCAGAGTAGTGAATCTTCTGGAGGCGATCGCTTACAGCTTCAAAATCAGCCAGCAACAGATCCACAAGTACCCGATGAAAAAGCATCGAATCAGAAACCAGAACCAACAGATGAAGGCGCGACGACAGGCTATGTGATGGTACCTGCGGGCAAGATGGTTTCGCCTGACAACCCAAATCAGCTAGTGGATGTTTGGCTAAGGGTGCCTAAAGGTGCGCCCATGCCGATACCCATAGTAGAAGCTGAAGCTGCGATAAAGCCCATTACAGTGGGCTCTCCATAGCCGTCCATAGCTGCCCATAGTCGTGGGCTTACTCCAATCTAAGCTTCAGCGCGCAGCTCATCTAGCCTTGCTTTGACTGCCTGAATGTCTTGCCACATTAGCCACTTCGGTTTGCCTGGATCGCGTGACGAGTTGCGTAGCAGATAAGCGGGATGCAGTATGGGCATACACTGGCGACCTTCCCACTCAATCCAAGTGCCGCGAATTTTGGTGATGCCGCGCTTTTCACTGGGGATGATGCCTTTGACGGAAGTGGCTCCGGTAAGCAAAATAATTTTAGGATCGACCAGGCGAATTTGCTCCAAAATGTAGGGTCGGCAGGCGTTAACTTCAGCCGTGGTGGGGTTGCGGCTGCCGGGTGGGCGGCATTTGACGATATTGCAGATGTACACATCCTTTTCGCTAT